>NZ_JAPDBT010000004.1:0-298359 GCF_027705405.1 Aeromonas sp. QDB34 | reverse complement strand
AGGGAAGTGAATATCTCACGTTGCTTGCATGAGGCGCTGGGGCACCCCATGCAACACGTAATTGGGACATAGCCTTTATATAGGGTGACATGAAGATTCGATATGAGTGCGGTTCTCCTTAACCCGCCAGGGTCGGTACCGGCAGCAGGTTGGCCCGGATCTCCTCGCGCAGCCCTTCCAGCCGGCTCAGCAGCGCCGCCTGACTTAAGCCCGCCTCGTCGGGGCCCAGGTTGTCCGCCAGCTCGGCGAAGTGTTCGGTCACCGCCTGCTGCAACCAGTCGAGCCGGCGCAGGGTGAGCGGGCCGCAGCTCTTACCGCTGAGATCGTCGGCAATGTCGAGCCGATGGCTGCGATACATGTCGCGCCACCAGTTGGCGGCGAGCGCTTCCTCGCTGGCCAGCGCCGAGCGCCACTCCCCCAGCAGGCTCTGCAAGCGGGCCAGCACGGGCGCACTCGCCCCCTCCCGGGTCAGATGTTGCAGCTCCCGCTGCGCCCAATTGATGCACAGGCCGCGCCAGTAACGAAACTGCGGCAGCGGATCCGGCTCGTCGAGCCACAGGCCCGAGAGGGTGCGGGTCTCCAGCCGCTCCGGCACGTGAAATGCGGGATCGGTGAGGCCGTTGGAGTTGAACTCATGGCGGGGGTCAAAGGGCCACATGTAGCCAAAGTCGAACACGCTGATCTGCTGGCCATCGTCGAGCAGGTTGCCGGGGCTCGGATCCCAGTCGAACCAGCCCCAATGGGCCAGCTCCGCCTGCACCGCCAGCATCTGCGCCAGGTTGCGCTCGTTCAGTTCATGCACCGGCACGCCCCGCAGCCAGGGGGAGACCAGCACGCCGGCCCGGGCCGAGCCAAAACAGGTACAGACCACGTTGGCCAGAATGGTGGGGTGCAACTCCCGCAGGGCCTCAATCTCGCGGCGGCGCTCCAGCTCGGTCAGGAAGGCGGTTCTGCCGTCCACGTTGGCCACCAGGGAGTCGTGCCGGCGCCGCTTCAGGCACCAGTGATGTCCCTCCACCTTGAGGTGGAACACCTCGGCGGTGAGGCCGTGACGATAGACCTTGAGCACCGCCGGATGATCCTCCTTGAGTCGCACCAGTTTGGCCACGGACAAGGGACAGTCTTGCTCGCGCCCGATCCGGATCTCCTGTTTGCTCTCCAGCATGCGGAGCAATCTTGCCTGACGTGCCGCTACTTTGGGATTCATACATGTACCTCCATCCATATTGAGAGACTAAGCAGCAAGGCAGAGGCAGGCCAGTGGCAAAGCGCCATGATGACGCTTTCATCACAGAATGAGTGCGGCCCCCGGATCGGGATCACAGTTTGCATGGTTTCACGGTCACGCAACGTTCATTGTTCGGTCATTAAATTGACAACAAGGAACAAGCCCATCACCATCGGGTCAAATTAAATGCAGCAGCCATGTTTCATCGTCACTCGCTCAAAGGATGAGCCCATATGAAAGCCCCCACTTCAGCGCGCTTGTCAGCCAGGGTGCCCGCTCTGCCCGCCGTGCTGCTCGCCCTGCTGGCCGCGCTGCTGCTGCTGACCCTGTTGCTGCCGCAGATCAACCCCGCCAGCTGGCTCGGTCGAGCCCAGCCGCTGGTGCTGGGGCCGGCGGACAACCCCATCGCCACCCTCACCCGTCACGCCCTGCTCTACAAGAGCGACAGCCGCGGCCTCTATCTGGTGGTGCGCAGCCAGTGGCAGTTGCGCGGGCCGCTGCAGGAGGGTGACAAGGTCAGGGTGGAGCTGCTCAATGAGAGGGGCGAGCGCATCGATCAGCTGAGCCAGCCGGTGGACAAGCGCCAGCAGTGCCGCAAGGGGCGCTGCACCCTGGATCTCAACAGCACCCTGCGCGCCCCCGATGACGCCCTGGCCAGCCGCTATCAGCTGCGGATCGGCCTGCTGCTCAAGGAGAGGCCGGAGAGCGGTGAGTTCAGCCAGATCCTGCAGACCCTGCCGGAGCGGGGTTTCAACCTCACCTATCTTTGCACCAGTCTGCTGCTGGTGCTGGCCCTGAGCGCCGCCGTGCTGAAGGTGGTGCTGCCCAGCCTCAGGCGCAATCTGCGCTGGCGCATCGCCGGCAGCCTGCTGCTCGGCAACCTCACCTTCGTGCTGCTGCACGGCTTCGTGGTGTTCAAGCTGGGGGAGTTTCTGCTCTGGTCAGGCTTTCGCCCGGAGCACTATTACCTCGCCTGGGGCAGCATGGTGCTGGGCTGGAGCCTCTGCGCGCTGGCGGGCTTCAACCTCTACATGGGGCTGGTGTTCACGGCGCTGTCCGGCATCGGGCTGCTGGCGAATTTCATGAAGATCGCCATCTACGGGGTACCGCTCGGGGGGGACGATCTCGGCAACCTGGTGGCGCTGCTGCGCATCCTGCTGGAGCAGCACCCGGTGCTGCCGCTGCTGGGCGGCGCGCTCGCCCTCTTCTTGTGCTGGCGCTTCGCCCTGTCGCGCTGGATCCTGCGCACCCTGGCCGCCACCGCCGCCTTTTTTGCGCTGTGCGTGTTCGCCACCCAGACCGGCAACAAGCTGCTGGGGCCCAACATTCGCTACGTGGACAGAGCGGTCAACTACCACAGGGACATCATCCGCTCGGGGCCCGGCCTCTATCTGTTCAACCTGGTGGACGAGATGCTGCAAAGTGGCAGCGTGTTTCGCTATCCCTTGCAGATCAACGAGTTCACCCCTCAGCTCAGCCACGTCAGCCTGAGCCAGCCGCCCCGCTTCGATCTGGTGATCGTGCTGCAATATGAATCCCTCTGGCTCGGCTGGCAGGGCAAGATCTGCGCGCCGCCCCCCACCCTGAGCCTGCCGGCCAGCGTGCAGCAGTGGCACAAGACCATCCACTCCCCCACCACCGGCGGCATGACGGTACTGGCGGAGTTCGAGATGAACACCGGCCTGCCGGTGGGGTTGCTCAAACAGGGGGTGGTGCCCTACTACTACCTCTCGGAGCAGGTGCCGGGCCTGGCGCAAAGTGCGAAGCAAAGTGGCTACCAGACCCTGTTTGCCCACCCCTATGTGGAGAAGTTCTGGGGCCGCGCCAAGGCGATCCCGGCCCTTGGCTATGAGGAGCGCTGGTTCGACACCCGCTTCACCACGCTCGAGCATAAGGGGCTCTATATCTCGGATGATGCCCTCATCGACCACCTGCTCAAGCGCAGCGAGCAAGATGAGCAGCCGCTGTTTGCCTACGCGGTCACCATGCAGGGGCACGGCCCCTTCGACGGGGATCGCTACCAGGCCCAGCAGCTCGACAAAGCCTGCCCGGATCAGAGCGACGCCGATCGCCAGCTGCTCAACACCTACTACACCGGCGTGGTGGATGCCATGGCGTCGCTGGAGCATCTGCTGACCAGCCTGGATCGCTCAGGCAAACGCTACCTGGTGGTGGCGTTTGGTGATCACCAGCCGTTCCTGATGTCCGCCGGCAAGGGCATTCACGGCGACAAGCCACCCCGCGATGCCAGCTACCAGATCCCCATGATGGCCTTTGCCCGTGCCGATGACTCCCTCAATCTGGCGACCCAGTTTGCCCCGGTGCGCCAGCTCTATCAGATGGGCCAGGCCACTCGCCAGCTGCTGGCGGGCGACATGACCCCCATCCCGGATCTGGCCCTGCTCCACCCGGTGCTGGGAGAAGAGAAGGGTTTCGATGTCGCTCCCCTGGTGCCGCAGATCCGCGCCAGCTTCCGGCCCGACTCCCTGCCCTGAGCCCCGCTACCGCGGGACAGATGACAAAGAGGTCGCCCAGGCGACCTCTTTGTTTATTTGCCGATACGGCGATGGCAGCCAACGCGGGCTCACTCGCCGAGCCAGGGCTCGCACAGGGTGAGACGCTGGGCATCGAGATCCAGCATAACCTCGATGCCAAGGGGCAGGGTCAGCATGGGGTGGGTGTGGGCGCAGTCATACTCCGCCAGAATGGGGAAGGTGGGCTCCCCCACCACCTCCAGCAGGATATCGAGCGGCCGCCGGCCGCTGCCCTGGCTGTCGAACAGCTCGTGTTTGCCGAGCACCAGGGCGCCGATCCGATCAAACACCCCGCACAGCTTGAGGTGGGCAAACGAGCGCTCCACCGTCGTTGCCAAATGGAGGCTGTCTTCCAGCAGCAGAATGTCCCCCTGCTCGATGGCCGGCATATAGGGGGAACCCCAGATCCCCGCCATCGTATTGAGGTTGCCGCCGATAAGCCGGCCCCGCACCCGACCGGTCCCCACCGAGATCAGCCGGTTTGGTTGGCACTGCTTGGCACGGGTCTGGTTCTCCCAGTCAAGCCGCTCCTCGGTCCATTGCGCCGGGGTCGGCACTGTGTGGGGCACGGCGGCGCCACCGGCCTGGCAGATCTGGCGAAAGCCCGCCAGCGTCTCGTCCACCAGCGGCGAGAGCTCGCCGAAAGAGGCCACCAGCGCCGGGCCGTAGAAGGTGACGAGGCCAGTGCGGGCATGAATGCCGAGCAGCAGGGCCGTCACGTCGGAGTAGCCAATGACTATCTTGGGATCGCGCTTGAGTGCATCAAAATCGAGGTGGGGCAGCAGGGAGTTGGAGTTGTTGCCGCCTATCACCGACATGATGCAGCGCACCTCCGGATCGCGAATCAGGGCATTGAGCTCGTCAGCCCGGGCGGCGATGGAGCCGGATCGCCAGTGATCCTGCTGGCCGGTGAGGCTGCCCGCCTTGAGTCTGAAGCCTTGCCCTTCCAGAAACGCCCCGGCACGGGCAAAGCGGTTTGGCGCCCAGGCGGTGGCCGCACTGGAGGGAGAAAAAAAGCCGATGGTATCGCCGGGCTTGAGCCCCGGCGGTTTGAGCAGAGCCATGAATTGCGTACTCCCTGACAGAGATGATGGGGCCCCGCTCCCGGGGCCGACGGACAAAAATCGTCTCCATCCTAGTCCAGTTCCAGCGAGCATCACAAGTGGTCACCTTGGGTCGTTTTGTTCATAAAAACAAAACGACTGATTTGAAATTGACAGATATCCCGAACAACATCCTCTGCCTAGAATGGCCCCACTCCGCTCGTCAGCCCCGCGCTGGCATTTTCGACACGACTCGGCACTGCCGGCTCAGCGATGAGGCCCCCATATGAACAGAACCACCTCTCCCCACGCATTGGTCGTCGAAGGCGGCGCCATGCGCGGTATCTTCGCCAGCGGCGTGCTGGATGCCTTCATCGAGCACGATTACCACCCTTTCGACTTTGCCATCGGCGTCTCGGCGGGCGCCACCAACCTGCTGGCCTATCTCGCCAGCCAGCATGGTCGCAGCCACGACATTCTGACCGAGCTGGCCTGTCGCCAGGAGTTCATGGATCCGCTGCGCTTCGCCAAGGGGGGCAATCTGGTGGATATCCACTGGCTATGGCACACCAGCTGTCGCAAGTACCCGCTGGACGTACACAGCTACCGGCAAAGCGGCATTCCCTTCTACGCGGTGGTGACCAACACCCTGACTGGCAAGGCGGAGTACATCCGGGTCAAACCGGAGAACATGAATGAAGTGCTGCCCGCCAGTTGCGCCATCCCTCTCGCCTCTCGCGAGTATCCGGAAGTGCACGGGGTGCCGATGACCGATGGCGGGGTGGCCGACTCCATCCCGGTGATCGAGGCCTACCGGCGCGGCGCCCGTCAGCTGACGGTGATCCTCTCCGAGCCGCTGGGCTACCGGCTCAAACCGATGCCCTTCCCCTGGATGATCCGCACCCTGCTCAAGACCCGCCCCGCGCTGGCGCAGGCGCTGGAACAGCGGGATCGCAGCTACAACGAAGCACTCGATTTCATCGCCCATCCGCCGGCGGACTGCCAGATCGAGGTGATAGCGCCGGCAGACTACTTCCCGGTCTCCCGCTTTACCCGTGATCCCGACAAGCTGGAACTCGGTTACGTGATGGGCAAGTGCGCCGGCTATCAGGCCGCCCTGCTCAATTGACAAGGGCTTTACAGGCATGACCCGACCTGCCGCGACGCACGCGCCGCCCACAACAACAATCGGGTCAATTGAGCAACATGAGTCATAAAAACAGACCGTGGCGAGGCAAGCGCGGCCAGCACAGGTGCCAGACACTCTGAGCGGTCTGCTCCTCATCCCTATGTCAGGGCCTCCCGCCCTCATACAAGGTGTTTATTTATGTCGTTTCTTCTCACCCAGCCCGCGCTGGCGCAGCTGTTCGAGCGGCTGCTACCCGATTACCGGATCATGGCCCCTGCGGCTGAATATCGGGGCGGTCGCTTCTCCGACACCGACAACGTCACCTACCACAGCATCCGCCATCCGGCCGATCTGGTGTGGCAGGAGAAGTCCCACTTCTCGCCGAAAGAGGTGGTGCTCCCCATCACCCAGACCCTGTTCCACTTCGACAATCTGGAGCTGCGCGAATCCAGGGTGGAGGCCAAGCCCACTCTGCTGTTCTTGCGCAGCTGCGATATCCACGCCCTGCGCCGGCTGGATCAGGTCTACCTCAAGAACGGCCAGAACAGCGACGTCTACTACGCCCGGCTGCGCAGCAAACTCAAGCTGGTGCTGCTGGAGTGCCGCGAGAGCTTCGAGAACTGCTTCTGCGTCGCCATGGGCAGCAATGAGACCCGGGACTACGCCGCCGCCATTCGTCTGAGCGATGAGGGTGCCCGCATCGAGGTCAAGGATCCCGAACTGCTCGGCTACTTTGCCGAGCTGGGCGAGCCCGACGACTTCACCCCGGAGTTTGTCCAGAGCAACCCGGTCAAGGTGCGTACCCCGGACAGCGTCTGTGACGATCCCCAGCGCATTCGCCAGATCCTCACCGCTCATCCAGTCTGGGCCGAGTACGACAGCCGCTGCATCGGCTGTGGCCGCTGCACCACCTCCTGCCCGACCTGCAGCTGCTACAGCGTGCACGACCTCACCTATGCGGAGAATCCCAAGCAGGGTGAGCGCCGTCGCCAGTGGGCCAGCTGCATGGTGGATGGCTTCAGCGACATGGCCGGTGGCCACGGTTTTCGCGCCAAACATGGCGAGCGCCTGCGTTATCGCGCCCTGCACAAGGTCAACGACTACAAGGCCCGTCAGGGGGCGGAGCACATGTGCGTCGGCTGCGGCCGCTGCGACGATCGCTGCCCTCACTACATCTCCTTTAGCAACATCATCAACAAGATGACCGATGTGGTCGAACAGACCATCGCGGCCGACCACGCGCAGGGGGCGAACTGATATGTGCCAGTGCCAACAAACCGCAACAGCAGAGCAGCAGGAAGTGGTTGAGAACCGCCTGCTGCCCAAGGCCTACACCATCTTGGCCATCGAACGCCACACCGAGCTGGAGTGGAACTTTCGGGTCTCCCGCGACTTTGATGTCCACTACGGCCAGTTTGTGGAGATCTCCCTGCCCACCGTCGGCGAAGCGCCCATCTCGGTCTCCGACTATGGCGATGGTTATGTGGATCTGTTGATCCGCAAGGTCGGCAAGGTCACCGATGCGCTGTTTGCCCTCGATGTGGGCGACAAAGTGTGGATGCGCGGCGTCCACGGCAACGGCTACCCGCTGGAGACCTACCGCAACCAGCACCTCATCGTAGTGGCGGGCGGCACCGGCGTCGCTCCGGTCAAGGGGCTGCTGCGCCGCTTTAGCAAACACCCGGAACAGGTGAAATCCCTCGACATGATCCTCGGCTTCAAGAACGAGCAGGCGGTGCTCTATCGCCACGAGATGCCGCTCTGGGCCGAGTACCAGAACCTTATCGTCACCCTGGATGAGGGTGAGGAGAGCGAGCAGTTTCGCATCGGCCGGGTCACCGACTACATCGATCAGCTGGATCTCGCTGACAAGGAGGATATTCAGGTGATCGTGGTCGGCCCCCCCATCATGATCCGCTTCGTGGTGCTCGCCTTCCTCGAGCGGGGCATCTCCAAGGATCGCATCTGGGTCGACTACGAACGCCGCATGGCCTGCGCCGTCGGCAAGTGTGGCCACTGCCGGATGGGCGACACCTATATCTGCGTGGATGGACCGGTCTTTCGTTTTGACCAGGCCCAGCATCTGATCGACTGAGGGAGAACACCATGAGTCTCGATATCGACATCATCAAGGCCCGCGCCAAAAACGAATACCGCCTCTCCAAGGTGCGCGGCGAGGCGATGATCAGCGTGCGCATTCCCGGCGGGATCATGCCCGCCCACCTGCTGGCGGTGGCCCAGCAAATTGCCGAACAGTATGGCAACGGCCTGATCCACCTCACTACCCGCCAGAAGCTGGCCATGCCCGGCATCAAGTATCAGGACATGGACAAGGTCAACGCCGCCCTCGAACCCTTTATCAAGGAGATCGAGGTGGAGACCTGCGGCATCGAGGTAGAGGACACACGCGCCGGTTACCAGACCATCGGCGGGCGCAACATCGTCGCCTGTCAGGGCAACACCATCTGCCAGAAGGGCAATATCGACTGCACCGGGCTGGCCCAGCGAATGGAGAAGCACCTCTACCCCAACCCCTATCACCTCAAGATGGTGATCGCCGGCTGCCCCAACGACTGCGCCAAGGCCAACATGGCTGATTTCGGCATTCTCGGCATCGCAAAGATCCACTTCAATGCCGAGCGCTGCATCGGCTGCGGCGCCTGCGTCAAGGCATGCAGCCACCACGCGGTGGATTGCCTCGCCATCAAGCATGGCAAGGCGGTCAAGGAGGAGAGCAAGTGCATCGGCTGTGGCGAGTGCGTGCTGGCCTGCCCGACCCTCGCCTGGCAGCGGGATCCCAAGCAGCTCTACATGGTCAAGCTGGGGGGCCGCACCAGCAAGAAGACCCCTCGTACCGGCAAGCTGTTCCTCAACTGGGTGACCGAAGAGGTGCTGCACGCGGTGATCAAGAACCTGTTCGAGTTTGAGGCCGAGATGCTGGATGGCAAGCCCATCTACCTGCACATGGGTCACCTTATCGACCGGGCCGGTTATCACAAGTTCAAGGAGCGGGTGCTGCGCGGCGTCACCCTCAACCCGGAAGCCATGGTCGCTGACCGCATCTTCTGGGCCGAAGATCAGTACGTCGCCAACATGCATGTCAAAGCGGTGCAATAGGAAAAACCTCGTTTGGGGAAGCTGATCATAGTGGCCGACAACCGGTGGGGATCTGTCGTTGGCCGGGCGTGGATCACGCTTCCCCCTTTTTCCTCTCACTGCACCTCAACCTCTTCTCCTCTTTTCGTCCTGCGCAGCCCGCCGCTGCCGGACCCGCATCCGGAGCCCGTTATGGACTTTCTCCCTCTCTTCTGTCAGCTGCAACACAAGCCGGTGCTTATCGTCGGCGGCGGTGAGGTGGCGGTGCGCAAGGCGCGCCTGCTGCTCGATGCCAAAGCCCGGGTGACCATCAATGCTCCCCATCTCGAACCCCAGCTGATGAGCTGGGCCGAGCAGGGACGGCTTACCGTCTGCGCTGCCGACTTTCACCCCGAGCTGCTCGATGGCAAATGGTTGGTGATCGCCGCCACCAACCAGCCCGAGGTCAACCAACAGGTTTTCAACGAAGCGAGCCTGCGCCAGATCTTCTGCAACGTGGTGGACTCTCCCGCCCATTGCAGCGCCATCATGCCAGCCATCATCGACCGCTCGCCGCTGATGGTGGCCATCTCCAGCGCAGGCGCGGCGCCGGTGCTGAGCCGCCAGCTGCGGGAAAAACTTGAAGCCATGCTGCCGCAACACCTCGGCCAGCTCGCGGCGCTGGCGGGCAAGCTGCGCGAGCGGGTCAAACTCATTCCAGACAAGCTGGCCCGCCGCCGCTTCTGGGAGCGGCTCTTTAGCCATGAGCGACTGGCATGCCAGCTGGCACGGGGCCAGCAGCAGGTTGCCGAACAAAGCATCAACGCACTGCTTGATGCATCTCAGCAGTGCCTCGGCAACGTCACCCTGGTGGGCGCCGGCCCCGGCGATGCCGGGCTGCTCACCCTGAACGGCTTGCAGCAGTTGCAGCAGGCGGATGTGGTGGTCTATGACCGGCTGGTCTCGCAGGAGGTGCTGGCACTTGTGCGCCGGGATGCCGATCGGATTTTTGTCGGCAAGGAGGCGGGTCGCCACTGCGTACCCCAGCAGGCGATCAACCAGCTGCTGCTGGAGCAGGCTCGCCTTGGCAAACAGGTGGTGAGGCTCAAGGGGGGCGATCCCTTTATCTTTGGCCGGGGCGGCGAGGAGCTGGAGACCCTGGCCAAAGCGGGGATCCCCTTCTCGGTGGTGCCGGGCATCACGGCCGCATCGGGCTGCGCCGCCTACAGCGGCATTCCCCTCACCCACCGTGATCACGCCCAGCGGGTGCAGTTCATCACCGGCCACGACAAGGAGGGCAATATCGCACAGGAATGGTCGGCGCTGGCGGCCCCTCGCCAGACCCTGGTCTTCTACATGGGACTGGCCCATGCCGGCCGCATTCAGGACGAGCTGCAGACTCACGGCCTGCCCGGTCACACCCCGGTAGCGCTGGTGGAGCAAGGCACCCACCTGCAGCAGCGGGTGGTACGCGGCAAGCTGCAGCAGTTGGCGCAGCTGGCAACCCAGGTCGGCAGTCCGAGCCTGATCATCATAGGTTCGGTGGTGACGCTGGCCGACAAGCTGGACTGGTACGGCGAAGCCAATACCCTGGCGGGGATGTAACCGCTCATAGCGCGCCCCTTCAGTAGACCAGTAAAAAAGCGACGCAGGCCATGGCCTGCGTCGCTTTTATCGGAGTTGGAAAGCGAATTTATTCAAAGGAGATAGGGCCGGTCGAGCCGGCATCCGTATCCTGCCAGCTGCTTTCGCTGCGTACTCGCGGATCGCCCTGCAGGGTATAGAGGATCATCCCCTGACGAAACTGCAGGGCACCGTCGGTGCGCTTGGCCTTCACCTTGACCTCGTTGACCCACACCTGCTCCTTGCCGTCGATCCGGATCTCGGCCACGGTCTGACCGGTGCCGCTGTTCTTGGCGGTCCACTTGCCCTGATAGGGAGAGTCCCCCTTGGCCATCGGCAACGCGGCCGCCTTGCCTGCCGACCAGGATTGCACGGTGCAAAGGCCGTTGGCGCGCTTGTCGTGCTTGATGGCGTAGTCGATGCTGGGCTCGCTGGTGGCGGAATCCGAGGTGATGCCGATCATGATCTTGCCGCTCTGGGCCGAATAGGCATTAGGGGCATCGGTTTTCAGGGTGGCCTTCTTGCCGTTGATGTAGACGCTTCCCCCTTCTCCCTTGACCTGGATATTCATGGGGCAGCTGGCGCTGAAGTTGGGCACGGCCGCCGCAACGCTGCCGGCATGGGCGGTGATGGCCAGGGTGATGATGGTCAACAGAGCTGATTTCTTGTGCATCTTGATACGCCTTGAGAGAGATGAAATGTCATCCGTGCCGGATGTCGTCCTGATGGCACACACTCTAGTGCTGACGACTCACCGCCGCCCAGTTAAAAAATATAAAATCGGCAACGGGCCATTATTAAAAAATATTAAAGATAACAATCAACAAGTTATGAGCATACATTGGCTCATTTTCCGCTGATGGCCAGGGAAGCGGCACCGCCAGCCCCCACAAAAAAGCCGATAACCAGGTTATCGGCCTACATCACAACAGCAGGAACGCAGCCTTAAACCAGCACGGCGGTTCCGCTAATGCTGACCATCAGCATGCTGCCGCTTTGCCCCACCACCTCGTAGTCGATGTCGATGCCGACCACCGCATTGGCGCCCAGCGCTGCGGCGCGCTCCTTGAGCTCGTCGAAGGCGATTTCCCGGGCCCTGGCCAGCTCTTTTTCATAGGCGCCGGAGCGGCCGCCGATGATGTCGCGGATGCCGGCGAACAGATCCTTGAACACGTTGGCGCCAAGAATGGCTTCGCCCACGACGATGCCACGGTACTCGCGAATGGTCTTGCCTTCCAGGGTGGGAGTGGTTGAGAGGATCATCTTGCTTTCCTTGTGGAGTGTACTGGGGAGACAGCCTAAAGCAGCGCAGGAGACCAGGCAAGCAGGCAGACTCGACACGATCAGCCAGACCCTGGCTGACCGTGCCCCATATCCCGGAGCCACAGCCCGATGACAGGCCTGTTTACCGGCAGAAGTTATCGGCAAAAGACAACACCGGGCCGCCGACACGCCCCATGCAGACGCCCCTTTCATTAGCCGATCCAGCTCAAACATCAAGTGACAAAAGTGTCAGTTGTGACCCATTTTGCCTTTCCCTAGGGTGAGTCTGTCCCGGCACCAGCGCGGGGACAGACCCACTTCGTCACGAGGAGAGCAGCATGATGCAGCAGGATACCCGACTACCTCACCCCACCCTCGCACTGGGGACATGTTCCCCCGCCAGCCCGCTCGCCGACACCGCGATGGAGACCATGTCATGACCACGATCGCCACCCTGGATCTGGGGGATCAAGGTCTGCTGGCCGCCTACCTGTCGGCGACCTCACCCGCCCTGCTCAACCAGACCTATGCGAACTTGCTGTTGATGCAGCAGTCCTTGGCCAACAGCGAGATCGACTCCACCCTCGCGGTAAAAATCGAGGCCTACCAGGCCCAGATGATGAATCAGGCACGCTATTACCAGCAGACCAACCTGTCCGGCCTTATCCACCTGCTGAGCAACGGCTCCAACTTCTACGCCCTGGTCGCCGCGTTCAACCGCCTGCTTGGTCAGGAAGACGACGCCGCCGTTCTCGCGGGCGGAGCCCGGCTGGGACAGCAACTGACGTCCCTCGTCGATCAGGCCCAGAGCCACCGGCTCAATGCCCAGGCACTCAATACCCGCGTGCAGGTGGCCTGGGGCTCCCTGCGCCCCCTGATGACCCAGTTCAACGGCGTCATCACCCAGCTCGAGCAGGATCTGATGGCCGACGCCAAGCGTCAGACCGAGATCATTGACGCCCTCAACCAGGCTATCGCCGCCAATATCCAGGCGATCGTCGATGAGGGTGGCAAGGCCGGTGAGGGGGTCAACCAGCTGGGGCGGGCCATCGTCACTTCGCTGACGCTGGAGCAGAAACCGGCCGACAAGGAGGCCAAACCCGCCACGTCGCAGGAGATAGCCAAAGAGACCGATCAGCAGACCCAGTACATGATCTCCGGCCTCGAGGCGCTCTCCTCCGGCATCGCTGGCTCCAGCCAGGCGGCCCGCGAGCTCAAGACCAACACCGACAAGCTGGCCCAGGCCTATCAGGCACTGGCTGCCACCAACACCCTGCTGAGCGTGGCCAAGTCGGTCCAGGCGCAAAACCAGCTGTTTGTCGACACCTACAACCGGGTTGCCGACACCGTCACCCAGTTGCCCGCAGGCTGGCAGAAGGTGGCCGACGCCTACCAAGGGGCCGTGCCCGTGGTCACTGACCTCAACAGCCCCGCCGACATACGCCAGCTGCGGCGCACCGTGGCGCTCAACACCCAGTCCTGGCAGCTGCTCTCGAGCCAGGTTGACGACATCAAGGCAGCCTACGCCGGCAACGGCATCCTGCCCGACGCTTAATCCCACCACGCAAGGACACGCCAAATGACCAACGCAACAACCATCACCATGGACCAGGGTATGGCCAACCAGGCTTCCCAAGCCATGCAGATCCAGACCTACTGCAACAGCGTCAAGCAGCAGGTGCCGGTGGACTTCAGCCAGTTCCCGAACCTCAAGGACAACCAGACCCAGATCAACCAGGGGCTCGATCTGGCGAAGGGGCACGCCGACCTCTATCTCAATACCATCCAGCCGCAGATCATCACCAACATCAGCAACATCTCCAACTACTTTGCCCTGCAAAACGCCATTCCGGCCGTGCTGCCGCCCGGCTCCACCAAGGCACAGTGGCTCAGGCAACTGAGCGTCATCAAGGAGCAGGCCACCGAATATCAGCGGCTCTCCTCCGACACCCGCCTGGTGATCGTCAATCTCAACAACAACCTCATCACCGACTCCAGCAACTTCCAGGGAATCGTGGTGAACCTCAACAGCAAGGTGCAGGGGGATAACGGGGTGCTCGCCCAGCTCAACGGCGACATCGACAAGGTGAACGCGGCCATCGACGGCGCCATCGCCGGCATCGTCGCCGGGGGGCTGCTGGTGATTGGTGGCGCCTTCGTCACCGCCATCGGTGCCGTGGCCGACTTCGTCACCGCCGGCACCTCGACCCCGGTGGTCATCGGCGGGGTCGCCATGATGGTGGCCGGGGCCGGCGGCATCACGGCTGGCGCCATTGTGCTGCACAACTCGCTGGGCGCCCGCCAGGATCTGTACCAGAAACGCAGCAGCCTCAACAGTGAGGTGCTGATCGCCACCCAGATCGGCAACGGCTACAAGGGGCTGCAGGTGCAGGCGCAAAACGCCGTCACCGCCGCCACCCAAATGAGCAACGCCTGGGACTCCCTCACCTCCGATCTGGGCAGCCTGATCACCGACCTGGACAAGGGGATCACCAGCGGCGACGACATCCGTCAGCTCTGGCTGACCGCCGCCGACACCACGGTCAAGACGGTGCTCACCGACGTGACCACCATCAAGGCCCAGATGGCCGGGGTGAGCCCGCTGCAAGTGCCGCAGACCGACACCATCGCCGACTTCGTGGCGCGCCTGGCCGCCTAAACCACGGGAGGGCGGCCTGGCCGCCCTCTTTCATAAGGAGACCCCATGAGCAACGGCATTCTTTCCCAATCCATTGCCAACATGCAGCAGGCCGAAGCGACCATTCAGTCCTTCAGCGGTCTGCCGCAAAACGCCGTCAACATCCAGCAGAACGTCGGTGAGGTGGTCGCGGCCCTGCTGCCCCAGGTGCAAACCATGCAGCAGCAAGTCCTGGCATTTGCTGCCCGCCTGGAGCTGCAACTGACCCAGCAGCTGGCCAATACCGGCCCCTTCAACCCCGATGCGCTCAAGGCGTTCGTCGATCTGGTCCAGCAGGAGATCGCCCCCATCCAGACCCTGACCGCCCAGACCCTGACCGCCAGCCAGACCGCCAACGATCGCATCACACAAGACAACATCGCGTTGCAACGGATCGGCGTGGAGCTGCAAGCCACCATCGCCGGGCTGCAATCCAACCTGGACGGCGCCCGGCAGGAGCTGGACTCCCTCAACAAGAAAAAACTCTACCTGCTGGGGCTGGGATTGCTGGGGCTGCCGGGTCTCATCGCCCTGGCCGTCACCCTGACGCAGACCCAGAACAAGGTGAGCAGCCTGGAGGGACAGGTGAACCAGATTGAGGGGCAGATCCAGCGTCAGCAAGGCTTCCTCGGCCAGACGACGGCCTTCTCCCAGCAGTTCGGCTCCCTCATCGATCGGGTCAGCAAGGTGGGCAACACCATCACCCTGCTCGGCGGTGACATTGCCAACGTCGCCCGCGATGCCGGACAAGGAGATCCGGAGCTGGCGCGGCTGTTCTTCACCGCAGCCCTCACCGAGGTGCGCACCCTGCAGGTGGACGCCTCCTGATACCCCAGCAACAAAAAAGGAGAGGCCAGGGCCTCTCCTTTTTCATAGTGCGCGTTTCATGGTGCGCGGGACCATTGCCGCCCCGCCACGTTTGCCCCAAGCGGCTTAGTGCAGCTTCAGGGTCGGGCGCAGCACCCGGTTGATGCGGCCCACCAGCATGATGAGGCCGGTCTTGACGTAGCCATGAAGGGCGATCTGGTGCATCCGGTAGAGCGAGATGTACACCAGACGGGCGATGTAGCCCTCCACCATCATGGAGCCACGCATCAGGTTGCCCATCAGGCTGCCCACGGTGGAGAAGCGGCTCAAGGATACCAGCGAACCGTGGTCATGGTAGAGGTAGGGCTTGAGCTCGCCACCGTTCATCTTGGCCAGGATGTTCTTGAACGCCTGGGTCGCCATCTGGTGGGCGGACTGGGCGCGCGGCGGCACGAACTTGCCGTCCGGCTGCGGGCAGGCGGCGCAGTCACCGATGACGAAGATGTTCTCGTCGCGGGTGGTCTGCAGGGTCTCTTTCACCACCAGCTGGTTGATGCGGTTGGTCTCAAGACCGGCGATATCCTTCATGAAGTCCGGCGCCTTGATACCGGCTGCCCACACCATCAGGTCCGCTTCAATCAGCTCGCCATCCTTGGTGTGCAGACCCTCGCTGGTCGCTTCGGTGATCATGGTGGCGGTACGCACGTCCACGCCGAGCTTGACCAGCTCCTGGTGGGCGGCGCCGCTGATGCGCTCAGGCAGGGCCGGCAGGATGCGGGGGCCCGCTTCCACCAGGGTCACCTTCAGGCTGTCGGTGGTGAGGTTCTTGAAGCCGTAGGCATAGAGCTGCTCGACCGCGTTGTAGAGCTCGGCAGAGAGCTCGACGCCGGTGGCGCCGCCGCCGACGATGGCAATCTTCACCTTGTCGCCCGGCTGGTATTCGGTGGCGAACTGCAGGAAGCGGTTCATCATGCTGTTGTGGAAACGGTGCGCCTGGGTGGGGCTGTCCAGGAAGATGCAGTGATCCTTGATGCCCTTGGTGTTGAAGTCGTTGGAGACGGAACCGATGGCCATCACCAGGTAGTCGTAGGGCAGCTCGCGCTCGTTGACCACGATGTCGCCGTTATCGTCGACAATCTTCCCCAGCACGATGCGTTTCTCGTCGCGCTTGATGTCGGTCAGGGTACCCAGCTGGAAGTCGAAGCCGTGGTTCTTGGCGTGGGACTGGTAGCTCAGGGCGTCGATGCCCGCGTCCATGGAGCCGGTGGCCACTTCGTGCAGCAGGGGTTTCCACAGGTGGGTACGATTGCGATCAACCAGGGTGATCTTGGCCTTGTTCTTCTTGCCCAGCTTGCGGCCCAGGCTGGTGGCCAGCTCCAGACCGCCGGCACCGCCGCCGACGACAACAATATTGGTCATGGTTAATTACCTCGGTTCCATTAAAGCGAAGGGAGCCATCGGCTCCCTTGATAGTTGAATCCATGACGTGACGATCAATCAGGCTTCTTTGAAAGCCTTCATCTGTTGCAGGTGATGAGAGATGTTCTTGAACTTGTGCGTCTCTCGCTCATCCCACACGATGTTGTAATAATTCTTCAATTCACGCTCAGTTTCGCCATTATCGCGCACTTCATCCTGAACGGAAAGGATGCAGAGGCAATTTCCTGAATTTTTACTACGAAATTCAGACACACATTTGGTACCGATATCCTCGTACTCTTCCGGTCGGTCGATCTTGCCCTGCATGGTGATTTCGGGGTGCAGGTTGGGGTTGAAGATCACCTGCTTGATGCCGCACAGGAAGCCGATGCGCTCGCTCCAGTACCCACCCAGCCCCACCCCGCAGATGAGGGGTTTGGGATCGGTGCTCATGTCGAGCTGCTTCTTCACTTCCTTGAGCAGGTGGCTCATGTCATGACGGGGGTGAACCGTGCTGTAGTGCACGAAACGCACATCATCATCAATAAACTGCAACTGCAGCACTTTCTCGTGATTGCCCGGGCTGGTGGCATCGAAGCCATGCAGATAGATGATCATGGATAAGACCTCAGGATCTGTGTCGGTTTTATCGAAACTACCCCAGCGGCGGGGCCCTGCGCCACCAAAACATCCTACTTTCTTGCTTTGGATCACGCCCTCGGTTACGGATGAAACCAGACGGTGCGCAACCGTCCGCTGCCGGCTATCAATCTGAGAGCCCGACCGACCGAAATGATAACCGGGCTACCAATCTGAAAGCCCGGTCTCATCGACTGGCAAACGATTGTCAGCCATCGGCGCGTGCAAGCGTGATCCCGCCTGCAAAAATACGCATGAACAGGGCCAACAGACACCCATGCCTGCCGGCTGAGCACGGTTCCTGCACTCCCCCTGCAATACCGCGTGAAGGCAACCTTCGCCTGCGCGGCCGGATCCAGGGCGACCCGGACCCCATCCATGAACGGGGCAGCCAGCCTGCCCCATCTTGCCCGGCTCTCGCCGCCGGGTCGCAAGGAGTGATCTGTTCATGAACCAGACCCAGCCCCCCGGGGCGGCCAAGGGCCGCGCCATCGACGAAGTGGAGCGCCTGCTCCCCCCCGGCCAGCTCTTTACCCTCGGCCTGCAGCATGTGCTGGTGATGTATGCCGGCGCCGTGGCAGTGCCGCTGGTCATCGGCGGCAGCCTGGGGCTGCCCAAGGATCAAATCTCCTATCTCATCAGTTCGGATCTCTTCTGCTGCGGCATCGTCACCCTGCTGCAGTGTCTTGGCATCGGCCGCTTCGCCGGGATCCGGCTGCCGGTCATCATGTCGGTCACCTTCGCCGCCGTCATGCCGATGCTGGCCATCGGCGCCAACCCGGCGCTGGGGCTGACCGGCATCTTCGGCGCCACCATCGCCGCCGGCATCCTCTCCACCCTGCTGGTCCCACTCATCGGCCGCTTGATGCCGCTCTTCCCCACCGTGGTGACCGGGGTGGTCATCACCTCCATCGGCATCAGCATCATGCAGGTGGGCATCGACTGGATGGCGGGGGGCAAGGGCAACCCCGAGTACGGCAGCCTGCGCTACATCGGCACCAGCTTTCTGGTGCTGGCCTTCATCCTGCTGGTGACCCGCTTCACCAAGGGCTTTTTCAGCAACATCTCGGTGCTGCTCGGCATCCTGTTCGGCTTCGGGGTGGCCATCGCCATGGGAGAAGTGAGCCTGGACGGACTCGGCGAGGCGGCCTGGTTCGCCCCCATAGTGCCGTTCGCCTTCGGCTGGCCCACCTTCGATCCCATCTCCATCGCCACCCTCACCGTCATCATGCTGATCACCTTCATCGAGTCGATGGGGATGTTTCTGGCGCTCGGCGACATCGTCGGCCACCCGGCCAGCCGGGGCGACATAGTGCGCGGCCTGCGGGTGGACGGCATCGGCACCATCATCGGCGGCATCTTCAACAGCTTCCCCCACACCTCCTTCTCCCAGAACATCGGCCTGGTGAGCGTGACCGGGGTGTCGAGCCGCTGGGTCTGCGTCATGTCGGGAGGGATCCTGCTCGCCTTCGGCCTGGTGCCCAAGATGTCGGTGCTGGTCGCCTCCATTCCCCCCTTCGTGCTGGGGGGCGCCGGTATCGTGATGTTCGGCATGGTGCTGGCCACCGGCATCCGCATCCTGGCCAGGGCCGACTACAACAGCAATCGCCACAACCTCTATATCGTCGCCATCAGCTTAGGGGTCGGCATGATCCCCACCGTATCCGGCCACTTCTTCCAGCACTTCCCCGCCGCCCTGCAACCGCTGTTTCACAGCGGCATCCTGCTGGCCACCCTCAGCTCGGTGCTGCTCAACCTCTTTTTCAACGGCTACCAACCAGACCTGCGCCACCAGCCGAGGCCCCTGCTGGTGGGGCCGGTGCGCCCGCCCGCTCAGCCGCAGCCAGGCAAACCCGCCCCATAAAAAAACCGCCGGGCAGCATGGCTGCCCGGCGGTTTCATTCAGCAAGCCTGCGTTAGCCGCGAGTCTGGGCGAAACGCTCCACCGCCGCTTCCACCAGCGCCAGGCTGCCCTGCCAGAAGGCGCTCTGGCGGATGTCCTGGCCCAGGTGCTTGGCCACCAGATCTTCGGCGCTCATGCGGCCGGTATCGCGCAGCAGGTCGCGATAGGCCTGGGCCACGTTCTGTTCCCCCGCCTTCTGGCGATGCATCAGCTGCTGATAGACGCCGAGGCTGAACAGATAGCCGAACAGGTAGGGGTAGTTGTAAAAACCCAAGCCCGCGATGGAGAAGTGCGCCTTGGCGGCCCAGAACAGGGGGTGATAGCGGCACAGACTCTGCTCATACCAGCGGCCCCAGGCCTCTTCGGTCAGCGCCTTGAGCCGCGCCGGCGAGACATAGCCCGCCGCCCGCTCCGCCACCAGGGCGCGCTCGAAATCGAAGCGGGCCGGGATATTGACCAGGAAGGTGGCGGCGCCGTCGGCTTCCGCCCAGGCGATGGCCTGCTGCTCCTCGGGGGTCTGCGCCTGCTCGAACAGGGCGCTGCGCACCAGGGTCTCGGCGAAGATGGAGGCGGTCTCCGCCAGCGTCATGGGGTAGCTGCGCTGGCTCATGGGCAGATCGCGAATGAGCCAGTTGTGCCAGGCGTGGCCGAGCTCGTGGGCCAGGGTGATGACGTTGTCCATGGTGCCGGCATAGGTGATGAAGACCCGCGGCTCCACCGGCTCGGCAAACTTGGTGCAGTAGGCCCCGGTGCGCCGGTTGGGGGTGGGCGCGGCATCGATCCACCCCTTTTCAGCCATCATGCGGGCAAACTCGCCCATCTCGGGATCAAAACGGGAGAAGGCCTCGGCGGTGATCTCGATGGCCTCCTCGAACGGGATCTCGCGGCTCACCGCGGCCGGCGGCGGGGCAAACAAATCCTCCGGCCCCAGCTCTTCGATGCCGAGGCGCTCGGCCATCAGCCCCAGCGCCCGCTGACCGAGCCCGCGTGCGCGCCAGGTCTCCTGCATCAGGGTATCCAGGGTCGCCCGCTCGATGTGGCTCTGGTGACAGGAGAGATCGAGCGCATCGAGCTGGCGGCTGCGGCCACGCTGGCGCGAAAGCTCAAGCCGCCAGCCGTTGATGGCGTTGAGGATGGCGGCCACCGTCTCCTGCTCCCCCTCCCAGCCGGCGCTGATGGCATCGAACGCTTCCCGGCGCAGGGCGCGCAGCGGGCTGGAGAGCAGGTTGCTCGCCTCGGCCAGCCCCATCTCGCGGCCATCGATCACCAGCCGGATCTTGCCCACCAGATCGTTGTAGAGGTTGCCCCAGGCGTGCAGGCCGTCGGTGCCAAGGCCGATCACCAGCTGCTCCGCCTCCACCGGCAGGCGCTGATCATGCAAGCGGCGCTCGTGACGCAGCCGGTACGCCTCCTCCCCCAGCAGGGAGTCGGCCATCAGCTGCTCGAATTCAGCCTCCGGCAGGGCCAGCATCAGATCCTCGACCGGAGCCAGGGTCTTGAACAGATCGGCATTGAGGGCACGGGCGCGGGAGGCCAGCTGCTTGGCCAGCTCGTCACGGGCATCCTGACTGCCCTGACAGGCCGCCAGCACGGCCAGGTTCCAGCCGATGTTGCGAATGCGCTGGGCCCGCAGCCGCACTTCGCGCAGAAAATCCTGCAGCGCCTGCGCATTGGCCCGCACGGCGCCAAGCCCCTCGAGGAACAGGCCGAGCTCGTCCAGACTGGCGCGCGACAAAGCGAGATCCGCGGCCACCTGCGGGCAGTCGAGGGCGGGATAGATATGCTGGTTTTGCCACTGTTGTGGGTAGATTCGTTGCTGCATCAAATGCTCGTCATCAGGTTGCGGGGCCGAGCCCCTTTGAATGCGCGTGGCGAGCCACAGGCCCAGCCACCAGGATAAAAACCGCCGGGCTGCCTACACCAGCCGCTCGAGGCGGGCGACCGCCTCTTCCACATAATCGAGGCTCTCCTGCCAGAAGGCGGGCTCACGGATATCGACCCCCAGGTGCTTCTCCACCAGCTCTTCTGCGCTCATGCGGCCGGTGTCGCGCAGCAGCTCGCGATAGGCGTGGACGAACTCGCGCCCCGCCCGCGCCTGCTGGGCATAGAGCCCCAGGCTGAACAGGTAGCCAAACAGATAGGGGTAGTTGTAGAACCCGAGCTCGGCGATGGAGAAGTGGCCCTTGCTGGCCCAGAACAGCTCGTCATATTGACTCAGGGTGTCACCATACCACTGCTGCTGCGCCGATTTCATCATCTGCCGCAGCTGGCCGGCCCCCACGTAGCCCTGCTCCCGCGCCGTCACCAGCGCCCGCTCGAAGGTAAAGCGGGCCGGCACGTCGAGCAGCAGGCTGGCGGCGCGCTCCCCGTCCAGCCAGGCGATGGCCCGGCGCTGCTCCATGTTGTCGGTGGCCGCCAGCAGGGCATCGCGCACCAGCGCCTCGGCAAACAGGGAGGCGGTCTCCGCCAGCGTCTTGGGGTAGTCACGCTGCTCCAGCGGCAACTCCCGCAGCAGCCAGCTGTGCCAGGCGTGCCCCAGCTCATGAGCGAGCGTGATGACGTTGTCCAGGGTCCCCTCGAAGGTGAGAAACACCCGCGGCTCGGGCGGATCGGCATACTCGGTGCTGTAGGCACCGCTGCGCCTGTGCTCGCTCGGGGCGGCGTCAATCCAGCCATTGGCCGCCATCATGCGGGCAAAGGCCCCCATCTCGGGGTCAAAGCCGGCGAAGGCGTCTGCCACCAGGGTCAGCGCCTGCTCGAAACTGATCAGGCCGCTCGCCGCAGCCGGCGCCGGGGCATAGAGATCCCAGGGGGCGAAGTCGTTGATCTGCTGGGCGCAGGCCATGGCGCGCAGGGCGCGTCGCCCCAACTCCTTGTGCTCGCCGGCCGCCCTCATCAGGGTCTCCAGGGTCACCCGCTCCAGGTGCCCCTGATGGCAGGAAACGTCGAGCGCATCCCACCTGCGTTCCCTGCCACGCTGGTGGGCCAGCTCGTTGCGCCAGCCGTTGATGGCGTTGAGGATGGCGGCCACCGTCTCCTGCTCCGCCCCCCAGGCAGCCTGAATGGCGTGCCAGGCGGCGGCGCGGCGCGCCCGCTGCGGGTGGGCCAGCAGGTTGTCCGCCTGGGCCAGCCCCATGGGCTGCCCCTCCACCACCGGTCTGAGCCTTCCTACCAGGTTGTCGTAGAGATCCCCCCACCCCTGCAGGCCGTCCACGCTCAGCCCCGCGATCAACTGCTCGCTCTCCAGAGAGAGCCACTGATCCTGCTGGCGCCGGTCGTGACGAATGACGTAGGCGAGCTCGAACAGCTCGGGATCCTGCAGCAGGGCACGCACCTGCTCTTCGGGAGCGCGCACCCAGAACAGGGTCACCGGCTTGCAAAGCTGGGCCAGGCTTGCCTGCAACTGCTGGCCACGGGAGAGCAGCACACGGGCCGCCTCGTCGCGCCCATCCCGGCTGAGCCGGTTGTAGCCGTAGGTCTGGCAGTTCCACTCCAGCCGGCGCACCTCGCGCCAGCAGGCCCTGATGGCCCGAAGCAGATGGCGCAAGGCATTGATGTCGTTGGTCTTGGTGAGTTCATCCAGCAGGGGTGGCAGGCGGTTAAGGGCTTCGCGGGCACGCTGGAAATCGGCGTCGATCGCCGGGCAGTCGGGGGCGGCATAGATGTGATCATCCAGCCAAACGGGTGGTTTCATGACCTTCCTTGTCTGTTTGCGTCCATGTGGGCTGACCCCGCCTCTGTGAGCGGGTGTCTGCCGGATAGTACGAAGGGGGCAGGCCCTTGCCTAGCCCCCATCCGAGGCAACAGACGAGACAGTCTCTGACGGGATGACCCCCACCGCAGGGATATGCCCCACGAGGGTCAGCCCGCTGCCACTATTTGGCGGGCTTGAGCTTGCTCACCAGGGTCATGGCCAGCACCAGCACCAGCCCGGCCACCACACCGGCCACGGCGTTGAGCAGGGTCGGCGTCACCAGCGCGAGGGCGGCGCCGACCGCAGGCAGAGTAGCCACGGCGGTGGCGGCCCCTTCAATCAGGTGATGCACAAAAGGCCAGCCGTGCACCAGGATGCCGCCCCCCACCATGAACATGGCGATGGTGCCGACCAGTGCCAGCAGGTGCATCAGCCGCGGCGCCGTCACCAGCAGCCCCTGCCCCACTGCCCGGCGCAGGGCACTGCCATCGGGCTTTTGCAGCAGGTGCAGGCCGATGTCGTCCAGCTTGACGATGAGCCCCACCAAGCCGTAGACCCCCACCGTCATCAGCAGGGCGATGCCCGCCACCACCGACAGCTGCAGCGCCAGGCTCGCCCCCTGTACCGTGCCAAGGGCGATGACGATGATCTCGGCCGACAGAATAAAGTCGGTGCGAATGGCCCCCTTTATCTTCTGCTGTTCAAACGCCACCAGATCATCGGGAACGGGGGCGGTGTGCGCCTCCCCCTCGCTCGCCTCATGGGGCAGAAACTTGTGGGCCAGCTTCTCGGCCCCCTCGAAGCAGAGGTAGGCGCCCCCCAGCATCAGGAGCGGGGTGATGAGCCAGGGCACCAGGGCACTGATGGCGATGGCGGCAGGCACCAGAATAAGCTTGTTGCGAAACGACCCCTTGGCCACCGCCCACACCACCGGCAGCTCCCGCTCGGCGCGCACCCCGGAGACCTGCTCGGCATTGAGGGCCAGATCGTCCCCCAGCACCCCGGCAGTCTTCTTCGCCGCCATCTTGGTCATCAGCGCCACGTCGTCGAGCACGCTGGCAATATCGTCGAGCAGGGCCAACAAACTGGTTCCGGCCATATCAGAGAATCCTTATGTCAGTAGAAGAGAGCTTCCCGCAGCCCACCGCGCCCTTGTTGGCCACGTCATCAGCGCCACACCATCGAGTACATTGGCCATGTCATCCGACAGGACCAGCCAACCGGTTCCGGCCGAAGGGGGATCCCTATTGCGGGAAAAGATGGCACAGTGTAACGAGAAGCCGCCCGTTCGGCAGCAACCACATCAGGGTCATTTGGCCTTGATTCATCCGGTGCCCGCAGGCCCAAGGAGTATTCCATGCAACCCTGGCAACCGCTGATCGCATTCTGGTTTGGCGAAGAGACCGACGACGTTACCCGCGCCAAACGCCAAGCGCCCCTCTGGTGGGGTAAAAACAGCGACACCGACGCCCTGCTCGCCAGCCGCTTCGGTGACCTGGCCGCCGCAGCCGCCGCCGGCAAGCTCGCCCACTGGGCCGACTCGGCCGAGGGCCGGCTGGCCCTTATCCTGCTGCTGGACCAGCTGCCGCGCAACATCCACCGCGGCACCCCCGCCGCCTTTGCCCAGGATGCCAAGGCGCGGGACCTCTGCCTCAAGGGGCTCTCTCTGGGGGCGGATCTGGCGCTGCCGCCGCTGGGGCGGGTCTTTTTCTACCTGCCGCTGGAGCACGCCGAATCCCGCGAGCAGCAGGCCAGAAGCGTGACCCTATTCGAGGGACTGGCGGCCGAGCAGGCAGACGGCCCGGCGCGGGAGACCTTCGCCGGCTTTGCCGACTTTGCCCGCCGCCATCAGGTGATCGTCGAGCGTTTTGGCCGCTTCCCCCACCGCAACGCCATCCTGGGCCGCCAGGACACGGCCGAGGAGGCCGCCTTCTTGCTGCAACCTGGCTCGGGCTTTTGAGCCTCATTTCAGATGCGCATAAAAAAACGGGCCCGAAGGCCCGTTTTGCATGGGAATGGCGAGGTCATGCCGCCTCCGCCAGCTCCTCTTCTTTTTTCTGGTAAGCCTGCGGCGAGAGGCCCAGCAGCTCCTGCACGGTGGAGGCCACCGTGATGGAGGAGATGGTGCCCACCAGGATGCCGGCGAACAGGGTGAAGGAGAAACCGTAAAGGGCGTCGCCACCAAACAGCAGCAGAGCCCCCACCGTGAACAAGGTGGTGCCCGAGGTGATCATGGTACGGCTGAAGGTGGCCTTGATGGCCACGTCGGAGCAGTCGTGGATCCCCATCTGGGTGCGCGAGCTGAGCAAGTCCCGCAAGCGGTCGGAGATGACGATGCTGTCGTTGAGGGAGTAGCCGATCACCGCCATCAGGCCGGCGATGACGTTGAGATCGAACTCGATGTTGAACAGCGCCAGCAGCCCCAGCGCCACCAGACCGTCGTGCAGCACCGACACCAGGATGCCGATGGCCTGGCGCCACTCGAAGCGCACCGCCAGGTAGGCGGAGATGGCCAGCGAGGCTACCAATACCGCCAGCATCCCCTGCTGGAACAGCTCGGCGCCCACCTGGGGGCCGACGATGGTGGTGCGCAGCAGCTCCACCGGCAGGTTGAGCTGCTGACCCAGCATCACCGCCAGCTCCTCGGCCGCCCAGGGCAGCTCGTGGGGCGGCAGCTTGATCAGCCACTCGCCGGGCACACCGGCGCCGTGCAGCTCGACCACACCCGCCAGGGGGGCCGTCAACAGGGCATTGAGCTCATGGGCCTCCTTCAGGGTCTGGATGCGAAACTCCAGCAGGATGCCGCCGGTGAAGTCGAGACCGAGGGAGAGGCCGTTGATGGCGAGCACCGCGATGCTCGCCACGGTCAGCAGCACGGAGGCCCACAGGCCGATGTAACGCCAGCGGGTCAGCCCCATGGCAATGATCATTCTCAGCATTGTTGTTCCCTCGACAGCAGATGGCTCGGGCTTCCCGCAGGGAAGCGCGTGACGCGGGCGCGGAGCAGGCTCGAACGCGCGGCGCGATGACACAGGTGGTGGTCAGTCATGATCACACCCTCAGCAGCTTGGCGCTGCTCTTGCCCCACAGGGGGTTGATGATGGCACGCGTGCCCCAGATGCCGGTCACCATGCTGGAGATGAGGCCCAGGATCAGGGTGATGGAGAAGCCCTGCAGCGGCCCGGAACCGATGGCATAGAGCACCACGGCACAGATGAGCGTGGTGATGTTGGCATCGAAGATGGTGCGAAACGCCGAGCGGTAACCAAAGTCGATGGCGTTAGCCAACGAACCCCCTTCCCGCAACCGGTCCTTGATCCGCTCAAAAATCAGCACATGGGTATCCACCGCCATGCCGACGGTCAGCACCAGACCGGCGATCCCCGGCAGGGTCAGCACAGCGCCCGGCAGCACCGCCAGCATGCCCACCTGCATCAGCAGGTTGGCGATGAGCGCGGTGATGGCGACCCAGCCGAACTTGCGATACCAGGCCATCATGAACAGCATCATGCCGGCCATGCCGAACGCCAATGCGGTGAAACCCGCTTCGATGTTCTGCAGACCCAGGGTCGGGCCTATGCTGCGCTCTTCCAGGATCTTGAGGGGCGCGGTGAGGGCACCGGCGCGCAGCAGCATGGCCAGCTCCTGGGCTTCCGGCAGGCTGCCGATCCCGGTGATGCGGAACTGGTTGCCAAGGGCAGTCTGGATGGTGGCGACGTTGATCACCTCGCTCCTGGCCCGCAGCTTGCCTTCGGCATTGGTCTTGTACTCGGTAAAGACGGTGGCCATCGGCTTGCCCACATGCTGGCGGCTGAACTGGTTCATCTTGCTACCGCCCAGGCTGTCGAGCACGATGTTGACCTGGGGTTGCCCCATCTCGCCCATGTTGGCGCGGGCATCGACGATGTGCTCGCCGGTCAGCACCGGCTTGCGAGCCAGCCCTACCGCCTGGCCGTTGCGATCTGCCATGAAGAAGCGGCTGTCAGCCTGGGCCTCGTAGAAGGCCAGCGAGGCGGTGGCCCCGATCACCTCTTTCGCCTGCTTGGGATTGTGCACCCCGGGCAGCTCGATGCGGATGCCGTCCTGACCCTGACGCTGTACCGAGGCCTCGACGATGCCGAGCTCGTTGATCCGCTTTTTCAGGATCGACAGGTTCTGGGTCACCGCGTTGTTGGCCAACAGGGTGCGCTCGGCCTCGCTCATCACCAGCCGCAGCTCGTTGCCGCTGCGCTTGAGGGTCCACTGATCCTGCCGGGTGCCGGCGGAATCCTTGATGATGGTGAGCCAGGGCGCCTGATCGGCCACCTCAGGCAAAATCACCCTCACCTCCCCTTCGCTCACCCGGGCCACGTTGGCGCCGCGCAGGCGCGCCTCGCGAAACTGGGTGCGCAGCATGTCCACCAGGTTCTTGGTCTGGTTGTCGACCACAAAGCTCAGATCGACCCCGATCAGCAGCTGGGAGCCGCCGCGCAGATCCAGCCCGAGCTTGATGGGGGCGGCGCCGAGCTGGCTGATCCAGCCCGGAGCGTTGGAGTAGAACTCCAGGGTCAGCGCCGAGCTGTCATAGCCCTGCTGCTCCAGCAGCTGCTTGGCGCGCTGCTGTTCGGCCTGGCTGGCAAACACCAGCTCGACCCGCTCGCCCTGCTGCACCTGTTTGAGTGGCTCGATGCGGTTGTCGGCCAGCAGGGTACGCTGCGCCTCGGTCAGGCTGGTCTGGCCGTGCAGACCGAGGGAAGGCTGCTCACCGAAGAAGGTGGGCAGGGAGTAAAACGCAAAGGTGAACAGCATGAGCAGCAGCAGGGCGTACTGCCACATGTTCATGCGGTTCAAGGTGATACGACTCTTTTTTCTCATGAAATCAGCCTCTGTCAGGAGAAGGCTGCGCACTCGCCACGCAGGCGGCACGCAAGAAAATACGAATGAGATAGTGGCCCGTTCACACGCGGTGAGCAGGCAGCAGGAGGCGATGAGGTGGTGCGAAAGGACCGGACCCCATCGGGATCAGGCGAGGTAACTCTGACAGAAACGGTATTGCAGGTGCTGGCGTTGCAACCGGTGCCGATGGATGGTGGCAAACCGATCGCGGAAACTGTGTTTGCGATAGAAGAGGGCGGCATAGAACAGCAGGCCGCACAGCAGCAGCAGGATCGCCTGCTGGGACCAGCTCATGATCAGCTGGTACACCACGTTGCCGGGCTGATGATCGCTGCGAAGGGAGTGTTCGAGCCGCAGCAGGTGATTCTGGTGGGAGCTGACGAACTTGACGACCCCGTCGTCGCTGTCGCTGGCACTGTGGATCACCGGAGCGCCATCGGTCGGCGCCACCGTATCCCCCATCAGTTGTACCTGCTGGCTCGACTGCTGGGCTGCGGGCAGCTTGAACCCCTCCACCGAGAGGGTAGAGAACAACAGAGCGAGGGTGATGAGCAGGGTCATCAGCGCCAGTTTCACTTTGTCGGTCAGGCTCAAAAAGTTAATTCCCGCATAATAGAAAGGGCAAACTACCACAGGGGCCCCGCCAGAACAAGGGCATGGGGGCCGGCCGGCCCCTGCCCTGCGGCCCCCTTGGCGCCATTATCCCTCCGACATCTGTCTGAAATCGCGGGCATAGCCCTTGAGCAGGCTGTAGAGGTGGGCCCGCTGGGAGATGTCCAGCGACTGGCTGAGATCGCTCAGCCAGTTGACGGTGCGCTGGCGTGACTGATCGGTGTAGCCGGTGAAGCGGCCATCCATCAGGCCGTCCCCCTGTTGCAGCAGGGCGGTGAGCTGAGCGCCGAAGTCCTGGCTCTGGCGCTGCTTCATCAGCCGGTCCAGCTCCTTGGTCCAGGCGGTCTGGAACTCAAGCCAGGGGGCCTGCAGCTCGTACTGCCACTGGGCCCACTGGGCCACCAGCGGGGCCTGGGCCGGTTTCACCTCGCCAATCCAGAACACCAGCCGCTCGTTCATCTTGTCGCGAAACTCCTTGAGCATCTCCTCCCTGGGCTTGTCGGCAAACTCTTTTTCCCGTTCTGCCTGACGGGTGAGCCGGTCCTTCATGAACATGGCCACCTGCGCCTCGGTCAGGGTACGCGCCAGCCGCACCGCCCGCGGCACCGTGTTCTCCAGGGTGCGGGTCAGGCTCTGCTGGGCCGCATCCAGATGGCGGGAGACCTGGGCCGGGGTCATGGGGCTCGCCACCGCCTTGGCCAGCGCATCGAGATCGTCGGCATAACGGGGCACCTCGCGCTGGCGGTGCCAGGCCATCAGCCCCTTCACTTCGTTGTCCAGCAAGCGCTTCTGGCCGCGATCCAGCGAGAAGTAGTCGTCCAGCTGCCAGACGATGGCCACGTCGAGCCAGTAATAGACGACCCGGGTGGAGCAGCCGGCCAGCAGCAGACAGAGCAGCAGCAGACTCCAGCTACTGGGCTTGCGCCAGGAAAAGGTGGTCACCATGCAGGGCTCCAATGTTGATGAAACAGGGTTGACGCAACGGATGATTCATAATGCCTGATTCCTACTCCAGCCGCTGCCGGTTGAGATCGATCAGCGCCTGGTAGTCAGGCCCCGGTTGCTGCTCGGCCATCAGCAGCGCCCACAGCAGCCCTATGTAATCGACCCAGGGCAAAAAGGCCCGGCTCTGAAAGCCGCGTGGGCTGACAGGCCCCCCTGCCCGCTCGCAGTAGGCCTGCTCCAGCGCCTCGCGCTGGGCATCCTCCCAGCCGTGGGTGCGCTGGATGCTGGCCACCTCGAAACCGGGATGCCCGGCGGCACCATACTCCCAGTCGATGACCCAGGGCCGGCTCCCCAACAAATTAGCCGGATTGAGATCATGATGGCAAGGGAGCCAGCAATCGGCAGGCTCGCGGCTGGCCAGCAACCCCCGCTCCAGCGCCGGCAGCCAGGCCGGCACCCGGGCCAGCCGGGCACGATAGCCGGCGCTGTGGGCCCGCACCGCCATCACCACGCTCGGCACCGGCAACCGGTGCAGCCGCGTCAGCACCCCGGCCAGCAGCACTGGCTGCAACGCAGCCGGGGGCGGCGCCGCCAGCCAGTTCGGCTCGTCGCACCAGTCCAGCAGCATCAGGCCAGTGGCAGGATCGCTGTGATGGCAGGGCAAGGCCAGCCCCTGCCCCACGGCCCCCTGATAGAGCTGCCATTCGGTGGCCCGATCGATGCCAAGGCGTACCGGATCGGGGTGGCCCTGGCGCAAAAAGTGACTGCGCCCCGAGGGGAGGCGCAGTCGATAGTTGCAGTTGGTCAGGCCGCTGGCCAATGGCTCCAGCCGGCCCGAGCGCCAGGGTGGCGGCAGGCGGGCCAGCAGGGCCCGCTCGGCGGCCGCCAGAGAGGCCTCGCTCGACTTACCAGCCAAAGGTGGACTTCTTGGCCTGCTTGCGGATCTCTTTCTGGTCTGCCCACAGCAGCTCGCCGTTTTGCAGATCCATCAGGTTCATGGTCATCTGGTAGTAGACATCCTTCACCTTGCCATTGTCCTTGACGATGCTGGCGAGGTTGCCATAGACCATGTAGCGGGCACCGGTCTGCTTGCCAAGGCGCACCATGGAGGCAGGATCCACCATGCCGCTGCTCTGCTGGTATTCGAGCTGCTGCTTGACCGCCGCCACCTTGCTCATGTCGACGAAGCGGAACTTGCCGGCACGCAGCAGCTTGGTACGGATGGTGTCGGTGATGGCCTCGGTGTCGATGTGCTCGGAGGTCTTGTTGCGGATGGAGTCCATGAACATCACCGGACGGCCGCCGGCGGTGATCTCGCTGGTGGCCGGCGACGCCAGCATGGAATCCGCCATCTTGTCGGCGATGGCCTGCAGATCGCTGGAACCGTAATCGACGGTCACCGTCTCGGTTTCGGTCGGATCGCCATAGCTGACGGTGGTGCTGGAGCAGCCGCCCAGCAGCAGGGCGCCGGTCAGGATCAGCAGGGCATGATTCATTTTCATCAGTAGGATTCCTCAATCACTTCGCGTACGTAAATCCGGTAGCCCCGGGCGCCCGGGCTCGGTGCCAGGGCAGACAGGGTGCGGGTCTGATAGCCGTGCAGCTTGAGCGGCGTCCAGCCGCGGCCATCGCTGGCCACCTCCTGCCCCGCCTCATCATACCAATAGAACAGGTATTGCAGCTTGTTGTCGCCGCGCTGGGTGCTGGCCGCCGCCACATTGACCTGCAGCAGGCCGTTCTGTTCGCGCCGGCTGAGCTCGGTCAGGGTGACATTGACGTTTTGATGCTGCTCCGCCACTGGCGCGGCACCCGCCGCCCCATAGAGCGCCACGCCAGAGGTATTGGTGGCGCAGCCTGCCAGCAGCAGAACCAGGCCCAGAGCCAACCCGTATGCTTTCATCTTGCTCTCCTTGATTGGAGTGAGTGGGGCAGCACTGGGAGCTGCCCGGTTAATCGTCTTGCTCATCTCTCTTTGCCGCTTGCTCAGAGCGGCATCACCCGGGTCGTCAACCCGGCGCCGAGGCGCTGCACCCACACCAGGGTGGTGCGTCCCTGATGGATGGTGAGCGGCAATTGCCGCTGCGCTGCCCCCGCGCCCAGAGTGAGGGCCACGTCACCTGCAGGCAGCATCCCCTGCCAGCTCGCAGCCTGCGCCGGCAGCGTCAGCCAGCTGCGGGTGTCAGCCCGCTCCGAGAGGGTATTGAAGATGCCGACCAGAATGTTGCCCACATCGCCCCCCTCCTTGGCCGCGGTGCGCCGCACCTGCTCCTTGGCCACCAGCCGCAGCGCCTGGCGGGTCAGCATACCGGGCAGCCGCTCCTGCAGATCTTTGGCCGCCAGCGCCTCCAGCCTGACCAGCTCGCTGGTCTGCTCGACCCGCTTGCCCACCGATACCGTGAGCGGCCCGGTGTCGCTGGCCCGATTATCGTAATAGGGGATGGCGACGGTAAAGGTGCGAAAATCGCCGCCGGAGGTGGAGATAGGCAGCGGCAGGAACAGCTCGCGCCGTGCCGGGATCAGTCCATCTTCAAACAGCACCACCAGCAGGCCCTGATCCTTGGCCAAGGGCGGCGCCTTGCGGCCCACCTTTTTCTCGGTCTCGCGGATCTCGTCCGCGGCGCCACGCAGCACAGCCAGGCGCAGCAAGGCATCCTGCAGACTGCGGTTGTCCGGCGCTATCTGGTAACCGCGCTGATAGTCGACCCAGGCATCGTTGAGATCGCCGGCCGCCTCATAGAGCACGCCGGAGAAATAGAAGGTGTAGGCGTTCTGAAAACCGTTCTTGACCCGCCCGATCAGCCGGTCGAGCTCGGGGGCGCCGCGCGACATCAGCTGGCGCATCTCCCCTTCGGCCTCGGCCTCTTCGCTCTTTTGCTTTGCCTTGCGCACCTCGTCGGCCCGCCGCTTGAGGGCCTGCTCCTGCACCTGGTTGGCGCGGCGCACCTCCACCAGGGCGCCCTCGGCATCCCCGCGCTGCAGGTAGTTGAGAGCCAGATAGTGGTGCAGCATGGTGCGCTCGTAATCGGGCGCCCGGTAAACCATGGTCTGGTCGTTGGTGAGCAGGCTGCCCGCCTGGGCAAGCCCCTGGCTGACCCGGTACTCGGCCTGATTGTCTTCCCACGCCAGCCGGCTGTCGGCGGCGGCAAAGGCCTGCTTGCTGGCGGCGTCCTGACTCGCCAGCCAAGCGATGCGCCCCTGCTCGAGCCGATCCAGCACATAGGTATCGTCCCCCGGCGTGGAGTCGCGCACCTCGGGCAGCGCCTCGGCGGCATGACCCAGCAACAGCTGGTTGCGCAGCGGCACCATCTGATCGGAATAGGAGACGAACATGTCTTGCCAGTGGGAGGCACAGCCCCCCAGCAGGGAACCGGCCAGCAGCAGGCCGGCCAGAGGAAGGCGCGGCATCACAGGCTGAGCAGGGGTCCCAGCGGCTGGCCACCGACCAGATGCAGGTGGATGTGGTAGACCTCCTGCCCGCCGTGGCGGTTGCAGTTCATGATGAGGCGGTAGCCATCCTCGGCAATGCCCGCCTCGCTGGCCAGCTTGCGGGCCACGGTGAACATCCGGCCCAGCGCCAGCTCGTGATCCGGCTCCACGTCGTTGACGGTGGGGATCAGCACGTTGGGGATGATCAGGATATGGGTCTTGGCCTTGGGCTGGATGTCGCGAAAGGCGGTCACCAGGTCGTCTTGATAAAGGATGTCGGCAGGGATCTCTTTGCGGATGATTTTGCTGAAAATGGTTTCTTGCGCCATGGATAACTCCTTTATATGAAAAAGAAAATTCAATGCCTGTCTCAAGCGGTTCCAACGCCCGTCATCAAGGCCCGGCAAGTGTGACACAAGCCGACATTTGACACAGCCGTTGTCCCATTCTCTTCAGTTATTGTTAAAAATACCGATAGCCGGAAGACGTCTGCCGACGTTGCTCGCCCACAGTGGTAGCAGGGTATCAAATGGACGGGGTATTCAGGCAAGGGACTTTTGCATATACAGCGGGACAATAATGAAACAAACAATGTCAGACCTCTCCATCTTGCAGAGGGTCTATCTTGGCTTTGCCATCCTGGTGGCCGTGATGGCGGCCACCTCGGTACTCACCTTCCGCAGCCAGAGCGAGCTCAATCAGGCGCTGGATCAGGTCACCCGGCAGACCATGCCGCTGGTGATCGCCAGCAGCCAGACCCAGATCAGCCTGCTCAGCGCCAACAAGTGGCTCACCGACGTGCTGACCGAGCAGGATCTCAAGCAGATCCCGACCGAAGTGGCCGAGCTGCAGCAGGCCAAGGCGCTGGTCGACCAGACCCTCGCCACCCTCGCCCGGCAGGCGGCGGAACACCCGGAGCTGCAGGGGGAGCTCGGCGCGCTCAACCAGCTGGTCAAGGACTATCTGCAGCTGACCGACACCCTGCCCACCGAACACCAGGCCCTGCTCACCCGGCTCTACAAGGTGAACCAGGCCAAGGGCCAGTTCCAGGTCAGCCTGCCCCAGTTCAAGAAGAACCTGGGGGACATGATGATCACCATCGACGACAGCTTCATCAAGATGCTCTCCGAGACCCTGACCACCAAGCTCTCCGCCATTGAACTCTCCACCATGGATGCCCTCAACCAGAGCATCCCCGCCCCCATCGAGGCAGCGCTCAAGCGCAACAAGATGCAGATCGAGGGCTTCAACAGCACCATCAAGGATCTGCAGGGGGAGCTCAAGGATTTTGACAACAACATGGGCCACTACGTGCACGGCTTCGTGCGCGACACCACCGCCAGTGATGGCGTGCTGGCCCAGTACCTGGCGCTGATGCAGCAGCAGGAGCGGATGCGCGAGCAGAGCAAGCAGGCCAGCAAGCTCATCGTCAACATCCAGAGCAAGCTCGAGCAGATCACCGCCCAGAGCCAGCAGCTGATGAACAACAGCATCCGCGCCTCCGGCAAGGTGCAGACCCAGAGCACCCTCACCCAGGGGGTGGCACTGGTCATCGCCATCACCATCGCCATCCTGGTGGCCTACACCCTCGGCAAGGCCATTCGCCGTCCGCTCAAGGAGCTGCTGCGGGTGCTGACCGAGGTGACCCAGGGCGACATGACCCAGCGCATCGGTTTTCGCAGCAACAACGAATTCGGCCGGCTCGGCAGCCAGGTCAACCTGCTGATCGAGCAGATGGGCGAAGTGCTGAGCCAGCTCTCCCAGGCGTCGGCCCAGCTCAACAACGCCGCCCACGACAACCGCCACACCACCGAATCGGTGCGGGCGGATCTGGAGAAACAGCGCCAGGAGACCGCCTCGGTCGCCGCCGCCATGACCCAGATGGAGGCCTCGGTGCGCGAGGTGGCCCAGGCCGCCAACCAGACCCTGGAGCGGGTGATGGACGTGGAGAAAGCCTCCGAGACCGGCCGCAAGGTGATGGCCGGCAACATCACCACCACCCACCAGCTGGCGGGCAAGCTGCAGCAGACCGGCAAGGTGATCGGCGACGTGAGTGCCATGAGCGGCCAGATCGGCAACATCCTCGACGTCATTCGCGGCATCGCCGAGCAGACCAACCTGCTGGCCCTCAATGCCGCCATCGAAGCGGCGCGGGCCGGCGAGCAGGGACGCGGCTTTGCGGTGGTGGCCGACGAGGTGCGAAGCCTGGCCGGACGCACCGCCCAGTCCACCAGCGAAATCCAGACCATGATCGAGAACCTGCAGCAGGGGGTCGCCAAGGCGGTCACCGTGATGCAGGAGTGCTCGCGCGAGATGGACAGCTGCATGGATCAGAGCTCCCACGCCAACAACGCCATGGAGGAGGTACAGGGCATAGTGGTGCTCATCAGCGACATGTCGAGCCAGATCGCCTCCGCCGCCGAGCAGCAACAGGCCACCAGTGCCGACATCGCCACCAACCTCAACCGCATCTCCGACATCTCGGATCTCAACTATCAGGGCATAGAGCGGGTGGCCGAGACCAGCCAGCAGCTCGACTCGCTGGCCGAGCAGCAGGAGAGCCTGGTCAAGCGCTTTAGGCTCAGCGCCTGACGCACACGCCAGCCCCGGCAACGACAAGGCCCCGCAGATGCGGGGCCTTGTTTTTTTACTGGCAAGCGGCGCGGGATCAGGCGTAGGCGATGGCGCCCTTGCCCACCCCTTCATAGGCGACAATCTTGATGAACTTGTCGCCCACGCTCTTCTTCACCTCGCGGGCGATGTAGTGGGCCAGCAGCTCGATGGTGGTGTCGGTGTCGATCATCTCCACCTCCGCCGCCGGCATGGCCAGCTGGAACAGCCCTTGCGGCGCCACATACTTGAAGCCGACGTAGTGTTCGCCAGCCTCTTGCAGGATGGCCTTGGCCTGCTCGCTCAACGCGAGATCGCCGAGGGCCACCCGATCCTCGTCGGTCCCCAGATAGATGTCGGCCCAGCGCTCGGCCCAGTTGAGCTCAAGCTCCTGGTCGCGCTCGCCGTCCACGTGGATCTCGATGGGAGAGCGGTGGCCGTGGGCGATGCGCTGGCAGTTGCCGTCATGCTTCTTGAGGCCGTGGCTGTAGTGGTAGAAGGCGCCGTCGATAGCCTCCTGGCGCAGGGTCAGCGACAGATCCTTGATGTTCCCCGGCAGCCGCTTGGCCAGCACCGCCAGCAGATAGCGGGTGACGGACTCCTTGTCCACCTGGGGGGCCGGAATGAAGGCAAAGCCCTGGCTCGGGCAGCGCAGGTGAATGGAGCGGCCCGGCCGCAGCAGATCGACGGTGCGCTCGTCACCGTCCAGCTGGGCCACCTGCACCAGGGGGCACTCGGTCGGCACCAGCAGCTTGTGATCCACCTCGTCGTCGATGATCGACTTGATCAGTTTCTTGACCCGGCCGAAGTCCAGCAACATGCTCATCTCGTTGAGCTCGCCGCTCATTTCGATGTCCACCAGCCAGCTCTCCCCCACCATACCGCGGCGTTCGCACAGGTAGCTGGAGTCGATCACGGTCAAATCTTTTACAAATAACTTCATCAGTCAGGCCTTGCTACAGAGAAAGGGCGGTTTGCGCTATTATGACCCGCGATTATCGGCAAAGGAACTGGAACCCCCCATGAACAAATTGCTTATCAAGAATGCCACCCTGGTCAACGAAGGCCGCATCTATGCCTCCGACGTGCTGATCGAGGGGGAACGGATCGCCCGCATCGCCCCGGATATCCAAGCCCCCGATGCAGTGGTGATCGATGCCGCGGGCCGTCACCTCATCCCCGGAATGATCGATGATCAGGTCCACTTCCGGGAGCCAGGGCTGACCCACAAGGGGACCATCGCCAGTGAATCCCGGGCCGCCGTGGCCGGTGGCACCACCAGCTTCATGGAAATGCCCAACGTCAATCCCCAGACCACCACCCTCGATGCCCTCGAAGCCAAATACCAGATAGCCGCCAACTCCTCCGCCGCCAACTACAGCTTCTACCTCGGCGCCACCAACGACAACCTGGAAGAGATCAAGAAGCTCGATCCCAAACAGTCCTGCGGCATCAAGATCTTCATGGGCGCCTCTACCGGCAACATGCTGGTGGACAATCAGGAGACCCTGGCCGCCATCTTCCGCGAGAGCCCGGTGATGATCGTCACCCACTGCGAGGACACCCCCACCATCAAGGAGCTGGAAGACGAAGCCCGCGCCAAGTGGGGCGAGGATGTGCCGATGCGCGAGCACGGCCGCATCCGCAGCGCCGACGCCTGCTACAAATCCTCCAGCCTGGCGGTCTCCCTGGCCAAGCAGTACGGCGCCAAGCTGCACGTGCTGCACCTGACCACCGCCAAGGAGCTGTCGCTCTTCACCGCCACCCCGGACCTGAAGGATCTCAAGGACAAGAACATCACCGCCGAGGTGTGCGTTCACCATCTGTTCTTCAACGAGGCGGACTACGACACCCTGGGCAGCCAGATCAAGTGCAACCCGGCGGTGAAGAGCGCCGCCGACCAGCACGCCCTGCTGGATGCGGTGCGCAATGACGTGCTCGACATCATCGCCACCGACCACGCCCCCCACACCTGGGAAGAGAAGCAGAACAGCTACTTCAAGGCGCCGTCCGGCGTGCCGCTGGTGCAGCACTCCCTGCTGGCCCTGCTGGAGCTCTACCACAACGGGGTATTCTCGCTGGAGACCATCGTCAAGAAGACCTCCCACGCGGTGGCCGAGCGCTTCCAGGTGCAGGATCGCGGCTACATCCGCGAGGGTTACTTCGCCGACCTGGTGCTGCTGGATCTGGGCAAGCCCTACGTGGTCAACGACAGCAACCTGCTCTATCTGTGCGGCTGGTCGCCCTTCAATGGCTACCGTTTCCACAGCACGGTGGAGATGACCCTGGTCAACGGCCAGATCGCCTGGCAAAACGGCCAGGTCACCAACGAGGTGCTGGGCAAGCGGCTCACCTTCACCCGCTGATCCCTCTTCTATGTGCGCCGTCACCACAGCGCCATCACAGGCCGCCACCCGGGCGGCCTGTCTTTTTGCAGCCGCTCACGGCCCCGCAATGAGCGGTTTTTCGGCGATTGGCGGCACTTTAAGCGCAGATTGCTCGCAAAGCAGGCGAACGATGCCGGAGTGGAATTTCCACTGTTGACAGGCAGGGTCCATCTCCATAAACTCAGCCCCCGTCAGCCGAGCTGACTCCGTCGGTGTGTAGCGCAGCCAGGTAGCGCATCTGCATGGGGTGTAGAGGGTCGGAGGTTCGAATCCTCTCACACCGACCAAATTCCCCGAGAAAGGCCTTGTCAGATGACAAGGCCTTTTCTTTTTGGTGCGGCGCGCCACCACGCAGCCTGCATTGTGCCGCCGATCGGTTTGTGCTGTAGTGATGCCCTGTGTTGCCAACCGGTGTTCGAGATGTCCTCTCCCCGCCCCTTTTGCCAGCGTCTGCTGTGGCTCGGCCTCTGCGCTCTCCTGCTGCTCGGCTGCGCCACCCCTTATCAGAGCCAGCCATCGTTCTGGAACGGCCAGACCGGTTTCTCTCAGACCCAGCTCGGGCCTGACAAGTGGCAGCTGGAATTTGTCGGCAACGATCTGGTAAGCCGGGAAACCGCCCGCAAGTATGTGCTGAAACGGGCGGGCGAAGTGGCACAAGCCGAAGGTTATCAGTGGCTTGAGGTCAATGAATTGACCCTGCAACGGGACGCGGTCAGGGTGACGCCGAGTCGCCCCCTGTTCGGGTTTGATGACGACGAGCCAGATCCCTTTCTGGATCAGCGCACCGTGGAGCACCGCATCTCGGCGTTGCTCATCTTCACCCTCACTCGCAGCGCGAAAAACGACCAAACCATGAAAGCCGATTATCTTGCAAACATTAAAATAAACAGCGATTAATATAGCCAAATTGCAAGATCTATATCACATACAACTAATGACAAGATAAAATTCTGCCACAAGGCGCTGGATTTACCCCCCCGGATTAGGCATTCTGCCAGCACACCGGCTGTCAGGAATCTACGGCTCGGATCACAAAAACGGACTGAAGCGGCACCCTTGCCGCTTGAAACGCTCTGCACTTATCAAAACTGGGACCCACCCCATGAAAATGAACAAATTGACGGTTGCCATCCTCATCGCGATGCTGGTTGGTATCCTGACTGGCCAGGGCTATCGCATGTTTGCCCCTGACCAGGCCGCCGGCTTTGCCAGCGACATCACCCTGTTGACCGATATCTTCCTGCGGCTGATCAAGATGATCATCGCCCCCCTGGTGTTCACCACCCTGGTGGTCGGCATCGCCAAGATGGGCGATACCCGCACCGTGGGCCGTATCGGCGCCAAAACCCTCGGCTGGTTCATGCTGGCCTCCCTGCTGTCGCTGACCCTGGGTCTGGTGATGGTCACCCTGATGCAACCGGGCGTGGGGCTCTCCCTCTCCCTGCCTGACGACACCGCCAGCTCCGGCGTGGTTGCCAGCGCCATCTCCCTCAAGGATTTCGTCACCCACGCCATTCCCAAAAGCGTGATCGAGGCGATGGCCACCAACGAGATCCTGCAGATCGTGGTGTTCTCCCTGTTCTTCGGGCTGGCTGCCGCCGCACTGGGTGATGCCGCCAAACCGGTGGTGATGCTGATGGCCAGCGCCGCCGAGATCATGCTCAAAGTGACCGGCTACGTGATGAACTTCGCTCCGTTTGCGGTGTTTGGCGCCATTGCCGCCATGGTCGCCAAGGAAGGGCTCGGCATCCTCGCCACCTATGGCACCTTCATGGCGCAGTTCTACCTGGCACTGGGTTGCCTCTGGCTGCTGCTGATCGCCATGGGCAGCCTGTTTATCCGCCGCCGCATCGTGACCTTGCTGGCGATGATCCGCGAGCCGATCCTGCTGGCCTTCTCCACCGCCAGCTCCGAAGCTGCCTACCCCAAGACCCTGGATCGTCTGGAGAAGTTCGGTTGTGACAAACGCATCGCCAGCTTCGTGCTGCCGATGGGCTACTCCTTCAACCTGGATGGCTCCATGATGTACTGCACCTTCGCGGTGATGTTCATCGCCCAGGCCTATGGCATCGAGCTCTCCATGGCCCAGCAGATCACCATGCTGCTGCTGCTGATGGTCACCTCCAAGGGGATGGCCGGCGTACCGCGCGCCTCCCTGGTGGTGATTGCCGCCACCCTCAACCAGTTCCACATCCCGGAAGCGGGCATCCTGCTGCTGCTCGGCATCGACCACTTCCTCGACATGGGTCGCTCCGCCACCAACGTGCTGGGCAACGCCATCGCCGCCAGCGTGGTCGCCAAGAGCGAAGACAGCCTGGGTGAAACCGAACCTCTGGGTGAGGTGGATACCGCCAAGGCGTGATCCCCGCATCATTCACATACAAACGGCCCGCAGATGCGGGCCGTTTTTTATGTCTCATGGCGACACAGCAAGGCTCAGCACCAACGCCTCACCCGCCGGCAATAATCGGCATAGCCATCGCCAAAGCGGGCCTGCAGCGCCCGCTCCTCCGGCACTATCTGCCAGCGGCTGAGCCAGCCCCACAGCAGCAGCGGACCGAGCCACACCCACAGCCCGCCCAGATAACAGGCCAGCGCCATCGTCCAGCAGAGCAGCCCCAGGTACATGGGATTGCGGCTGAGGCGATAGAGTCCGCCCGTTACCAGCGCACTGGCCTGCTCGGGGTGCAGCGGCGTCACCGTGGTGCCCTGGCGGCGAAAGCGCAGCACGCCCCCCAAGCCAAACACAGTACCCAGCACCGCCAACAACAGAGCGGCCAGCCGCCAACCGGCGCCAGAATTGCTCTCTGCTACGCCCCCCCACCCCAGCATGGCCGCCACGATCAGGCCAAACAGCAGCAGCGGTGGCACCCGACACTCAAGACTCATCATCTATTGACTCCTGGAGGGTGCCACGATCGGCACCTTGCGTTACACTTCCCGACGGGAATAGCGCCCTGGAAAATTGTCAAAGTTCATAACAATAACAATGCCTTGGCTACACTTTATCCCATCTGCGTGAAAACGGCCCCTAGCGACCGTCATGCACCTCAACCCAAACAATAAAAAAGGAACCACCCCATGCACAAGAAGACACTGCTGGCCACGCTGATCCTGGGCCTGCTGGCCGGTCAGGCCGTCGCGGCCCCTTACCTGCCGCTGGCCAGCGATCATCGCAACGGCGAAGTGCAGACCGCCAGCAATGCCTGGCTGGAAGTCGATCTCGGCGCCTTCGAGCACAACATCCAGACCCTCAAGGATCGCCTCGGTGACAAGGGGCCGAAGATCTGCGCCATCATGAAAGCAGACGCCTACGGCCACGGCATCGACCTGCTGGTGCCCTCGGTGGTCAAGGCCGGCATCCCCTGCATCGGCATCGCCAGCAACGAAGAGGCCCGCGTGGCCCGTGAGAAGGGCTTCACCGGCCGCCTGATGCGGGTACGTGCCGCCACCCCGGCCGAAGTGGAACAGGCCCTGCCCTACAAGATGGAAGAGCTCATCGGCAGCCTGGTGAGTGCTCAGGGCATCGCCGACATCGCCCAGCGCCACCACACCAATATCCCGGTGCACATCGCGCTCAACTCCGCCGGCATGAGCCGCAACGGCATCGATCTGCGCCTGGCTGACTCCAAGGAAGACGCGCTGGCCATGCTCAAGCTCAAGGGGATCACCCCGGTCGGCATCATGACCCACTTCCCGGTGGAGGAGAAAGAGGACGTCAAGATGGGGCTGGCCCAGTTCAAACTGGACTCCCAGTGGCTGCTGGAAGCGGGCAAGCTGGATCGCAGCAAGATCACCATCCACGCCGCCAACTCCTTCGCCACCCTGGAAGTGCCGGACGCCTACTTCGACATGGTGCGCCCGGGCGGCCTGCTGTACGGTGACTCCATCCCCTCCTACACCGAGTACAAGCGGGTGATGGCGTTCAAGACCCAGGTTGCCTCCGTCAACCACTACCCGGCCGGCAACACCGTCGGTTATGACCGCACCTTCACCCTCAAGCGCGACTCCTGGCTCGCCAACCTGCCGCTGGGCTACTCCGACGGCTATCGCCGGGCGTTGAGCAACAAGGCTTATGTGCTGATCCAGGGCCAGAAGGTGCCGGTGGTGGGTAAGACCTCCATGAACACCATCATGGTGGACGTGACCGATCTGAAAGGGGTCAAACCCGGTGACGAGGTGGTGCTGTTCGGCCGCCAGGGTGAAGCCGAGGTGAAACAGGCAGATCTGGAAGAGTACAACGGCGCCCTGCTGGCGGACATGTACACCATCTGGGGCTACACCAACCCCAAGAAGATCAAGCGCTGATAACGCGATATGAAAAAAGGGCTCCCGCGGGAGCCCTTGTTGTCAGTGCTTTATAGTCTGCCGCGTTCAAGCGGTTTTTTTGCGGGTCACCCAGAGGCTCAACCCCATGGAGGCCAGCAGGATCAGCGCAACCACACCCAATGCAATGCCGGTGGGGATCTTGAAGATATCCAGCAGCAGCATCTTGACCCCGATGAACATCAGGATCAGCGCCAGCCCGTACTTGAGCAGGGCGAAGCGCTCAGCCACGCCCGCCAGCAGGAAGTACATGGCACGCAGACCCATGATGGCGAAGATGTTGGAGGTCAGCACGATGAAGGGATCCGTGGTCACCGCGAAGATGGCCGGGATGCTGTCCACCGCGAAAATGAGATCGCTCACCTCCACCAGCACCAGAATGAGCAGCAGCGGCGTGGCGTAACGCACGCCATCGCGCCAGACGAAGAAGTTCTCCCCCTCCAGCGTCTCCGTCACCTTGAAGCGACGACGCATCCAGCCCAGCAGCGGGTTGTTGGCCAGATCGGGCTCCTTGTCGGCCGCCCACAGCATCTTGACCCCGGTCAGCAGCAGGAAGGCGCCAAACAGGTAGAGGATCCAGTGGAACTGCTCGATGAGCCAGCTGCCGGCGAACACCATGCCGGCCCGCATCACGATGGCACCCAGTACCCCGTACAGCAGCACCCGGCGCTGCAGCTCGGCCGGAATGGCAAAGTAGCCGAACAGCATCAGCCAGACGAAGACGTTGTCCACCGCCAGCGCCTTCTCGATGAGGTAGCCGGTGAGGAACTCCAGCCCCTTCTGGTTGGCAATTTCACGGCCTGCGCTGTGATCCAGCCAGAACCAGATGGCCAGGTTGAACAAGAGCGCCACGCTGATCCAGATGAGGGACCAGATCCCTGCCTCTTTGAGCGACACCTTGTGCGCCTTGCCACCGCCGACAAAGCGGATATCAATCCATAACAGGACCAGCACTATGCTGAAGAAACCGGCCCACATCCACCATTCACCCATTTTTCACTTCTCCCAAAAACGACAAAACCCACGACCGAGAGGCGTGGGTTTGCGTTTGGAGCAGATACACCTTGCCTCTCGGCAAGGTCTCACTTACAGCCGACTTGCGTCAACTGCCCGGCTGCCGGGTGCACTGCAGGATATGGGTGCACCGTAATGACGACAAACCGGCGAGAAGTTACTCCCCTTGTTGCGCGGATAGTAACAGCGGAAAAAGATAACGCCAAGAGGCATCTTCATGCCGGCTGCAAAAAAACAGGGCGCCACCCGGGCGCCCTGTTCTGCCTGCTCATCCTCAGAGCGGATCCGCCTTGAGGCAGGAGACCGCATGGTCGAAGTTGCCCTCGAGCTGCGGCCGGGTCTTGGCACACTCAGGGCCGGCCACCGGGCAGCGGGTGCGGAACACGCAGCCTGAGGGCGGGTTCATCGGCGATGGCAAATCCCCCTCCAGGATCTGGATGGTCTTGCTGCGCTCCAGATCCGGATCCGGAATGGGCACGGCCGACATCAGCGCCTTGGTATAGGGGTGCAAGGGGTTGGCGAAGATCTCCTTGCGGGTCCCCAGCTCCACCGCATTGCCCAGATACATCACCAGCACCCGATCCGAGATGTGCTTGACCACCGACAGATCGTGGGCGATGAAAATGAGCGACAGCCCCATCTCCTTCTGGATAGCCTTGAGCAGGTTGACCACCTGAGCCTGGATGGAGACATCCAGCGCCGACACCGGCTCGTCACAGATGATCATCTTGGGCTCGAGGATCAGCGCCCGGGCGATGCCGATGCGCTGGCACTGACCGCCGGAGAACTCATGGGGATAGCGGTTGACCAGGTTGGGCAAGAGCCCCACCTTGCTCATCATGGCCCGCACCTTCTCCTTCACCTGATCTCGGGAGAGGTCGGGATAGAAGGTGATGAGCGGCTCGGCGATGATGTCGCCGATGGTCATGCGCGGGTTGAGGGAGGCCAGCGGATCCTGGAAGATCATCTGGATCTCTTTGCGCTTCTCGCGCAGCGCCTTCTGGTCGAGCTTGGTCAGATCGTTGCCCAGCCACACTACCTTGCCGTCGGTGGCCGGCACCAGGCCGATCAGCGCCCGGGCAAAGGTGGACTTACCACAGCCGGACTCCCCGACCACGCCCAGGGTCTCTCCCTCGTACAGGCGCAGGGTTACCCCGTCCACCGCCTTCAGTGCGGAGGGTTTGGCCCAGGGCCAGGCCTTGTCACTCTTGATGCTGAAGTGGACCTTGAGGTCGGACACTTCCAGCAGCAGTTTCTTGTCAGTCCCCATTTAGTTCACTCCCTTGATCATGGCATCCGATACCCAGTGGCAGGCCCGCTCCCGGCCGTCGTTGAACGGCGTCAGAATTGGCGACTGCTTGCCGCAAATCTCGCTCACCCGGTGGCAGCGCTCCTGGAAGGGGCAGCCGGTGGGCAGACGCAGCAGGTTGGGCGGATTGCCCGGGATGGTGGGCAGCTCTTCCCCTTCGGTGTCGAGGCGGGGAATGGCGCGCAACAAGCCCTCGGTATAGGGGTGGCTCGGGCGATAGAAGATATCGTTGACCTTGCCGTACTCCATGGTACGGCCGGCATACATCACCAGCACCTTGTCGCAGATGCCCGCCACCACGCCCAGATCGTGGGTGATCATGATGATGGCGGTATTGAACTCGCGCTTGAGCTCGTTCATCAGGGTCATGATCTGGGCCTGCACGGTCACGTCCAGCGCGGTGGTCGGCTCGTCGGCGATGAGCAGTTGCGGCCGGCACAACAGCGCCATGGCGATCATTACCCGCTGGCGCATGCCACCGGAAAATTCGTGAGGATACATCCCCATCCGCTTGCGCGCTTCCGGGATCTTGACCGCATCCAGCATGCGCACCGACTCTTCGAACGCTTCGGCCTTGCTGACGCCCTTGTGCAGCATCAGCACTTCCATCAGCTGATCCTTCACCTTCATGTAGGGGTTGAGCGAGGTCATGGGGTCCTGGAAGATCATGGCGATCTTCTCGGAGCGGATCTTGTTGAGCTTGTGCTCCGGCAGGTTCAGGATCTCGTCGCCCTGAAATTTGGCCGAGCCGGTGATGACGCCGTTCTTGGCCAGCAGCCCCATGATGGCGAACGCGGTCTGGGATTTGCCCGAACCGGACTCGCCGACGATCCCCAGGGTCTCGCCCGCAGCGAGGGAGAAGTTGAGGTCATTGACCGCCACCACATTGCCGTCCGGGGTCTTGAACTCAACCCGCAGATCTTTTACATCCAGTAATTTCATAAAAACTCCTTATCGATCTTTCGTGACGTTTTCCTGTCGATCCGATGCGCTATCCGCCCGATTGAGCCGCACTCTGCGGCCCCTCGGCGCGTTGTTTCAGCGCTCCTTCGCCGTTCTGTCAGCGATCTTTCGCCGCTTTCTCAGCGATCCTTCGGATCGAGGGCGTCACGCAGACCATCCCCGAGGAAGTTGAAGCAAAACAGGGTCACCACCATGAAACCGGCGGGGAACAGGAGTTGCCAGATGGCCACTTCCATCGACTTGGAGCCTTCATCCAGCAGAGCACCCCAGCTGGTCATGGGCTCTTGTACGCCCAGCCCCAGGAAGCTCAGGAAGGATTCGAACATGATCATGCCCGGCACCAGCAGGGTGGCGTAGACCGCCACGATACCCAGCACGTTCGGCACGATGTGACGGGTGATGATCTTCCACTTGGAGACGCCGCAGACGTGAGCCGCCTCGATGAACTCCTTGCTCTTGAGGCTCAGGGTCTGGCCTCGCACGATCCGCGCCATGTCGAGCCAGCTCACCGCGCCGATGGCGATGAAGATGAGCGCCAGGTTGCGGCCGAAGAAGGTCACCAGCATGATCACGAAGAACATGAAGGGGAAGGCGTTGAGGATCTCAAGCACCCGCATCATCAGGCTGTCGACCCGACCGCCGATGAAGCCGGAGGCCGCGCCGTAGAGGGTGCCGATGATAACGGCCACCATGGCCCCCATGATGCCGACCATCAGCGAGATGCGCCCGCCAAGCAGGGTACGCACGAACAGATCGCGCCCCAGGCTGTCGGTGCCAAACCAGTGGCCGGTTTCCATGTCCGGAGCCGCCTGCATGGCGCCCCAGTCAGGATCGTCGAAGGTGTATTGGGACAGATGCGGTCCCGCGATCACCGCCAGACCGATGATGGTCAGGATGATGAGGCTGGTGAGCGCGGCCTTGTTGCGCAGGAAACGGCGACGGGCATCCTTCCACAGGGAGCGTCCTTCCACCACTTCCACTTGCTGGGCGAACGCCTCGACGGCTTCGCGTTTTTCAGTTGTGACAACCATGATGTACTCCCGACTTAGTAACGGATCTTGGGATCGATAAAGGCATAGAGAATATCGACCACGGCGTTAAAGGTGATGGTGAGGGCACCGACCAGAATGGTCAGACCGAGCACCATGGAGTAATCACGGTTGAGGGCACCGTTGACGAACAGCTGGCCAATCCCCGGCAGGCCGAAGATGGTTTCGATCACCACGGAACCCGTGATGATGCCGACAAAGGCCGGGCCAAGGTAAGAGACCACCGGCAGCATGGCCGGACGCAACGCGTGTTTCAGGATGATATGGCGCAACGGCAAGCCCTTGGCGCGGGCGGTACGGATGAAGTTGGAGTTCATGGTCTCGATCATGCTGCCCCGCATGATCCGCGAGATGGCGGAGATGTAGTACATCATCATGCCGAACACCGGCAGCACCATGAATTGCACCCCGCCGCCCTGCCAGCCACCGGCCGGGAACCAACCGAGATGGATACTGAACAGCAACACCAGCAAGGGCGCCAGCACAAAGCCCGGGATCACCACCCCGGCCATGGCCGACGACATCAACAGGTAGTCGATGACGGTATTCTGTTTCAAGGCGGCAATGGTGCCGAAGGTGACCCCCAGTGTCACCGCGAACAGAAAGGCAAAAGAACCAATCTTGGCCGATACCGGCAGCGCCTGGCTCACCAGATCGTTGACGGTGAAGTCCTTGTATTTGAAGGAGGGACCGAGGTCGCCCTGCACCAAGTTGCCCAGATAGGTGAGGTATTGCACGCCGATGGGCTTGTCGAGGCCATATTTGGCTTCGATGTTGGCCAGAACTTCCGGCGGCAGGGAGCGTTCGCTGGTGAAGGGGTTGCCCGGCGCGAAACGCATCATGAAGAAGGAGACGGTGATCAAGACCAGCAGAGTCGGGATCGCTTCCAGTAGACGTTTAAAAATGAATTTCAACATAGACAATTCCTGTCCTGTACTGCTTCCAAAGGGTCGCGGTTGTAATAAAGGCCCGCCATCCGGCGGGCCTGCTTTGTTATGCGACGTGTTACTTTACTCAGTGAGCAATGATGTACATGTCTTTGCTGTAGAGGTTGTCCAGCGGGTTGGCCGGGTAGCCGCCCACGTAGGACTTGACCATGCGGGAGGTCACGTACTGATAGATGGGAGCGATCGGCATGTCCTTGGCCAGGATCTCTTCAGCCTGCACATAGAGCTTGTTGCGGGCATCGGCATCCACCTGATTGCGAGACTCGTTCATCAGCTTGTCAAACGCCGGATTGGAGTATTTGCCGTCGTTGTTGCCGTGCGTGGTCTGCATCAGATCCAGCATGGAAGAGGCTTCGTTGTAGTCGGCGATCCAGCCGGCACGACCCACGTCAAACTGACCCTGCTTCTTGGTTTCCAGGTAGGTTTTCCATTCCTGGTTGACCAGGCTCACCTGCACGCCCAGCTTCTTCCACATGGAAGCCACGGCAACCGCCACTTTCTTGTGGTTGTCGTCGGTGTTGTAGAGCAGCTCGAACTTGAGCGGCTTGCCCGGGCCGAAACCGGCTTCGGTCAGCAGCTCTTTCGCCTTGGCATCACGCTCTGCCTGGGTCAGCTTGGACCAGGCCGGCGCCACCGGCTTGAAGCCGTCCACGAAATCAGGCACCAGGGTGTAGCCCGGAGTCTCGCCCTTGCCCATCACCTTGTCGGCGATCACGTTGCGGTCGATGGCATAAGAGAGGGCGGTACGCACCCGCACGTCATCAAACGGCTTGTGCTTGAAGTTGTACTGGTAGTAGTAGGTACCGACATAGCCGCTCACCTTCACCTCGTTCGGCAGCTCCTTCTTCATCTGCTTGAAGCGCTCGATGGGCATGTTGTAGGTGAGATCCACTTCGCCGGCCAGATAGCGGTTCAGCTCGGCGTTGGTGGACTGAATCGGCAGATAGGTCACCTTGTTGATGACGGTCTTGGCGTTGTTCCAGTAGTTCGGGTTGCGCTCGACGTCGACGCGTTCGTTGACCACCCAATCCTTCAGCACATAGGCACCGTTGGATACCATGTTGCCGGGCTGGGTCCACTTGTCACCGAACTTCTCGATCACCTTCTTCGGCACCGGGTAGGTGGTGGTGTGGGAGAGCATGCTGACGAAGTAAGGCACCGCCTTCTCCAGCTGCACCTCGAAGGTGTAGTCGTCCACTGCCTTCACGCCCAGGGTGTCGGCCGCTTTCTTGCCGGCGATGATCTCGCTGGCATTGACGATGGTCGGGATCTCCAGATACCAGGAGTAGGGAGACGCCGTCTTGGGATCCACGGCCCGCTTGAAGGCGAACTCGAAATCGTGGGCTGTCACGGGATCCCCGTTGGACCACTTGGCATCTTTGCGCAGGTGGAACACGAAGTGTTTGTTGTCCTTGGTTTCCCAGGACTCGGCCATGGCGGGAAGCACTTCCCCTTTGGGGCCGGAGGCAACGAGACCTTCGAACAGGTCACGCAGAATATTGGATTCAACCGTTCCTTCGGTTTTGTGCGGGTCGAGAGTGGCAGGCTCGGAGCCATTGCCTTTTACCAGCTGCTGAACGTCAGCCAGTTTGGTACCTGCGGGAACATCGGCGGCTTGTGCCGCGTTGACACCGCCGAACAGTGCTGCCACCAAGAGGGTATTAATCATTGTTTTTTTATGAGTCATTTCCATACTCCACAAGAACATTCCATGCAATTTTCCATCAACGGGATAAGTACCCCGCTGCCAGCATAATTCCCTGACATTTCTGATAATGCAATAGATATTGTCAGGCAGGGCTGGACTTCATGGTCAAAAAAGCAGCTTTTAACCAATTATTCAGAATTTAAATATCGCGTGATGGACGTTTTTTATACAAACCCGCTCGATTCTAGGAAATGACCAACAAAAAAGAAACAATAAAAAGCCGGTCACGAGGACCGGCTCCAACAAAACAGACCTGAATCACATCAATCCGGGGAAGACCCCCTTGATCCCCGCCACCATGATCTCGATGCCAAGCGACATCATGATGAGACCCATGATCCGGGTGACCACGTTGATGCCGGTGTTGCCCATCACCTTGAACAGCAGGGGGGCGGCGCGGAAGATGAGCCAGGAGCAGAAGGCAAACACCATCACCACCACCGACATCCCCAGCATCTGGGACCAGGTGCTCTGGCTGGCATAGACAATAGAGGAAGAGATGGCGCCGGGGCCGGCCATCAGCGGCAGCGCCAGCGGCACCACAGCGACAGATTCCCGCGCGGCGAGCTCCCCTTTCTCCTGCTTGTTGTGCTTCACCTCCCCCAGCTTGCCCTGCAGCATGGACCAGGCGATCAGGGTGATGAGCGAGCCGCCGGCAATGCGAAACGACGCCAGCGAGATGCCGAAACCATCGAGGATCAGCTGCCCCATGTACATGGAGACCAGCAGGATGATCATCACCGCAATGTTGGCGGTGGTGTTGGTCTTCATCCGCTCTTCCGGCGTTTGATGGCTGGTCAGGCTGACAAACACCGGCAACAGGCCGAGCGGGTTGATGATCGCGAACAAACCGATGAAAAACTTCAGATATAAAGAGACGTCAATTGCTGCCATAGGCGCCATCCAGAAGTAGAACGAGGCCCTGCGGGCCACCCCGATAAACCGTGCGTAAATTTACACCATGGCCGAAACCTTCACCAATCAAATAATCTCACCCTTTCCGTGGCTTTTCAGTTAGTTCCTCTAATGTCACGACGAAATTCAACATATCGAGTTGTTAATAAAGATTGTCGCCATTTAACACTCTGATAAAATCACTTCGAGTTTTATGCGGCCACGGAGTTTTGGCGCAACATTTCATCTTCGTAAAAAAGGATTTTGTAATGATTGATACGGACATCAAGTTGCAATGGCATCTGGATTCACTGCCCGCAGGCAGTGTCGACCCGCTGCAGGGCTTCTTCGACCGGCTGCCGGTTGATCCCTATATCCAGGGCCGCTTTCGCGAACGCCGTTACGGCCGGGTTGAAAAAGAGGGCAGCCGCTTTTATCCCCTCGACAACGGCGTCTTCTTCCAGGCGGCCGCCATCAACAAGTTCCTGGGGGACGTGCCCAGAACCTATGCCGAGCTGGATCCCGCCTTCGTCGCCCACCCCACCTTCCAGCTGATGCTGGCCCGCTTTGCCCGCCATACCCGGCTGGCGGATGGCCAGGCCATCGGCATTCACCAGATGCGCATCGTCACCGGCGAAGGTGAAAGCGTGCCGCCCGCCCCGGAAGGCGTGCATCAGGACGGCTTTGATTTCATCGGGGTGTTCTTTTGTGGCAGTGACGGGGTCAGCGGCGGCGCCTTGCAGCTCTATCATGGATTAAAAGAACAACCATTTTTTCAACAACAATTAAACGCTGGCGAGTATCTGATCCTGGATGATCGCCGTTTCTATCACAATGCCGCCCCCATACAGCCCCAGGGTCCGCACCGGGGACACTGGGACGTAATCGTGCTAACTGCTTGAAAAATGGTGCGTGAGCCCCTGTTCACGCCCCATTCATCCCGCTTCTGGCCCACTCAACAACTGCGCAACATCTGGCAAACATGTATTGTGAAACAAAATTTCTTTTGTTCTTTTGTTACACATGATCCAGATCAAGTTTTTCTGAGTCAGCCCCGCTCTATAATCGACTCAGAAAGCGATTTAGTAAGGCATGTAAATACCCCGTTGTGGTGATTCTGTTCTTGACAGGGCATCTATAATTGCCGGGCATTGCCAACGTCTTACTAAACAGTTTTCAAATCATCAGGAGATAAACATGGCAGTAACCAATATGGCTGAACTGGATGCACTGGTCGCCCGCGTCAAAGAAGCACAGCGTGAATTCGCCAGCTTCTCGCAAGAGCAGGTAGACAAGATCTTCCGTGCCGCCGCCCTGGCCGCCAGCAATGCCCGTATCCCCCTGGCCCAGATGGCCGTGGAAGAATCCGGTATGGGTATCATCGAAGACAAGGTTATCAAGAACCACTTCGCCTCCGAATACATCTACAACAAGTACAAAGAAGAGAAGACCTGCGGCATCCTCAGTGAAGATGACGAGATGGGTACCATCACCATCGCCGAGCCGGTAGGTATCATCTGCGGTATCGTACCGACCACCAACCCGACTTCCACTGCGATCTTCAAATCCCTGATCTCCCTGAAGACCCGCAACGCCATCATCTTCTCCCCGCACCCCCGTGCGAAGAACTCCACCAATACCGCTGCCAAGCTGGTACTGGATGCAGCCATTGCCGCTGGTGCACCGAAAGACATCATCGGCTGGATCGATCAACCGACCGTTGAACTCTCCAACGCCCTGATGAAGCACAACGACATCAACCTGATCCTGGCCACCGGTGGCCCGGGCATGGTGAAAGCCGCTTACTCCTCTGGCAAACCTGCCATCGGTGTGGGTGCCGGTAACGTGCCTGTTGTCATCGACGAAACTGCCGATGTGAAGCGCGCCGTCGCCTCCATCCTGATGTCCAAAACCTTCGACAACGGTGTGGTCTGTGCCTCCGAGCAAGCCGTCATCGTGGTTGACTCCATCTATGACCAGGTGAAAGAGCGTTTCGCGACTCACAACGGTTATGTGCTGACCAAAGAAGAAGCTGACAAGGTCCGCAAGGTCATCCTGATCAACGGTGCCATGAACGCCAACATCGTGGGCCAGCCAGCCACCAAGATCGCCGAAATGTCCGGTGTGACCGTGCCCCCCACCACCAAGATCCTCATCGGTGAAGGTCTGGAAGTGTGTGAAGAGGAAGAGTTCGCTCACGAGAAGCTCTCCCCGACCCTGGGTATGTTCCGCGCCAAGAACTTCGAAGAAGCCGTCGAAATGGCCTGCACCATGGTCAACCTCGGTGGTATCGGCCACACCTCCGGTCTGTACACCGACCAGGATCGCAACGCCGACCGCATCAAGTACTTCGGCGACAAGATGAAGACCGCCCGTATCCTGATCAACACCCCGACCACTCAGGGTGGTATCGGTGACCTGTACAACTTTGCCATCGCACCGTCCTTGACGCTGGGTTGCGGTTCCTGGGGTGGTAACTCCATCTCCGAAAACGTGGGTCCCAAGCACCTGATCAACAAGAAGACAGTCGCAAAACGGGCAGAAAATATGCTGTGGCACAAACTTCCGAAATCCATCTACTTCCGTCGTGGTTCCCTGCCGATCGCCCTGGGCGACCTGGAAGGTAAAAAACGCGCACTGGTCGTGACCGACCGCTTCCTGTTCAACAACGGCTACGCCGACGAAGTGGTTCGTCTGCTCAAGGGCCTGAAGATGGAAGTGGAAGTGTTCTACGAAGTAGAAGCCGACCCGACCCTGTCCGTGGTACGCAAAGGCGCCGAGATGGCCCACTCCTTCAAGCCGGACGTGATCGTCGCGCTGGGCGGTGGTTCACCGATGGATGCGGCCAAGATCATGTGGGTGATGTACGAGCACCCGGAAACCGCGTTCGAAGACTTGGCCATGCGCTTCATGGACATCCGCAAGCGTATCTACAAGTTCCCGAAAATGGGCGTGAAGGCCGAACTGGTCTGTATCACCACCACTTCCGGTACCGGTTCTGAAGTGACCCCGTTCGCGGTCGTGACCGACGACGCCACCGGCATGAAATACCCGCTGGCCGACTACGAGCTGACCCCGAACATGGCCATCGTCGACGCCAACCTGGTCATGGGCATGCCCAAATCCCTGTGCGCCTTCGGCGGTATCGATGCCGTGACTCACGCCATGGAAGCCTACGTTTCCGTACTGGCCAACGAGTACTCCGACGGTCAGGCGCTGCAAGCCCTGAAACTGCTCAAAGAGTACCTGCCGTCCAGCTACCAGAACGGTGCCAACGACCCGGTTGCTCGCGAGAAGGTGCACAACGCCGCCACCATCGCCGGTATCGCGTTCGCCAACGCCTTCCTGGGTGTGTGCCACTCCATGGCTCACAAACTGGGTGCCGAGTTCCACATTCCGCACGGTCTGGCCAACGCCCTGCTGATCAGCAACGTGATCCGCTACAACGCCAACGACAACCCGACCAAGCAGACTGCGTTCTCCCAGTACGACCGTCCGCAGGCTCGCCGTCGCTACGCCGAAGTGGCCGACCACCTGGGTCTGACTGCAGCCGGTGACCGTACCGCCGCCAAGATCGAGAAGCTGCTGGTATGGCTGGACGAGCTGAAAGCCACTCTGGGTATCCCGGCCTCCATCCGTGAAGCCGGCGTGTCTGAAGCGGACTTCCTGGCCAAGGTTGACCAGCTGGCCGTGGAGGCCTTCGATGACCAGTGCACCGGCGCCAACCCGCGCTACCCGCTGATCAGCGAGCTGAAAGCCATCCTGCTGGACACCTACTACGGCCGTCCCTTCACCGAAGACGCTCAGGTAGCGGCCAAGGTAGAAGCCAAGGTTGAAGGCAAGAAGAAGTCCAAAGCCTGATAAGCTGAACCGACTCGAGAGCCCGCGCACATGCGCGGGCTTTTTTGTTTGTCTATCTGCTTAATTTTGCTAGCTTGTTCATAGGCATTCATGAAATGCGAGCTAGCGTATGGCGCTGATACAAGCCTCCATCGAGCAGTTGCGGGTAGGCCACTACATCCATCTCCCCACGGGATGGACCAACCACCCTTTTATGTTCAATGCATTCAAGATCAAGGATCAGCAGCAACTCGACATCATTCGCCATCTCGATCTCAGCCTGCTGATGGTGGATCCCGACAAGAGCGATCTGCCTATCGAACCCATCTTGCGCGGTGACATTCCTTCCGCCGGGCCTGACCTGTCGATCATCGAAGAGCTGGTGGAGAGCGGCCCTGCCCCGTTTGATGAGAAAGCCTTTCGCCGCTCCCTGCGCGCCGCCGACAAGGCCTTCGGCCAATCCATGTCCGAACTGCGCGATGCACTGGGGGCCCTCAACCTCAAGCCGGACGAAGGGCTCGCCAACACGGCGCAGATAGTGCGCAACGCTGCCGCCCGCATCAGTGCCCACGAAGGCCCGCTCGGCCTACACCTCATTCGCAGCCCGCACACCGACATCCTGCTGCAGCACAGCCTGAACGTGGCCTTCATCGCCATGTTGATGGCCCGCGAGCTCGGCATGAACCCCATTGAAATCGAAGAGACCGGGCTGGCCGGCCTGGTGCACGACATCGGCGAGCTGAAGATCCCGACCCAGATCACCCAGAAACGGGGGGAGCTCAACAAGTCGGAGCAAAACTTCCTCAACATGCACCCCCAGTACGGGCTGGAGATGCTGACCCAGTTGCAGGCCTTCGAGCCCAAGATCCGCCAGGTGGCCCATCTGCATCACGAGCGCCTCGACGGCAGCGGCTTTCCCCTTGGCATCAAGGGGGGGGAGATCCCGCCGCTGGCGCGGATCATCGGGCTGGTGGATTACTATGACGAGCTGCTGCACCCGCGCAACAGCGCCACGCCGGCGGCGCCGAGCCAGGCCATCAGCCAGCTCTACAAGCTGTCGCAGAAGAAATTCGATCAGGATCTGGTCAAGCTGCTGATCAAGGTGCTGGGGGTCTATCCGCCCGGCTCGCTGGTGATGCTCTCCGATGACTCGGTGGCGCTGGTGCTCTCCACCGAGCCCACCATGCCGCTCAAGCCCAAGGTGCTGCCTTACATCAAGGCACAGCGGCCGGAAGGGGTGGCGATGATCGACCTGCGGGAAGATGAACGCACCATCAAATCATTTATCAAGCAGGAAGAGCTGGATGAGGGGCAACGGCTGTTTTTCAACCTGACCCGACGCTTCTGTTACTATTTTGCCTTCTGAGTTATCCCCAGAAGCTGGGGATAACTCATTGGACAAACCTGAATAATCACTCGATTGCCCGCAAAATTGTTCGCCATCCACCATGGATAAAAAACGCCCAGCCAAGGGGCTGGGCGGAGCATGCCACCTCCGTGTGGCGTATCCAGCGGATACATTCATGCTCCATCCAGCAATATCAACCCTTGGGCGATTACACAAATATCAATTTAACATGCTGATTTAATATGGTTTTATTTCACGTTTCTGGCACACTGCGGCCGCAATCCCGCCCTGGCGCCCCGCAGAACAAGATCCTGATCACATTTATTCAAGGTTGCCGCTTTTTTCGGCACGGACTCTGAGGAACGTTTTTTATGCAGTTGGTCCTCTCCCTGCTTCAACAGATGAGCGTCAGCCTGGTCATCGCCTACCTCTTTTCCAAGAGTCCGCTGCTGCGTCCGCTGGCCAACTACTCGGTCAGGCTGCCTCACAAGGTGCTCATCTACATTACCTTCTCCTGCTTCTGCATTCTCGGCACCTACGTGGGGCTGGACATCGACGACGCCATCGCCAATACCCGCGCCGTCGGCGCCGTGCTGGGCGGGCTGCTGGGGGGCCCGCTGGTGGGCTTTCTGGTGGGGCTGACCGGCGGCCTGCACCGCTATACCCTGGGTGGCTTCACCGATCTCGCCTGCGCCATCTCCACCACCTGCGAGGGGCTGCTGGGCGGGCTGGTGCACTGGCGGCTGATGCGGGCGGGCAAGATGGATGCGCTGTTCGAGCCGCGCATCGCCTTCTTCACCACCCTCTACGCCGAGATCATGCAGATGGTGATCATCCTGCTGGTGGCCACGCCATTCGATAAATCCCTGCTGCTGGTGCGCACCATCGCCACCCCCATGATCCTGGCCAACTCCTGCGGCGCCGCGCTCTTCATCAGCATGATCCGCGATCAGCAGCAGATGTACGAGAAGTTCTCCCGGGTCTTCTCCGCCAAGGCGCTCAATATCGCCAACCGCACCGTCGGCATCATGAGCCAGGGCTTCACCCCCGAGGCCAGCCACAAGATTGCTCGCATCATCCAGGAGGAGACCGGGGTGGGCGCCGTCGCCATCACAGATACCGACAAGATCCTCGCCTTCATCGGCATCGGCGAGGATCACCATCAGCCTGGCACCCCCATCACCTCGGCCATCACCATGCAGGCCATCGCCCGCAACAAGGTGCTGTTTGCCGACGGCAACAGCCAACCCTACCGCTGCAGCATCTCGCCCCAGTGCCAGCTCGGCTCGGTGCTGGTGATCCCGCTGCACGGCGACGAGGGGGTGATCGGCACCATCAAGCTCTATGAGCCCAAGAAGCGGCTGTTCCTCAAGATCAACCACACCCTGGGAGAAGGGATTGCCAACCTGCTCTCCCAGCAGTTGCTGACCGGCCGGCTGGAGCAGCAGCAGCGACTGCTGGTACAGTCCGAGCTCAAGCTGGTGCAGGCCCAGATCAATCCCCACTTTCTGTTCAACACCCTCAATACCATCAGCGCCATCACCCGGCGCGAACCGGAGCGGGCGCGCCAACTGCTGCTGCACCTCTCCCTGTTCTTTCGCAAGAACCTCAAGCGCCAGAGCGGCCTGGCCACCCTGCAGGAGGAGCAGGAGCACTGCCAATCCTATCTGGAGATCGAGCTGGCCCGCTTTGGCGATCGACTGACGGTGCAAAACGAGATCCCGCCGGCCCTCGCCGACCTCAAGCTGCCGAGCTTCACCCTGCAGCCCCTCATCGAGAACGCCATCAAGCACGGCATTTCCACCCTGCTGGAGCGGGGGCACATTCGCCTCTACACCGAGCAGACGGCAGAGCGGGTCACCATCCACGTGGAGGACAATGCCGGCACCTGGCAGGAGAAACCGGCCGGCGACGGGCTCGGCATGACCCTGGTGGACCGGCGCCTCAAGAGCGCCTTCGGCAACCGCTATGGTCTGAGCGTCAGTTGCGAGCCCGACTGCTGGACCCGGGTCTCCGTCACCCTGCCAAGGGAGCTGCCATGATCCAGCCGCCGTCCCACTTCATCTTCACCCACTACCCCAACCACGCAGGAGAACCCCATGATCCGCACCCTCATCGTCGATGACGAGCTTTACGCCCGCGAGGAGCTGATGCAGCACCTGGCCGCCGAGCCCGATATCGAACTGCTGGGCGCGGCCGCCAACGCCATCGAGGCGCTGCCGCTTATTCAGCGGCTCAAACCCGACGTAGTGTTTCTCGACATCCAGATGCCCAAGCTCAGCGGCATGGAGCTGGTGGCCATGCTCGATCCCCTGCCCCGCATCGTCTTTGTCACCGCCTTTGACGAGTACGCCATCCAGGCGTTCGAGGAGAACGCCTTCGACTACCTGCTCAAGCCGGTGGAGCCGGTGCGTCTGGCCAAGACGCTGGCGCGGCTCAGGCAAGATCTAACCCCCCAGCCCATGACGGCGCTCGCCCCCGCCATTCGCCACATCCCGGGCTACCTGCACAACCGGGTACGCCTGCTGCCCATCGAACAGGTGGAGTACGCCTTCTCCGATCTCGGCGGGGTGCACGTGGCGAGCCAGGGCGAGCTGTTTCACACCCAGCTCACCCTCAAATCGCTGGAGGAGAAGACCCCGCTGCTGCGCTGCCACCGCCAGTACCTGGTGGCCCCGGCCGCCATCTTCGAGATCCGGCTGCTGGAGAACCAGCTGGCGGAGATAGTGACGCCGAGCGGCGCCCAGGTGCCGGTCAGCCGCCGTTACCTGAAGGAGTTGAAGGAGATGCTGGGGCTGGAGTAAGCCCCGCGATGTGAGCCGGATCACGAGCGCCGACCGCTCGGACCGCCATATGACCGCTCATGCCGTTTGACCTGCCGTCAACAGAGCAAGCCCCTACACTGGCCGCGCACCCCCAACAATAACAAAGCAGGAGCGTAGCAATGATCTGGTTCTTCCTCTGTGTCGGCTTGTTAATAGCCGGCTATTTCGTATACGGCAAATTCATCGAGCGGATATTTGGCCCCAAGCCGGAGCTGAAAACCCCCGCCATCACCATGGCGGACGGGGTGGACTATGTCCCCATGTCGGACAAGAAGGTCTATCTGGTTCAGCTGCTCAACATCGCCGGCGTCGGCCCCATCTTCGGCCCCATTCTGGGCGCCCTCTACGGTCCGGTCGCCATGCTCTGGATCGTGTTCGGCTGCATCTTCGCCGGTGCGGTGCACGACTACTTCTCCGGCATGCTGTCGGTGCGCGCCAAGGGCGCCTCGGTGCCGACCGTGGTTGGTGAACACCTCGGCACCACCGCCAAGCACTTCATGAACCTGTTCGCCGTGGTGCTGTTGATGCTGGTGGGCGTGGTGTTCGTGCTGAGCCCGGCTGGCCTTCTGGCCAACCTTACCTCCACCGATCTGGTCTACTGGATTGCGGCCATCTTCGCCTACTACATCCTGGCGACCATCGTCCCCATCGACAAGATCATCGGCCGTTTCTACCCCATCTTCGGCGCCCTGCTGGTGTTCATGTCGGTCGGCCTCATCATCGGCCTCATCGTCTCCGGCAAAGGCTTCTACAACACCGGGATGGATTTCTCCAACCTGCACCCGACCGAGCTGCCGCTCTGGCCGCTGTTGTTCATCACCATCGCCTGCGGCGCCGTGTCGGGCTTTCACGCCACCCAGTCACCGCTGATGGCGCGCTGCATGCAAAACGAGAGCTCCGGCCGCTTCATCTTCTACGGCGCCATGATTGGTGAAGGGATCATCGCCCTCATCTGGTGCACCCTGGGTCTCTCCTTCTACGACAGCACCGAGGCGCTCAACGCCACCCTGGCCAGCGGCGGCCCCTCTGCCGTGGTGCACGAGGTCTCCACCAGCCTGCTCGGCACCGTCGGCGGCATCCTGGCCATCCTCGGCGTGGTGATCCTGCCCATCACCTCCGGCGACACCGCGTTTCGCAGTGCCCGCCTCATCGTCGCGGACTTTCTGAAACTGACCCAGAAGCCCATGGCCAAGCGACTGCTCATCGCCATCCCCATGTTTATCCTCGGTTTCATCATCTCCAAGGCCGAATTCGGGGTGATCTGGCGCTACTTCGGCTGGGCCAACCAGACCACCGCGGTGATGATGCTGTGGGCGGCGGCGGCCTACCTCGCCAAAGAGGGCAAGCTGCACTGGGTCTGCACCATTCCCGCCATGTTCATGACCGCCGTAGTGTTCACCTACCTGGCCAACGCCCCCATCGGGTTCGGGCTGGAGATGGGCGTCTCCACCATGATTGGACTGGCCAGCACCCTGATCGTCACGGTGGCCTTCCTGGTGAAATTCAGGCCTGCGCTGATCAACAAGCCCAGCGAAAGTTGATCCACGCCAACCATGTCAAGAAAGGAGCCGTTAAGGCTCCTTTTTTTGCTGAACATTTCCCTTCAGCAATGCCATACTCCCAGCGTAAGTCCTTGTCATGGATACGACTTTACGGACTTGCCCCCAACAACATCAGCGTCTGTTTTGACGACTTGGAAACCACTTAAGCTTCAGTACAACAAAACAACTTAAGATTTCGGGCCCGACAGGAGGGAAATCAGGTAGCTGACTGCCTTGCAGAGCCCTGATCCCAATGACAATGCGGTGCGTCAAGCCAGCGGAGGCGTAAATGGCACTCGATTATTTTGCTCTTGGTCTGCTTTTTTTTGTGGGTTTGGTCATTTTTTATGGGGTCATCGTCATTCACGACATTCCCTATGAAATAGCCAAACATCGTCAACACCCCCATCAGGACGCCATTCACGTGGCCGGCTGGGTCAGTCTGTTCACCCTGCACGTGCTGTGGCCCTTCCTCTGGATCTGGGCCACCCTCTATCGTCCCGAGCGGGGCTGGGGCTTCAACCAGCGGCTGCAGCAGGATGAAGAGGATATCCAGCAGCTCAAACAGGAGCTGGCCGACCTCAAGGCCCGCCTCAATACCATCGAACAGACCGAGCAACAGGGATAAATCATGGACCTGCTACTGATCCTGACCTACACGGCCGTCTGCGTGGCCATCTTCAAAATTTTCCGTATCCCGCTCAACAAGTGGACCGTGCCCACCGCCGCACTGGGTGGCGTGCTGCTCATCGGCACCCTGATCATGCTGATGAACTACAACCATCCCTACTCCGAGATGGCACGCAACTACTATGTCTCCACCCCGATCGTGCCGCTGGTCAAGGGCCGGGTCATCGAGGTGCCGGTACAGGCCAACCAGCCGGTGAAGAAGGGCGACGTGCTGTTTCGCCTGGATGCCGCCCCCTTCCAGTTGAGGGCGGACAGCCTGACGGCGCGGGTTGAATCCAACCGCAACCACCTCAAGTCCATCGAGGCCAGGCTGCGCTCCGCCAAGCTCGATCGGGATCGCGCCAGCGACCTGATGCGCCGCGGCGTCGGCAAGCAGCGCGACCTCGACGTCACCCAGGCCAACGTGGATGACATCGTGGCCCAGATCGAGCAGCAACAGGCGACGCTGGAAGATCTGCAGGCCCAGCTCGACGAGGCCAGGTATCAGGTTGAACAGACCGTGGTCTATGCCCCGAGCGACGGCCACGTGGTGCAGCTGGCCCTGCGCCCCGGCATGATAGCCACCCCCTTCATGTATCGCCCGGTGATGACCTTCATTCACAAGGACGAGACCGCCTATGTGGGCTGGTTCTGGCAGAACAGCATGCAGCGCCTGGCGGTGGGCGATGAGGCCGAAGTGGTGATCGACGGCATCCCCGGCAAGATCTTCCAGGGCCAGGTGACCGCCGTGATCCCGGCCATCGCCGCCGGCAACGTGCAGGCCAACGCCGGCCTGCTGGATCAGGCCAGTGCCGTTCAGCCGGGCCGCCTGCCGGTGCTCATCTCCATCACCGACCCCGAATGGCCCAAGTATCAAGTGATCGCCGGGGCCAGCGGCCAGGCAGCCATCTACACCAAGCACTTCCACCATGTCTCGGTGATGCGCAAGGTGCTGCTGCGCATGGCCAGCTGGATGAACTACGTCTTCCCCTTCCACTAAGCGAAGACGTCATCGCCAGCGGGCCGGCACCATGCCGGCCCGCTGTTTTTTGGCGCCAAGATCCCTATAATGGCGCCATCCTGCACCACCCCATATCGATACCACCAAGCCTGCATGTTCGTTCTCAGACCCTATCAGACCGACGCCGTCAACGCCGTGATCAGCCACTTTCGTCAGCACCCGGATCCCGCCGTGGTGGTGCTGCCCACCGGGGCCGGCAAGAGTCTGGTGATCGCCGAACTGGCCCGCAAGGCGCGCGGCCGGGTGCTGGTGCTGGCCCACGTCAAGGAGTTGGTGGAGCAGAACCACGCCAAATACGAGGCGTGGGGGCTCAAGGCCGACATCTTCGCCGCCGGGCTGGATCGCAAGGAGGCGAGCGCCCAGGTGGTGTTTGGCTCGGTGCAGTCGGTGGCGCGCAATCTGGCAGCCTTCGACGGGGCGTTTTCGCTGCTCATCATCGATGAGTGCCACCGGGTCTCGCTCGATGACGACAGCCAATACCATCAAGTGATCGACCACCTCAAGGCCGCCAATCCAGCCCTCAAGATCCTCGGTCTCACCGCCACCCCCTATCGGCTCGGGCTGGGCTGGATCTATCGGCGCCACTACCACGGCATGGTCAAGAGCCACGGCGAGCGGCTGTTTGGCGACTGCGTGTTCGAGCTGCCGCTGCGATTCATGGTCAAAAATGGTTATCTGACGCCGCCCAGGCTGGTGGATGCCCCCATCGTCCACTACGACTTCAGCAAGCTGGTGGCGCGGGAGAACGGCCTGTTCAGCGAGGCGGATCTCAACGGCGAGCTCAAGCGTCAGCAGCGGGTCACCCCCCATATCCTGAGCCAGGTGCTGGAGTATGCGGCCGACCGGCAGGGGGTGATGATCTTCGCCGCCACCGTCGAGCATGCCCGCGAAATTCATGGCCTGCTGGGCGCCAGAGGCCAGCAGGCCGCTCTCATCACCGGCGAGACGCCGGGGCCGGAGCGCGATGCCCTCATCAACGCCTTCAAGGCACGCGAGCTCAAGTTTCTGGTCAACGTGGCGGTGCTCACCACCGGCTTCGACGCCCCCCACGTCGATCTCATCGTGATGCTCAGACCCACCGAGTCGGTGTCGCTCTACCAGCAGATCGTGGGTCGCGGCCTGCGCCTCTCGCCCGGCAAGACGGACTGTCTGGTGCTCGACTACGCCGGCAACAACTTCAACCTGTTCGCCCCCGAAGTGGGGGAGCCTCGCCCCCACGCCGGTACCGAGCCTGTGCAGGTACCCTGCCCCGCCTGTGGCTTTGCCAATACCTTCTGGGGCAAGACCGACGAGGATGGCAAGGTGATCGAGCACTACGGTCGCCGCTGTCAGGGGCTGTTTGAAGATGACGAGGGCCATCGCGAGGAGTGTGACTACCGCTTTCGCGCCAAGATCTGCCCCGCCTGCGGCAGCGAAAACGACATCGCCGCACGCCGCTGCCAGAGCTGCGATCAGCTGCTGGTGGATCCCGACGACAAGCTCAAGGAGGCGCTCAATCTCAAGGATTGCATGGTCATTCGCTGCGCCGGTTTGACGCTGAGTGCCGGGCGTGGCAAACAGGGGGAGCGGCTGGAGGTGGTTTATCACGATGAGGACGGTCTCACCCTCAATGAGTACTTCGGATTTCACTCCGAGGGCGCACGGCGCTTGTTTCAACAGGTCTTTGTGCGTCATCATTGGCCCGCTCCGGGTCTGGAACCCGAGTTTGCCACCCTGGCGAGCGTGCTGGCGGCCCAAAGCCAGTTCCGCCACCCCGATTTCGTCATCGCCCGCAAAGCGGGGCGGTTCTGGCAGATAAAAGAGAAGATTTTTGATTATGAGGGTCGCTATCGCACCGCCAACTCGCTGGCGTGATGGCCAGTGGCGACCGGCATAAATCGTATGAATGGCTTTGCCACGGCCGATCCCGCATCGGCGGGTGAAACAAGGTTGAATTGTCAGGGCCGGCACCACTGCCGAGCCCCTTCGTCACGTTTAGAGGATGTTATGCAGCGGCTGTTGATTGGTTTTTGTGCTCTCTTTTCCCTGGCGGCCCAGGCCGCCCCGCTGACCCCGCCCCAGGGGGGCCAGTACGCCATCATAGTGCAGGGTAACAACGGGGTTGAATTTGCCCGCCATGCGGATCAGATGATTGCCCCCGCCTCCACCATGAAGGTACTCACCGCGCTGGCGGCCCGTCTCGAGCTCGGTGCCGACTTCCGCTTTGCCACCGACATTCAGGCCCAACCCGGCGCCAAGCAGGGTGATGCCATCAATGGCGACATCTGGATCAACTTCGTCGGCGACCCTACCCTCTCCCGCATGGACCTGCTGGCCCTGTTCAAGCAGCTCGGCGTGAACCGCATCAAGGGCAACGTCTACGTCAACACTGGCGCCTACAACGGCTACGAGCGCGGCAACGGCTGGTCGTGGGGGGATCAGACTCTCTGCTTTGCCGCCCCGGTCTCGTCGGTCATCATCGACAAGAACTGCGCCTACGGCACCATCACCGCCACCCAGATTGGCAAACCGGCGGTTGGCAACGTGGCTACCGGCGTGCCCATCGGCATCGGTGCCGACAACGTGGAGGTGATGAGCTATGGCGACATGGCGCGCCAGTTCTGCGCACTGGAAGTGGACATGGCCAAGGGCAACTTCTACGAACTCAAGGGTTGTATCACCCCGAACAAGGAGCCGCAGGGGCTGCGCTTCGCCATCCACGACGTGGAGGCCTGGGGCTGGGACAACATCCGCTGGGCCATGGACCGTGCCGGCATCAAGCATGACGGCCTGCTGCGGGTGACCCACAAGTCGCCGGACAACGCCGAAACGCTGGGCACCCACTACTCGGTATCATTGCCGGTGATGCTCGCCAAGATGCTGAAGAAATCGGACAACCTCTACGCCGATACCTTCCTCAAGACCGTCGGTCGCCACTACTACAACAAGCCGGGCAGCTATCGCAGCGGCACCATGGCGGTGCGTGCCATCCTGACCAAGAACGGCATCGATCTGGGCAACGCCACCCTGGCCGACGGCTCGGGCCTCTCCGCCCACAATCTCATCAGCGCCCGCCAGATGTTGTCAGTGCTGAACTTCATCCAGAAAAATGATGCCGAGCTTGGCCTCATCAAGCTGCTACCAAGCTCCCAGGTGGACGGCACCCTGGCCTGGCGGCGCAGCGTCACCGCCCCCATGATGAAGAACAAGGTGCACGCCAAGACCGGCACCATCACCGGCACCTCCAACCTGGTGGGCTTCATCGACACCTCCGGCGGCCAGCGCAAGGCCTTCGTGATGTTCCAGCGCGGCCTGTCGCAGGATCCGGCGACCCATGAGCGCTACCGCGCCAGCAAGGCCGCCTGGCCCTGGACCGTGTTCGAGAAGGGAGTGCTGGAGAGCATCTATCAGCAGCAGCCGATCCAGATCGCCGATCAGGGTTGAGCTACCGCTCGGTGATTGACGATGACGGCCGGCGAAGCGCGCCTTATCGAAGATGGCGAACGGCCGTATCGACAATTTCCACTTTGACTAGTCACGAGGCGGGGCTATCCTGTCCCCAGCCTCATATGAATGGAGAGAGAACATGTTTGCAGTGATTTTTGGTCGTCCCGGTTGCCCCTATTGTGTCCGTGCCAAGCAGATCGCCGAGCAGCTGGTTGAACAGCGTGACGATTTCAAATTCCGCTACGTGGACATCCACGCCGAAGGCATCACCAAGGAAGATCTGGCCAAGAGCGCCGGCAAGCCGGTCAATACCGTGCCGCAAATCTTCCTGGACGAGCAACACATCGGTGGCTGCACCGATTTCGAAGCCTATGCCAAAGAGAACCTGGGTCTCTACCAGTAAGTTCACGTTGTGAAAAAGGCGCCATCAGGCGCCTTTTTTCATGGTCAATGGTCAGCCTCAGCCGGCAACCGGGGTGAAACGGCTCACCACGTCTCCCTGATGCTCGATCCACTCCATGAACATGGCCACCGGGCGGGCATAGACGGCGCCATCCTGCTCGCTCTGGTAGATCACCAGCTGCTCCCCGGTTTCAGTGTGCAGGGCCAGGGTCAACACCTGATAATACCCACCCTTGAAATGGCGGTAGCGACCAACTGCGGGGGCTTGCATGGGAACTCCTTCGATATCGACGCCGGGCGGCGCCAGCATGGCGCGCAGACCACATGCTCTGCTTTTTGGGCCGGCGCCGACAAAAATAATGACATTTTTCACGCAAGCCAATCGTGCCAGCGAGAGTGAATATTTCAACACAGTCGGGTAGCTTTGTTAATCAGCCCCTCATCTTTCACTGGTGAAACTCGGTTACCACAAACGATCGTGCTGAATTTAACGTTTTAGCAACCCTGTTTCAGGGCTAAAAATCAGGGAATTCTACTAAAAAGAGGATTGTTCTAGCATTCAATTCTGTGAAGAATAGGGGAAAAGAAATTTGATACTAAAAAACGCCTTTTTCGCCAACGCGCCCCCAGGGGAAGGAATCACAGTCACCATGTTCACTATCGACAAGTCGCACAAGCTCGACGATGTCTGCTATGACATCCGCGGCCCGGTGCATAAAGAAGCTCGCCGTCTCGAAGACGAAGGCCACCGCATCATCAAGCTCAACATCGGCAACCCAGCCCCGTTCGGTTTCGATGCGCCTGAAGAGATCATCAAGGATGTGATCCTCAACATGCCGCTCAGCCAGGGCTACTGCGACTCCAAGGGGCTGTTCTCGGCCCGCAAGGCGGTGATGCAGTACTACCAGCAAAAAGGGATGCGCAAGGTCGACATCGACGACATCTACATCGGCAACGGTGCCAGCGAGCTCATCGTGATGGCGATGCAGGCGCTGCTCAACAACGGCGACGAGATGCTGGTACCCTCCCCCGACTATCCGCTGTGGACGGCGGCAGTGACCCTCTCCGGCGGCCATGCGGTGCACTACCGTTGCGATGAAGGGGCCGACTGGTATCCGGATCTCGATGACATCCGCGCCCGCATTACCCCGCGCACCCGCGGCCTGGTGCTGATCAACCCCAACAACCCGACCGGCGCCGTCTACGGCAGCGAGTTCCTGCTGGAGGTGATCGAGATCGCCCGCCAGCACAACCTCATCATCTTTGCCGACGAGATCTACGACAAGATCCTCTACGATGACATCTCCCACACCAGCGTCTGCACCCTGTGCGACGATGTGATGGTGGTGACCTTCAACGGCCTCTCCAAGGCCTACCGCGCCTGCGGTTTCCGCCAGGGCTGGATGGTCATCACCGGTCCCAAGGGCCGTGCCAAGGGCTACATCGAGGGACTGGAGATGCTGGCCTCCATGCGGCTGTGCGCCAACGTGCCGATGCAGCACGCCATCCAGACCGCCCTGGGTGGCTACCAGAGCATCAACGAGCTGATCCTGCCGGGCGGCCGCCTGCGCCGCCAGCGCGACAAGGCGTGGGAGCTGCTCAACGACATCCCTGGCGTCTCCTGCGTCAAACCCAAGGGGGCGCTCTACATGTTCCCGCGCCTCGACCCCAAGGTGTACGACATCCGCGACGACCAGAAGATGGTGTTCGACCTGCTGCAGCAAGAAAAATTGCTGCTGGTGCAGGGCACCGGCTTCAACTGGCCGGCGCCGGATCACTTCCGGCTGGTGTTCCTGCCCCGGGAAGAGGAGCTGGAAGAAGCCATCGGCCGTCTCGCCCGCTTCCTCAAGGGCTACAAGCAGTAAGCAAGGCTCATGAAAAAGGCTCCCGCGGGAGCCTTTTTGTTGTCTGTCGTTTTCTATCCGCGCCATCAACCGTGCAGCAGGGCACCGACTACCAGCACCGCCATGGTGATGAGGGCCACCCCGATGATGAAGGGCAGCACCCAGCGCACGAAGCGATCGTAGGGGATCTTGGCCAGCGCCAGCCCCGCCACCAGATGGGCGGCGGTGGGGGCGAACAGGTTGATCCAGCCGGAGGCGGACTGATAGGCGGTGATCACCAGATCCCGCGAGATCCCGGAGAAGTCCGCCAGCGGCCCCATCAGCGGCATGGAGACGGTCGCCAGCCCCGAGGTGGACGGAATGAAGAAGCTCAGGATGATGTGCACCAGATAGGCCATCAGGATGAACACCGACGACGACAGCCCGCTCACCAGCCCCTCGGCCCAGTGCAGTATGGTATCGATGATGACGCCATGCTCCATCACCACATAGATGCCGCGTGCCACCGCCACCACCAGCGCCACCCCGATGAGGTCCCGAGCGCCGCTCAGGAAGGTCGCCACGTAGTTGGACTCCGGCATCCGGTTGATCAGCGCGATCAGGATGGAGGCGCTGAAGAACAGAGTGGAGAGCTCGTCGAACCACCAGCCCAGGGTGGGCAGCAGATCGATACCCAGATCCGACCAGGGCACCACCGCATAGATCATCAGCAGGAAGGTGCCGAAGAAGACCAGCATGGTGAGCTTCTGCTTGCCGCTGAAGGCGAGGTTGCCGCTCTTCATCTGGGAGAACTCGTCGTCATAGGCGATGTCGGCCAGCACGGAGCGGGACTTGTCCTGCTGCACCTGCTTGGCGTAGCGCATCACGAACCAGGAGGCGAAGATCACCAGCAGCAGCCACTGCACAACCCTAAGGCCAATCCCCTCACCGATGGGGATACCGGCAAAACCGGAGGCGATGCCGGTGGCAAACGGGTTGACGGTGGAGGCAAGCACCCCGACCCCGGAGCCAAGCAGGATGATCCCTGCCGCCACCATGCGATCGAAGCCCGCCGCCATCATCACCGGCACGATCAGTGCCCAGAAGGCCACCGTCTCCTCCGCCATGCCGAAGGTGGAGCCGCCCAAGGCAAACAGGGCGATCAGCACCGGGATCAGCAGCCGCTCGCGCCCGGCAAAACCGCGCACTATGGCCCCCACCCCGGCATCCAGTGCCCCGCTCTGCATGGTCACCGCGAGAAAACCGCCGATGATGAGCACGAACAGCGCCACGTCGGCCGCCTTGTGAAAGCCCTGGATCGGCGCCTTGAGCACATCGAATACCCCCTGCGGTTGGGAGGGGAGCTCGGTGTAGCTGCCGGGCACCGGCAACAGCCGCTCGTCGCCGCTGTAGTCGGCCACGGCCGCCGCCGCAATCGGCTGCTGGGTCTTGGCCGTCACGTAGTTGTATTTGCCCGCCGGCAGCACCCAGGTCAGGGCCGCCATCAGGGCGATGATGATGAAAAGCAGGGTATAGACAGTGGGGAGTTGGCGCTTTTTGGGCGCTTCATGTGGAGTGGTCATAGCTTCCGTACCTCGGCAATGCCGTCATGTGATCCGATCACCGCCAGACTAGCGGGTTTGATATGGGAAAAAGGTGATCGCGGATAATAAAATTCCGCAACTTAACGGGATTTTTGCCAAAAAAACAGGGCCCCGCGGGGCCCTGTTTTCACTTGGATCAGACTCAGAGCTCGACCACATCGAATTTCACGTCCGGATTCACATCCGCATCGTAATCCACTTCGTCCAGCCCGAAACCGAACAGGCGCAGGAACTCCTGCTTGTAACCGGTGTAGTCGGTCAGTTCGGAGAGGTTCTCGCTGGTGATGGACGGCCACAGGTCGCGGCAGGTCTGCTGCACGTCTTCGCGCAGTTCCCAGTCATCCATGCGGATGCGAGCCTGATCGTCCAGCGCCATGTCGGACGCGTAGAGACGGGTGCGCATCATGCGGTCCACCTGCTCCATGCAGCCTTCGTGAATGCCCTTCTCCTTCATGATCTTGAAGGCCATGGAGATATAGAGCGGCATCACCGGAATGGCGGAGGAGGCCTGGGTCACCACGGATTTCAGCACGGCCACGTGGGCGGTGCCGCCCTTGGCAGCCAGATCGCCACGGATGGCGGCGGCGGCGCGATCCAGATCTTCCTTGGCACGGCCCAGAGTACCGTGCCAGTAGATTGGCCAGGTCAGGTCGGTGCCGATGTAGGAGTAGGCCACGGACTTGGCGCCGTCGGCCAGCACGCCTGCATCGCGCAGGGCAGCCATCCACAGTTCCCAGTCCTGGCCGCCCATGACGGTGATGGTGTTCTGGATCTCTTCCTCGTTCGCCGGCTCGACGGTGGCGGTGATGATCTGATCCTTGTTGGTGTCGATGGCGGTGGTGGTGTAGACCTCGCCGATGGGCTTCAGGGCAGAGCGCACCACTTCGCCGGTATCCGGCAGCTTGCGCACCGGTGAGGCCAGGGAGTAGACCACCAGATCGATTTGACCCAGATCCTGCTTGATGAGCTCGATCACCTTGGCGCGGCATTCGTTGGAGAAGGCATCGCCGTTGATGCTCTTGGCGTAGAGGCCCGCCTCTTTGGCGGCCTTGTCGAAGGCAGCGGAGTTGTACCAGCCGGCGGTGGCAGTCTTGGTCTCGCTACCGGCTTTTTCGAAGAAGACACCGAGGGTGGCAGCGCCAGAGCCAAAGGCGGCGGCAATGCGGGAAGCCAGGCCATAACCGGTGGAAGCGCCGATCACCAGCACCTTCTTGGGACCATTCTCGATGGTGCCCTTGGCCTTGGTATAAGCGATCTGGCGACGAACATTGGCTTCACAACCGACCGGATGAGTGGTGGTGCAGATAAAGCCGCGAACCTTGGGTTTGATGATCATATGGGGTCTCGGATCCGTTTAATGGATGAAATCGGGGCATAAGATACCTCATCTTGCCGCGATAAGGTGCTCTGATGTGTTGAATCGCAGGGAAAATGAGCAAAGCGTGGGACAAATGCCGCCCAAGGGGCCAGCCGTCAGCCTGCCGGAGCAGGACCGGCCTCCCCGCCCCTCTGCACGGCTTGTCAACATGGCAAGATCGATAATGATAAAACAAACAATTAACCCTGATGGTTGAGGCGACGACCAAACAACCTGTACTAGTATTCAGCCGGTCGGGTATTGTCATGAAAGGCCTCACCAGGGTCTTAACAAGGAGCTCCGCCATGTTTTGGAATCGCACGGGTAAAAGTGAACAGAGTGAACAAGCGGCACAGATCGCAGAACTTGGCGCCTTTGAGCAGGCCATCCAGTCACGGGTTCCCTATATCGAGTTCACCCCGGAAGGGGTGGTCACCTTCGTCAACGATCGTTTTCTCGCCATCGTGGGCTATGCCCGGGAGGAGGTGATCGGCAAGCACCACAGTTCTCTCTGCTTTCCCGAGGACGTGAAAACCCGCGAATATGAGCAGCTGTGGCAGGATCTGCGCAGAGGGGAGTCGCGCAACGGCCGTTTCATCCGGCAGGCCAAATCGGGCAAGGCGGTCTGGCTCGAAGCCAGCTACTTCCCGATCCTCCTCGATGGCAAGGTGATCAAGGTGGCCAAGGTGGCCTCCAACGTCACCGAGCAGCAATCCACCCTGGAACGCACCCAGGCCCTGCTGGCGGCACTGGACAAATCCCTGGCCGTCATCGACTTCCAGCCCGATGGTACCGTCATCACCGCCAACCAGAATTTCCTGCACTGCTTCGGCTACCGGCTGGACGAGGTGGTGGGCCAGTCCCACCGCATGTTCTGTGACGAGGCCTTCTATCAGCAGAACCCCAACTTCTGGCGGGATCTGGGGACGGGCTCCATCCAGTCCGGGCTCTTCATGCGCCGTGGCCGCCACGGCGAGAAGATCTGGCTGGAGGCCACCTACAACCCCATCTTCAACCATGAGGGCAAGGTGATCAAAATCATCAAGCTGGCGAGCAACATCAGCGAGCGGGTGGAGAAGTCCATCTCGGTGCGCGAAGCGGCCCAGAAGGCCTGCGCCATCGCCGGAGAAACGGTGCTGAGCGCCGCCAGGGGACGGGAGGTGATCGACAAGGTGCTGGAAACCTCGGCCCACATCAACAGCTCGGTCAGTGAAGTCAGCCGGCAGATAGAGAACCTCAACCAGCAATCCAGAAGCATAGAGTCCATCATCTCGACCATCAGCAGCATCGCGGATCAGACCAATCTGCTGGCGCTCAACGCCGCCATCGAGGCGGCCCGCGCCGGCGAGCAGGGCCGTGGGTTTGCGGTGGTGGCCGATGAAGTGCGCCAGCTGGCGGCCAGAACCTCCACCTCCACCGGCGAGATAGTCTCCGTCATCCGGCTCAACTCCGACATCACCTCGAGGATCACCCAGACCGTCTCGGTGGTATCGGACAAGGCGATGGCGGGCCAGGCCCAGGCCGACATCATCGCCGGCGTCATTCAGGAGATCATCGAGGACGCCAACTCGGTGTCGGACACCGTCAAGGGCCTCTCCATCTAGGGGCCTCACCATCACAACACACGGGGCCAGGCCCCGTGTTTTTTATCTTCCGATCAAAGCGTCAATCCCGCCCCGACAGATAGTGCCTGGCCTCATCATCCGCCTGCAGCAGGGCGCACTCCCACAGCTCGGCGATGCAGAGCCCCTCCTCGCCCACCGCTTCCTCTTCCAACGCCTCCAGTGCCCGTGCATCGGCCAGGGTGAAGGGATGGTGGCCAAGCAGCAGTCACGCCTGCGCCAGTAACCTCATGTCACTCATGATCCCGCTCCTCGCTGCTACCTGCCCTGACTGTAGTCAATTTGCGGCCCTCACGGGCCTGTGGTGGCCGTCGGCATCCGGGCGCGCCTGGCCGGCAGCTGTCCCACCGCGATCCCCAGCAGCACGGCGCCACAGGCCACCCATTGCAAGGCGTTGAGGGTCTCTCCCAGCAGCAGATAGGCCAGCAGCAGGGTGAACACCGGGATGAGATTGACGTAGGCCGCCGCCAGCGTCACCTTCACCTGGGTCACCGACCAGTTGTAGAGCAGGTAGGCCCCCAGGGTCACGCAGGCGCCGAGAAAGACGATGACCGCCATGTCCTGCCAGACCCAGGCCGTCGGCCAGGGTTCGCCAAAGGCAAAGGGGGCGAAGAAGAGGGTGCCGACAAACGCCTGCAACGCAGTCAGGGTCAACACGCTGTAGCGGCTGCAGAGCTTCTTGAACACCACCGAGTAGGTGGCGGCGCACAGCATGGCCGCCATCTCCAGGCTGTTGCCAAGCAGGGCATTGGGGGCAAATTCATCCGCCCCGCTGCCAAAACCTAGCAGCGCGATGCCGAAGATGGCGATGGCAAAGCCGAGCAACTGGCGCCGGCTCACCCGCTCGCGGATCAGCACGAAGGCCACCAGCGCCACGATGAGCGGCAACAGGGCACAGACCATGCCAGCCTGACCGGCACTGGTGTAGCGCAGGGCGTTGACCTCCAGCAGGAAATAGAGACAGGGCTCCAATGCCCCCATCAACGCCAGCCAGCGCCAGTCCCCCTTCTGATAGCGGAAATTGCCGAGATAGCGGTAGCAGCACAGCCAGCAGAGCGCCGCCACGCTCATGCGCATGAACAGCACCTGACCGAAGCCCCAGACCCCCAGCACGTGCTTGAGCGCGATGAAGGAGCTGGACCAGAGCAGCATCGCCAGGGTCAGGGTAAAAATGGGTAAAGGGCGCACGTTTCCTCCATGAAATTGGCTATTTGAATAATAACCATGCGGCCTTGCGGTTGTTAAAAGGCACCTAAAATCAGATAATACCGCCGCCTTCACACCGGATAACCAACCTGCAATGACTGAGTACCTGCTTTTATTGGTCGGCACTGTGCTGATTAACAACTTCGTGCTGGTGAAATTCCTCGGCCTGTGCCCCTTCATGGGCGTCTCCGGCAAGCTGGAAACCGCCATCGGCATGGGGCTGGCGACCACCTTCGTGATGACCCTGGCCAGCGCCTGTTCCTATCTGATGGAACACTATATCCTGATCCCGCTGAACATCGCCTACCTGCGCACGCTCGCCTTCATTCTTGTGATCGCCGTCGTGGTTCAATTCACCGAGATGGTTATCCGCAAAAGCAGCCCCACCCTCTATCGTCTGCTGGGCATCTTCCTGCCGCTCATCACCACCAACTGCGCCGTGCTGGGGGTGGCCCTGCTCAGCATCAACGAGCACCACAATTTCATCCAGAGCATCATCTATGGCTTCGGCGCCGCCACCGGTTTCTCGCTGGTGCTGATCCTGTTTGCCGCCATGCGTGAACGTCTGGTGGCCGCCGACGTCCCGACCCCGTTTCGCGGCGTCTCCATCGCCATGATCACCGCCGGCCTGATGTCGCTGGCCTTTATGGGCTTTACCGGCCTCATCAAGATATAGCGCTATGACTCACATACTCTTTGCCGTTCTGGTGTTGGCTCTGCTGGCTCTGGCCTTCGGCATCATCCTGGGCTTTGCCGCCGTCAAATTTCATGTGGAAGCCGATCCCATCGTCGATCAGCTCGACGCCCTGCTGCCGCAAACCCAGTGCGGCCAGTGCGGCTACCCGGGCTGCAAGCCCTACGCCGAGGCGCTGGCCAATGGCGATCAGATCAACAAATGCGTGCCAGGTGGCGATGCCACCATGCGCAAGATTGCCGACCTGATGGGGGTCGAACCCCAGCCGCTGGGCGGCGCCGAGGCCGCCGCCCCCATCAAGAAAGTCGCCTTCATTCATGAAGATCAATGCATCGGCTGCACCAAGTGCATCCAGGCCTGTCCGGTCGATGCCATCGTCGGCGCCACCAAGGCGATGCACACCGTCATTGCCGACGAGTGCACCGGCTGCGATCTCTGTGTCGATCCCTGCCCGACCGACTGTATCGAAATGATCCCGGTGCCGACCACGGTCGACAACTGGAAGTGGGATCTGGCCAACGTCGCCATTCCGGTCAAGATAGTGGAATAAGTAACCATGCAGTCCTTACTCGAACGCATCAAAGCCGGCACTCTGTGGGATTTTCACGGCGGCATTCACCCTCCCGAGAACAAAGACCAATCCAGTCTCACCCCGGTGGTGGACGCGGGTCTGCCGCCCCAGCTCATCATCCCGGTGCGCCAGCACGCGGGCCCGGCCGGCGACCTGCTGGTGCGGGTCGGCGACAAGGTCAAGAAGGGCCAGCCGCTCACTCGCCATGACAAGGGGCGTTTCGTGCCGGTGCACGCTTCCACCTCTGGCACCATCACCGCCATCGGTCACCACACGGTGGCCCACCCCTCCGGTCTCGACGATCTCTGCATCACCCTCACCCCAGATGGCGAAGATGCCTGGGGCGAGCGTCAGGGCCGCAGCGACTACTGGAATCTGGAGCGGGGCGAGCTGCTCGAACGCATCCAGCAGGCCGGCATCGCGGGCCTCGGCGGCGCCGTGTTCCCGACCCACAGCAAGCTCGATGGCCGCGGTCAGCTGACCGAGATCCTGATCGTCAACGGGCTGGAGTGCGAGCCCTACATCACCACCGATGACCGGCTGATGCAGGAGTACGCCGACGAGATCATGGACGGCATCCGGGTGCTCAAGCACCTGCTCAAGCCCAAGCTGACCCTGATCGGGGTGGAAGACAACAAGCCGGCCGCCATCGGTGAGCTGACCCGTCATGCCACAGACGAAGACGTACTGGTCAAGACGGTGCCCACCAAATACCCCTCTGGCGGCGCCAAGCAGACCATCGAGCTGCTCACCGGCCGCCAGGTTCCCAAGGGGGGCCGCGCCGTGGACATGGGCATCATGGTGCTCAACGTGGCCACCGTGTTTGCCATCAAGCGCGCCATCATCGACGGCGAACCGCTCATCTCCCGCATCGTCACCCTCACCGGCGACGCCTTCAAGAAACCGGGCAACGCCTGGGTGCTGCTGGGCACCCCGGTACGCTGGTTGCTGCAGCGTTTCGAGCTGCAACCCGAGGCGGATCAGCGGGTGATCATGGGCGGCCCCATGATGGGCTTCACCCTGCCCCATGCCATGGTGCCGGTGGTCAAGGCCACCAACTGCCTGCTCTCCCCCACCCGGGCCGAGCTGCCACCACCCGGTCCGGAGCAGGCCTGCATTCGCTGCAGTGCCTGTGCCGACGCCTGCCCGGCCAACCTGCTGCCCCAAGAGCTCTACTGGTACAGCCGGGCCAAGGAGTACGACAAGGCCGAGGGGCTCAACCTGTTCGACTGCATCGAGTGCGGCGCCTGTGCCTGGGTCTGCCCGAGCGAGATCCCGCTGGTGCAGTACTACAAGATTGCCAAGGATGACATCCGCGAGGCGCGCGCCGAGGCCGAGAAGGCCGAGCGCGCCAAGCAGCGCTTCGAGGCCAAGCAGGCCCGCTTCGAGCGGGAAAAAGCCGCCCGCGAAGCCCGCCATGCCGAGGCTGCCGCCCAGCGTCGCCAAGCCATGACGGCGGCCGGCGGAGAAGATCCGGTGGCCGCGGCACTGGCCCGCATCAAGGCCAAGCAGGACGCAGCGCCAGTCGGTGCCAGCGAACTCGCGCCGGACAACAGCGCCATGATTGCCGCCCGCGAGGCGCGCAAGCAGGAGGCCATCGCCCGCCGCGCCGCCAAGGCGGCCGCCAGCGAGCCCGACTCGGCCCAGACCGATGCACCGGCAACGAACGGGCAGGATGCCAAGAAAGCGGCCATTGCGGCGGCGCTGGCCCGTGCCAAGGCCAAAAAAGCGGCTCAGGAGCCAGGCGAATCAGCAGCTGTGGATAGCCCTGCTGCTGCGCCTCAGTCTGACCCCGTTACCGACACGGATCCCAAGAAGGCGGCCATCGCGGCAGCCATCGCCCGTGCCAAGGCCAAGAAGGCTGCTCAGGCGCAAGGGGACGCAGCCGTAACCGAAAATGAAGAGGCCGCCGTGGCAGCCCCTGCAACAGCGCCGCAGCCTGACTCAGCCGCCGACGCGGATCCCAAGAAGGCGGCCATTGCAGCCGCCATCGCCCGCGCCAAGGCCAAGAAGGCCGCTCAGGCGCAAGGGGACGCAGCCGTGACCGAAGGTGACGAGGCCGCCGTGGCAGCCCCTGCTGCTGCACCGCAGCCTGACACAGCCGACGCGGATCCCAAGAAGGCGGCCATCGCTGCCGCCATCGCCCGCGCCAAGGCCAAAAAAGCCGCGCAAGCGCAAGGTGAGGATGCCGTTGCCAAGCCCGCAGAGGCGCAAGACGAGGAGGCCACTGCCAAGCCCGAGGTGACCACCGTGGCGGCACCGGCTGCCGATGCGTCGCAGCCAGCTGCCGATGCGGATCCCAAGAAAGCGGCCATTGCCGCCGCCGTAGCCCGTGCCAAGGCCCGGAAACTGGCGGCCGAGGCAGCAGCCCAGGCCTCTCCTTCTCCATCGACCGACAAGAGCCACTGATCCATGTTCAATATCGCGAGTGCGCCGTTTGCCCACAACCGCAAACAGACCCAAACCCTGATGTTGCTGGTGATCCTGGCCTGCCTGCCCGGTTTTCTGGCGCAGAGCTGGTTCTTTGGTTGGGGCACCCTGATCCAGATCCTGCTGGCGCTGGTCACGGCGCTGGGCTCGGAGGCGCTGGTGCTGCGCCTGCGCGGACGCCCCGTCAAACCGGCCCTGTTGGATGGCAGCGCGGCCCTGACCGCCGTGCTGATCGGTCTCTCCCTACCGCCGCTGCTGCCCTGGTGGATGCTGGTGCTGGGCACGGCGTTTGCCATCATCATCGCCAAACACCTCTATGGCGGGCTGGGTCAAAACCTATTCAACCCCGCCATGGTGGCCTATGTGCTGCTGCTGGTCTCCTTCCCGGTACAGATGACCAGCTGGCTGCCGCCCTCCAGCATCGCCGCCTATGACATCGGCTTTGGCGATGCGGCCTCGGTGATCTTCACCGGCTTCAGCCTCGACGGTTACAGCATGGCGCAGCTGAAACAGGGGGTGGATGGGCTGACCATGGCCACGCCGCTCGACACCCTGAAAACCGGGCTGACTCAGGGCCTCACCGCCGGCGAGGTGATGACCCACACCGTATTCGAAGGCTGGGGCGGCATCGGCTGGAGCTGGGTCAACCTTGGCTACCTGCTGGGCGGCCTGTTCCTGCTGCAGCAGAAGGTGATCAACTGGCGCATTCCGGGGGCCATCCTCGGCTCCTTGCTGCTGGCGGCCACCCTGGGTTATCTGATGACCCCGGATGCCACCGCCACTCCCATGTTCCACCTGTTCAGCGGCGCCACCATGCTGGGGGCCTTCTTCATCGCCACCGATCCGGTGAGTGCCAGCACCACCCCGCGCGGCCGCCTGGTCTATGGCGTGCTCATCGGCGTGCTGGTCTATGTCATCCGCCGCTTTGGCGGCTATCCGGATGCCTTCGCCTTTGCCGTGCTGCTGGCCAACCTGTGCGTACCGCTGATCGACAGCCTGACGCGCCCGCAAGTCTACGGAGCCCGCCGCAAATGATCCTCGCGCACACTTCACCCTCAGGAATGATGCAATGTTAAAGAGCATGCGCAAAAACGGCGTCACACTCGCCCTGTTTGCCCTCGCCTGCACCGCCGTGGTGGTGCTGACCAACGAGCTGACCCAGGGGCGGATCGCCCATCAGCAGCAGCTGGAGAAGCTGCGCACCCTCTCCGCCCTGCTGCCGGAGGGGAGCTATGACAACGATCTGGTCGCCAGCTGCAAGCTGGTGCAGAGCCGACGCTATCTGGGCAGCGACCAAGCCATGCCGCTCTACACCGCGACCAAGCAGGGCGAAATCACCGGCTATGCGCTGGAAACCGTCGCCCCCGACGGCTACAGTGGGGCCATTCGCCTCATCGTGGGCACCGATGCCAAGGGCGCCGTGAGCGCGGTACGGGTGTTGGCCCACAAGGAAACCCCCGGCCTTGGCGACAAGATCGAGCTGAAGAAGTCGGACTGGATCAACAGCTTCGTCGGCAAGTTTCTCAGCCACGACAACGAGGCCAGCTGGGCCGTGAAGAAAGACGGCGGCGAGTTCGACGCCTTCACCGGTGCCACCATCACCCCCCGGGCCGTGGTCAAGGCGGTGAAGAACCTGTTGCTGCTGCAACAGGAGCACCCAGAGTTGCTGCGCGACGCCCCCGCCTGTGACGCCACCCCCTAACGCCGGAGCACAAGCTATGGAACAAGTCGATGTGATTGACGGGCAGAGCCCGCTCAGCGAGAGCAATGGCCGCCGCGAAGAGCTCAAGGAGCTGATGCTGCAGGGGCTGTGGAAGAACAACCCCTCGCTGGTGCAGGTGCTGGGCCTCTGCCCCACCCTGGCGGTCTCTTCCACCTTCACCAATGCGCTGGGGCTCGGCCTTGCCACCATGGCGGTGCTGGTCAGCTCCAACCTCGCCATCTCGCTGGTGCGCAACCTGGTACCCAAGGATATTCGCATCCCGGTCTACGTGATGATCATCGCGGCGCTGGTGACCAGCGTGCAGTTGCTGATGAACGCCTACACCTACGGCCTCTATCAGGCGCTCGGCATCTTCATCGCCCTCATCGTCACCAACTGCGTCATCATCGGCCGGGCCGAAGCCTATGCCTCCAAGAACCCGCCGCTGCTGGCGGCCCTCGACGGTTTCATGATGGGGCTCGGCTTTACTCTGGTGCTGCTGGTGCTGGGTGGGCTGCGCGAGATCATCGGCATGGGCACCCTGTTCGACGGTGCCGATCTGCTGCTGGGAGAGTGGGCCAAGTCACTGCGCATCGAGCTGTTCCACGCCGATGCCAGCCTGCTGCTGGCAATCCTGCCCCCTGGCGGCTTCATCGGTCTCGGCCTGATGATCGCCGGCAAGAACGCCATCAACGACTGGATGGGTCGCAAGCAGAGCGCCGAGAAGGCCCACTGCAGCGTGCCGGCCGCGGGTGCCCGCGCGACCCAGCTCTGAGCCAAGAGAGAGCCATGAACAATCAGAAACGTAGGCAGATACTGGAGCGACTGCGGGACGACAACCCCCACCCCACCACCGAGCTCAACTTCAAGACGCCGTTCGAGCTGCTGATCGCCGTGCTGCTGTCGGCCCAGGCCACCGATGTCAGCGTCAACAAGGCCACCGACAAGCTCTACCCGGTGGCCAACACCCCCCAGGCCATGCTGGAACTGGGGGTAGACGGGGTCAAGGAGTACATCAAGACCATTGGCCTGTTCAACACCAAGGCCGAGAACGTCATCAAGACCTGCGCCATCCTGCTGGAGCGCCACGGCGGTGAAGTGCCGGAGAACCGCGAAGCCCTCGAGGCCCTGCCCGGGGTCGGCCGCAAGACCGCCAACGTGGTGCTCAACACCGCCTTCGGCTGGCCCACCATCGCCGTCGATACCCATATCTTCCGGGTCTCCAACCGCACCGGCTTTGCGGTGGGCAAGAACGTCGATCAGGTGGAGGAGAAGCTACTCAAGGTGGTCCCCGCCGAATTCAAGCTGGACGTGCACCACTGGCTGATCCTGCACGGGCGCTACACCTGTCTGGCTCGCAAACCGCGCTGCGGTTCCTGTATCATCGAGGACTTGTGCGAGTACAAGGAAAAGGTCTACCCGGAGAGCTGAACACGGCTGCCGGCTCGCAAACGGCGCAGCCATGGCGCCGCTTCTGGCGAGCACGGGCTTGAGCCAAACGCCGGTATCCGTCCCCTGGGCGGCACCCATACCACAAGAACCACTACCCGGAGAATTGAGCAATGAGAATCCTGCATACCATGTTGCGCGTCGGCGATCTGCAACGCTCCATCGACTTCTATACCCGAGTGCTGGGGATGAAACTGCTGCGCAAGAGCGAGAACAGCGAATACAAGTACACCCTGGCCTTCGTCGGCTACGGTGACGAGAAAGATGAAGCGGTGATCGAACTCACCTACAACTGGGGTGTCAGCGAGTACGAGCTGGGCTCGGCCTATGGTCACATCGCGCTGGAAGCGGACGACATCTACGCCACCTGCGAGGCGCTGCGCGCCGCTGGCGCCAAGATCACCCGCGAGCCGGGCCCGGTCAAGGGCGGCACCACCGTCATCGCCTTCGTGGAAGATCCGGACGGTTACAAGATTGAGCTGATCGCCAAGAAGGATGCCGGCAGCGGCCTCGGCGACAGTTTCTGATCCAGACTGAGCCCCGAAAAACAAAAAGAGCGCCAAGGCGCTCTTTTTTATGGATTCGTTTTCTTCAGATGGCGCCGTTGCGGCCCATGTTGATCACCACCCGCCGGTTCTTGGCGCGACCATCTTCGGTTTCGTTGGAAGCGACGTGCTGCTTCTCGCCGTGCCCCTCCACCGAGATCTTGCCGGGTTCGATGCCCAGATCCACAAACACCTTCTTGATGGCATCGGCCCGTTTCTCGGAGAGCTTCTGGTTCGGCCAGCGGCCGCCATAGCTATCGCTGTAAGCGTCGATCACCACCACGTCGATGCTCTTGTCCACCTTCACATACTCGCCGATCATCGCCAGCCGCCGCTTGGAAGCCAGCGACAGCTCGTCACTGTTCTTGTCATAGGTGAGCACACTGAAGGCGATGTCGTTGAAACTGTAGGGCAGCAGACCATTGAGGCAATCCACGAAGGCCTGATACTTGACCCGGAAGTTGACCGAGGAGAGCGAGACCCGCACCGGTCGATTCTGCCGATACCAGTCGCGATACTGGAAGGTCGGCATGCGACCCCCTTCCAGCTCGTCCAGCATGGTCCAGGCGGTCTGCCCCTCCACCAGCCCGTCAAACTGCTGGTAAAAGCGCAACTGGCTCACTTCCCGCCCGGCGATACCGGGGCGCCAGACCGGCGGCATGATGCCCAGGCTGACGGTCTGGGTCTGGGCCTGCTGGCGCAGCCCCTTGAGCTCGAAGTCCAGATTGATCTTGCGACCAGCGCGGCTGACGAATGCCCCCGTGCCCCAGTTGGGGATGGGGTGCTCGAGCCGGCACTCCACCTGGGTGTCGGAGGTCAAACGCCAGACGGATTGATCCAGGCCGGCACCGAATTCGGTGACTCCCGCCTGTAACTGCATACTCACGGATATGCTGACCAACCCCAACATCCAAGCGTTCAACTGCCTGCCCTCCACACGATCTCAGGTTAGATATCGGCAGGGGCAGGACAAGCTTTAGGGCAAACCGATCAGTGGGTCGAGGCGGCGTCCATCAGTTTGAATCGGGCGATACGCCCCGCCAGCTCCCGTGCCAGCTGATCCAGCTCGGTGCTGTTTTGCTGCAGGGTTTCCGAGTGCAGGCGATGCGCCTCGTATACCTCGCGAATGGTCATCACGTTGTGCTGGATGTCGTCGGTGACATAGCGCTGCTCCTCGGTGGCGGTGGCCACCTGGGCGGTCATGTCGCTCACCTTGCGCACTTCGTTGACGATGTCGGTCAGCTCGCTGCCCGCCCGCTTGGCCTCGGTCACGCTCAGCCCCGCCTGCTCGGTCCCCAGGTGCATGGCGGTGACCGCCTGATTGGCCCCCTGTCGCAGCCGCACCAGCATCCGCTCTATGTCGTCGGCGGCCTGCTGGGTGCGCGACGCCAGCGCCCGCACCTCTTCCGCCACCACCGCAAAACCGCGGCCGGATTCGCCGGCGCGGGCCGCCTCGATGGCGGCGTTGAGGGCCAGCAGGTTGGTGCGATCCGAGATCTGTTTGATGAGGTTGAGCGCCTCACCCACCGATTCGGTGTCCTGATGCAGGCTATCCACCAGCTGCTGGGTATCACTCAAGGTACCCGCGACCTGCTGGATGGCATCGATGGTCTGATCCACCTCTTTGTCACCCTGCCGGGCCCGGCCGATGGCCTGCTGGGTCGCCAGCGAGGTCTGGGTCGCGTTGCGTGCGATCTCGGCGACCGTCGAAGCCATCTCGGTGGCGGCCGTCGCCACCAGATCCACCTGGCCAAACCCCTTGGCCACCCCGGCGTTGACGTCGGCAATGACGTTGGCCGAGGCGGCGGCGCTGCGGGCCAGCACCTCGCAGGAACGGCGCACCGCCAGCATCAGTCCCTCCAGATGTTCGAGGAAGTGGTTCAGATCCCGCGACAGCGCACCCAGTTCATCACCGGATCGCCAGTTGACCCGCACCGTCAGATCGTTCTCCTGCACCAGCCGCTTGAAGGTATGGTGCAGGGCCATGAAGCCCAGGTGCAGATCCCGCACCACCCGCCAGCAGATGAAGCTGGTGAGCAGCACGCACAGCAGGACTCCGGTGGCGGCCCACCAGAAGTCGCTGGCGCTCTTCGCCCGCATCTGGTCCACCCGCTCGGACAGCTGCTGATAGAGGCGGTCTTCGCTCTCCTTGAGCAGGCTGATCTTGTCGGTGCTCAAGGCAAACCAGGCCTCGGCATCCACCCCGAAGCCGCCGCTGGCCGCCTTGTCCAGCGCCAGCTTCTCCATGGCGGCCACCTTGCTCACCACCGGCGAGGCCAGGCTGTCGGCCAGCAGCTGACGCTGGGAGGGGCTCGCCACCGCCTGAAAACGCTCAAGATAGGTATTTTGGGCCGCCAACAGGGAGATGAACTGCTGCAACAGCGCCGGCGTGAAGCTGTCGCGGCCGAACACGTTGCTTAAGGTTGCCCGCTCCAGCCCCATCCGCTCCTTGCTCTGCAAGAAGGCGGCATAGGCATTGGTCTGCAGCGCTATGGTGGCATCCCGGCTATTGATGCTGATCTGATCCACCACCGCCAGCAACTGGGTGATCATCCGGGTATAGAAGCTGACCTGCTCCGCCACCTCGACCCCTAACGCACTGACCCGCTCGCGCATGGCGGTGAGCCCGGCCAGCTCCTGCTGCACCTCTTTGAGTGCCAGCAGGGCGGGATCCTCACGAAAGCGCTGCAGCAGGGTGTCGACCTGCTTGCGCTGCGTCGGCAGGGCATCGCGAAACTTGTTGCCACCGGACCCCAGGAAGCCAGCCGACATGCCACGCTCCTTTTGCAGCTCGTGGGCCAATTGCGCCGCTTCCCGCACCACCGCCAGTGCGGCCTGGGCCTGACTCATCTCCTGCTCGACCCGATAACGCTCATAGACGTATCGGCCGGAGAAGAACAGCAAGGCCAGCAGTGGCAGGCAGACCACCAGCAACATTTTGTGCGCCAATCCCAGCTTCTTCATCGTTGCTCCCCATTCCATTGTTGAAGTGGTCAATTATAAGTCCGCGTGTCGATAATAGAATCGGCCAGCGTGCCGATGGTGGCCGATGAGGGACAAAGGCCGGCTTTTTTGCCATAATGCCGCCTCATTTCACGCCGACCGAGATACCATGACCGACGCTGTTCACACCCTCAAGGGCCGTTTTCGTGGCTTTTACCCCGTCGTCATCGATGTTGAAACCGCCGGGTTCAATGCCAGAACCGACGCCTTGCTGGAAATCGCCGCCTATACCCTCAAGATGGACGAGCAGGGCTGGCTCGTGCCCGACCAGATCTTCCATTTTCATGTCGAGCCGTTTGAAGGGGCCAATCTGGAAAAAGCGGCGCTGGAGTTCACCGGCATCGATCCCTTCAATCCGCTGCGCGGCGCCGTCAGCGAGAAAGAGGCGCTGACCGAGATCTTCAAGGGCATCCGCAAGGGGATGAAGGAGCAGGATTGCGGCCGCGCCATCATAGTGGCTCACAACGCCACCTTCGATCACGGCTTCGTCATGGCCGCCGCCGAGCGGGCCGGCCTCAAGCGCAATCCGTTCCATCCGTTTGCCACCTTCGACACCGCCGCCCTCTCCGGCCTGGCGCTGGGCCAGACGGTGCTGGCCAAGGCGTGCCAGAGCGCGCGCATTCCGTTTGACAATAAAGAGGCGCACTCCGCCCTCTACGACACCGAGCGCACCACCGAGCTGTTCTGTCATATCGTCAACCGCTGGAAGAGCCTGGGTGGCTGGCCCCCGGCCCACCCGGACGAGGTAGCCGACGACGCCAGCGAGTAACGACGCTCCCTTCCCAAGAGGCTGCCACGGCAGCCTCTTTTCTTGCGCCATCTGGTTTGACCAGAATGTCGAAAAAAGGCCCATCCAGCACCGTTTTTTATCTCTCTCGACTCTTCACCTGGGTTGAACCGCCGGGAATGCTGTAGATAGGCCATTCACCTGATTTTTTACTCGACATTTGTCACATTTTTCGCAAACTAACTGCCTTTCACACGACAGACAGCAACACAAACTATAAGGAAAGCAAATGAATCCTGTTGTTATCGCGGTGGCGCTGATGCTGGTGCTCAGCCTGCTGCGGATCAATGTGGTGGTCTCTCTCGCCATCGGCGCCATCGTCGGCGGTCTGATCGGCGGTCTCTCCCTCGAGCAGACCCTCAGCACCTTCAGCGGTGGCCTGGGTGGCGGCGCCGAGATCGCCCTCTCCTACGCCATGCTGGGGGCCTTCGCAGTCGCCATCTCCCGCTCCGGCATCACGGATCTGCTGGCACGCAAGGTGATCAGCCAACTCGGCAAGGATGCCAGCAGCTCCCGCATCCTCTGGGTCAAGGCCCTGCTGCTCAGCTCGGTACTGGGGGTCTCCATCTCCTCCCAGAACCTGATCCCGGTCCATATCGCCTTCATTCCCATCCTGATCCCGCCACTGTTGCACGTCATGGCCCAGATGCAGATCGACCGTCGTCAGGTGGCCTGCGTCATCACCTTTGGCCTGACCGCGACCTATATGCTGCTGCCGGTGGGCTTTGGCGGCATCTTCCTCAACAACATCCTGGCCAAGAACCTGATCGACAACGGCGTGCCGGTCGAGCACAGCCAGCTGCCGCTGGCGATGGCCATTCCGGTGCTGGGTATGTTCGTCGGCCTGCTGATCGCCGTCTTCTTCAGCTACCGCAAACCGCGCCAGTATGATCTGGAGAAGATCCTGGCCGCCGAGCCGGAAACGGTCGATCTCAACCTCAACCACATCTGGGTCGCCCTGCTGGCCATCGCCGTGGCACTGGGGCTGCAGCTGATGACCAACAGCATCGTGCTGGGGGCGCTGGCCGGCTTCGTCATCTTCACCTGTGGCGGCGTCATCAAGTTCCGCGAGAGCCAGGATGCCTTCACCCAGGGCGTGCGCATGATGTCCCTCATCGGTTTCATCATGATCTCCGCCGCCGGCTTCGCCGCCGTGATGAAAGAGACCCACGGGGTGGAGAGCCTGGTCCAGGCCGTCTCCGGCATGATGGCGGGCCACAAGGGGCTGGCCGCCTTCTTGATGCTGCTGGTGGGCTTGCTCATCACCATGGGGATCGGCTCCTCCTTCTCCACCGTGCCCATCATCGCCACCATCTATGTGCCGCTGTGCCTGCACCTCGGCTTCTCCCCGCTGGCGACCATCTCTCTGGTCGGCACCGCCGGCGCCCTGGGGGATGCGGGCTCCCCCGCCTCCGACTCGACCCTGGGCCCCACCTCGGGCCTCAACGCCGACGGCCAGCACGACCATATCTGGGACAGCGTGGTACCCACCTTCATCCACTACAACATCCCGCTCATCATCTTCGGCTGGATTGCCGCCATGGTGCTCTAAGCCCCCAAGATAGATGCATAAACATAAAAGGCGACCCCGGGTCGCCTTTTTGCTGCCTTCATCGCGATGGCATAGACCCGGACAAACCAGCCCGGGCACCCCTCTCAGCCTCAGCCTGCTATTCTGCTGACCCCTTTCCTTTTATGCGGATGTGGCTCGCAGCCCCCCGCTACCCAGCATTTACCCGTCTCTTCCCTGCCCTATCCCATTCCACACAGCCAGGACGATGTCAGGCCAACCCATCGACGATATCCACGGTGCGCCATAAACTTACCCATCCACATCACCCATGTGGCACTGCGGCGCCTCCTGGGTGAACGACGGGTAACAAAAAGGCCGCTCGATGAGCGGCCTTTTTAGCTAGCAGTCAGGGTTTAGCTGTCGCGGCGCTTGCCACCGAATTTGCGACCCTTGTCGAAACCGCCTTCACGGCGATCCTTGTTGAAGGGACGGTCACCCTGCGGACGGCGATCCTTGTTGAAAGGACGGTCGCCACGGAACGGACGATCACCACGGGGCGGACGGGGAGCAGTGTTGCTGCCGGCCGGCACTTCGGTGTAGCGGCTGATCTGCAGCGGACGCTGGCAGACACGGGCCTTCTTGATCACTTCCAGCACTTCGGCGCTCATGCCCTTGGGCAGATCGACGGTGGAGAAGTCATCGGCGATGTCGATGTTGCCGATGAAACGGCTCTCGATGTTCGCTTCGTTGGCGATGGCACCCACGATCTGGCCCGGCTTGACGCCGTGATGGGCACCCACGTCGACGCGGTAACGCTCCATCTCCACGTCCGGGTTGTCTTTGAGCGGACGCGGCTCCAGGGACGGCATGCGACGAGCCGGGCGATCGCCACGGTCGGCGAAATCACGGCCACCACGGTCGTTGAAGTCACGACGCTCGAAACCACCGCGATCGTTGCCGGCGTTGAACACCGGATCCGGAATGGAGTCATCCAGCAGCAGCGGTTGGTCGCCCTGTACCAGCTTGGCCAGTGCGGCAGCCAGCTCCAGCGGATCGGCAGAGTCTTCTTCGATCAGCTCGTTCACCAGGTTCACGTAGATCTCGAGCTCTTCGCCCATCATGGTTTCGCGGATGCGCTCCTTGAACTTGGCCAGACGGTGCTGGTTGATGTCCTCGGTGCTCGGCATCTTCATCGGCTCGATGGCCTGACGGGTTGCGTGCTCGATGGCGCGCAGCATGCGACGCTCGCGCGGTGCCACGAACAGGATGGCTTCGCCCTTGCGACCGGCACGACCGGTACGGCCGATACGGTGAACGTAGGATTCGGTGTCGTAGGGGATGTCGTAGTTCACCACGTGGGTGATGCGCTCAACGTCCAGACCACGGGCGACCACGTCGGTGGCGATCAGGATGTCCAGCTGGCCTTGACGCAGCTTGTCGACGGTACGCTCACGCAGCTTCTGCGGGATGTCACCGTGCAGCGCTTCACAGGCGTGACCACGGGCAGCCAGCTTGCCAGCCAGTTCTTCGGCGGCGTTCTTGGTGCGTACAAACACCAGCAGGGCTTCGTAGGGTTCGACTTCCAGCAGACGGGTCATGGCGTCCAGCTTGTGCAGACCGGTCACCTGCCAGTAACGCTGGCGGATGGTGGTAGCGGTCGCAGTCTTGGAAGCGATCTTGATCTCTTTGGGCTGCTTCAGATGCTTCTGGGCCACACGACGGATCTGCTCCGGCATGGTGGCGGAGAACAGGGCAACCTGACGACCGGCCGGGCACTGTTCCATGATCCAGTCCACGTCGTCGATGAAGCCCATGCGCAGCATCTCGTCCGCTTCGTCCAGCACCAGGGCTTTCAGGCCGGAGAGGTCCAGGTTCTTGCGACGGATCAGGTCCATCACGCGGCCCGGGGTACCCACGACAACCTGAGCACCGCGGCGCAGGGCGCGGGTCTGGGTTTCGTAGGAGGCGCCGCCGTAGATGGGCAGCACGTGGAAATCAGGCATGTGGTGGGCATAGCGTTGGCACGCTTCAGCCACCTGCAGGGCCAGTTCACGCGTCGGTGCCAGCACCAGGATCTGGGTGTTGCGGTTACCAGCTTCCAGACGAGACAACAGAGGCAAGGCAAAAGCAGCGGTCTTCCCTGTACCGGTTTGCGCCTGCCCCAGCAGATCGTGGCCCGCCATCAGGTGGGGAATTGCTGCGGCCTGGATGGGGGACGGGCGCTCATAGCCCACGTCCTGCAGCGCTTTCAGTACAGGCGCGGCCAGTCCAAGCTCACTAAAAAGGGGCAGTTGTTCGGTATCAGACATAGATTCTTCCAGATTAAGGCAGGCGGCTAACACCGCGGAATAGCAAAAAGGCGGCGATTATAGCGCCACTTTGTTCTGCTGTCTTGAAAAATGTGATAAGCCTCTCAAGACGTTGGCAATTATAGAGGGATCTTGCGACTATGGCTTGCTTATTTTTCACTCATGGTGCGTTATTGCAGATCACGCTTCGCCAGAGTCCTTGTCCCGCTTGTGTTTGAGCACCGCCATGGTCAACCGGCTGGTGCACAATAAACGACCACGTTCATCGCGAATTTCTATCTGCCACACCTGAGTCGTCGCCCCCAGATGCAGTGGCGTGCAGCGCCCCGTCACCACCCCTTCCCGCTTGGCCCTCAGGTGGTTGGCATTGACCTCCAGCCCGACACAATAACTGTCAGGCCCGACCGCCATGTTGGCCGCGAGCGATCCCAGCGTCTCCGCCAGCACCACAGAGGCGCCGCCGTGCAGCATGCCGAGCGGCTGATGGGTACGGTGATCCACCGGCATGGTGGCCTCCAGCCAGTCGGGACCAAAGGCGGTATAGACGATGTCGAGGTGAGCCATCAGGGTGTTGCGAGAGCTGGCGTTGAGCCCTTCAAGGCTCATGGGCTTGCGCCAGATGGTGCTGCTTTCTTGACTCATGGTGAACGGACTCCTTGCGTGATCAACGGGTTATCGCTGCGCCGTAGCGGCAAACCAGCAGTGTCGGCGAAAAAGGAGCAAAAAAAAAGATGCCCACGCTGGGGCATCTTGCATCGAGGTTGACCCTCACCAGGGATAGGTCACCCCTGGCCACTCGGCCCAGGGCTGGTCCCGCCCCGGCAGGCGCGGCGCGGGCCACTGCCATACCTTGCCCAGCCAGGCGCGCAGTTCGGCCTCCAGTTCGGCATCGGTGAGCGGCGCCTCGGCCACCTTCCAGAAGAAGAGCTCCACCGTCACCTCCGGCAGCACCGAGGGGTAGAGGTAAACCCCGCCCCAGAACTCGGGCTCCCGCGCCGGGCTCCAGAGGCCATAGGCAAAGGAGCGCTTGGCCAGAAATTCGGAGTGCTGCCACTCCAGATCGGCCTCGTGCTGACTCAGGCTGAAATTGGCGGAGGGCCACACATCGTCCGGGCGAAACAGCTGATGAAGCTGCTCGCGCTCGCGCAGCATGGCGACGAACTCCACCACCGCCTGGGTCGGATTGACCGGCAGCAGCAGGAAGTGCGGGTGCCGGTAGGCTTGCGGCACCCGAAACCGCTTGGGCAGGGTCAGCATCAGAGCAGTTCCAGCAGGGCCTGCAACGGGTGTTTGAGCTTCTCCCCCTCCATCCGCTTGACCTGGCTGCGGCACGAATAACCGGTGGCCAGACAACGGGCTTGCGGCAGGCGAGCCAGGGGCTCGGCCCAGCTCAGGCCATAGATGCCCTTGGAGTTCTCCACCTGTTTGGCATCGTGGCCATAAGTGCCCGCCATGCCGCAGCAGCCCACCGACACCGGTTGCAGGGTGGCACCGAAGCGGCGGAACAGGGCACTCCAGTCACCGTGAGTCGACGGCTTGGCGGTCTTCTCGGTGCAGTGGGCGAACAGATACCAGGGCTCGGCGCCGGCGTCTGCTTCTCGCACCGGCAACGCATCGGCCGGCAAGGAGAGCAGCCACTCCTGGGGCAGCAGCACCTGGAAGTCGCCACGGGCGGGGCCGAGCGCCTTCACGTATTCGTCCCGATAGCAGAGCACCAGGGAAGGATCGACCCCCACCATGGGGATGCCGAGCGCCGCCACCTTGTTGAGGAACTGGGCGCTGCTGGCGGCAGTACGGGCGAAGGCGCGCAGGAAACCCTTCACGTGCTGGGGCTTGCCGTTGGGCTTGAACGGCAGCAGATAGGGCTGCAGGCCGAGCTTGCTGGCGAGCTTCACCAGGTCACGCACAACGGGGGCGTCGTAGTAGCTGGTGAAGGGATCCTGCACGATGAGCACCACTTTTTTACGCTGCTCGGGGCTCATGGCCTCCAGGCCCGGCAAGTCGAAATAGCGGGCGCGATGGTCGCGCAGCTCCTCGGACAGGGTCGGCACGCTCAATAGCGGCACGTCCACCATGCCGATGCTCTTCTCGGTCGCCTTCTGGGCCCACTCTTTCTCGAGGAAGAAGTTGACCAGTTTCGGCGCTTTGGCCAGCAGGGGGGCATAGCTCTCCACCGTGCCGACGAAGTAATCCTTGGGGCCGCGCAGGTAGCGGCTGTGATAGAGCTGCATGAAGCGGGCGCGGAAGGTGGGCACATCCACCTTGATGGGGCACTGGCTGGTGCACGCCTTGCAGGCCAGACACCCCTCCATCGCCTCCATCACCTCGTGGGAGAAGTCATACTCGCCGCGGGCGCGGGCCACTGTGTTGCGAAACTTGTCGACAATCTGCTTGAAGCGCAGACCGCCGCTTTGCAGGGCCACCTCCTCACTCAGCGGATCGAAGCCCTGCTCGGCCAGCTGGCGCAGCCATTCGCGCATCAGGCCGGCCCGCCCCTTGGGAGAGTGACGGCGGTCGCGGCTGATCTTGACCGAGGGGCACATGGGGGAGTCTGTCTCGAAGGTGAAGCAGAGACCATTGCCGTTGCAATCCAGCGCCCGGGTATAGCTGGTGCGCACCGCCAGCGGGATCTGGCGGTCGAACTTGCCGCGCTTGGGCCCATCCACCGACACCAGCTCGGCGCCACTGCCATAAGGCATGCAGATCTTGCCCGGGTTGATGCGGTTGGCGGGGTCAAACGCCCCCTTGACCCGTTGCAGCTCCTCCCACAGCTCACCGAAGAAGGCGGGGCTGTATTCGGAGCGAAAGCCCTTGCCGTGCTCCCCCCACATCAGGCCGCCATATTTGGCGGTGAGCGCCACCACCTGATCGGAGATGCGCCGCAGCAACACCTCCTGCTCGGGATCGCACAAGTCCAGCGCCGGGCGCACGTGCAGCACCCCGGCATCGACGTGGCCGAACATGCCGTAGTCAAGGCCGTGAGCATCCAGCAGGGCTCGAAACTCCATGATGAAGTCCGCCAGCGACTCCGGCGGCACGGCGGTGTCTTCGGTGAAGGCCACCGGCTTCTTGCGCCCTTCAGCGTTGCCGAGCAGCCCCACCGACTTCTTGCGCATGGCGTAGATGGTCTCGATGCTGGCCAGGTGGTTGCACACCTGATAGCCGATGATCCCCGCCTCCCCCTTGGCCAGCAGGCCGTCGATGCGCCGACACAGCTCGGCCACCTTGGCCTTGTGCTCATTCTCGTCAGTGTCGGCAAATTCGACGATGTTGAGCCCCTGCAGATCCTTGCCCGGCACCTCCTGAATGAACTCTTTGACCGAGTGCCAGATGATGTCAGCACGGGCCAGCCCCAGCACCCGGGAGTCCACCGTCTCCACCGACAGCGCCTGGGCCTGTACCATAAAGGGGGCATTGCGCAGGGCCGACGGGAAGCTGTCGTACTTGACGTTGACCAGGGTACGGTAGCGCGGGATGGGGGTGATGTTGAGCCTGGCCTCGGTGATAAAGCCCAAGGAGCCTTCCGAGCCACACAGCACCCGGCTGACGTCCAGAGTGTCGGTATCGGGTTGATAGAGGTGCTTGAGATCGTAACCAGTCAGAAAGCGGTTGAGCTTGGGGAAGGTGGCCTCGATGTCGGCGCGCCGCTCCTTGCCGATGCGATAGAGGGTGCGATAGATCTCCCCTTCACGGCTCTCCAGCGCCAGCTTGTCCGCCAGACGCGGGCCGGTCACCGGCTCGGTGGCCATGAGATCGCCGTTTTCCAGCACGGCCTTGAGGCCGAGCACGTGATCCGAGGTCTTGCCGTACACCAAGGAGCCCTGCCCCGAGGCGTCGGTGTTGACCATGCCGCCCAGGGTAGCGCGGTTGGAGGTGGAGAGATCCGGCGAGAAGAAGTAGCCGTGGGGCTTCAAATAGGCGTTGAGCTGATCTTTGACCACCCCGGCCTGGGCCCGCACCCAGCCCTCTTCCAGATTAATTTCCATGATCTGGTTCATATGGCGCGAGAGATCGACGATAATGCCGCCGCCCAAGGATTGACCATTGGTGCCGGTACCGCCGCCGCGAGGGAAGAAACTCAAGGTTGCGTACTCGGGCCCCTGGGCCAGCTTGAGCATCACCGCAATATCGTCCGCACTGCGCGGATAGAGAACCGCCTGAGGTACTACCTGATAGACGCTGTTATCCGTCGCCATCGCCAACCGGCTTGCATAAGACTTTTCGATATCACCACGAAATGCTGATCGCGCCAGCAACTCAAGAAACTGCAGGGTTGTAGGTGACAAACTGTCCTGGTAATCGAGTCTCGGGATCATGAATCCTTGTTCCCTTCCTTTGCTTGATGCCGGAACTCCGGCGACAACGACCGTTCGGGCCAGCCTCTTCGCGGGCCCCCGAACCAGTCCGCTCACATGTGAGCGGGCAGTATATCAGCTAGAAAACCGCTTGCGCGCGCAATCTTCACCATTTGAAAGGAGGACTTTTATGGCTCATTACAGCCATGTTATCAGTACGCTGATCCGCACCGAAAAACAGGCGCTGACCCTGTCGCTGTTTGGTTGCATCACCTTTGCCATTTTCGGGATCGGCTATGGCCTGTTCGTCGGTTCCAACGCCATCATGCTGGACGGCATCTTCACCCTGTTCAGCATGGGCATGACGGGGCTGGGGCTCATCACCGCCTACCTGGTTACCCGCCCCTCCGACGCCCGCTTTCAATACGGCTACGCCCACTTCGAGCCCATCGCCAACGTCATCAACGGCACCATCATTCTGCTGCTCTGTCTGGCGGCACTCTACAACGGCCTCACTACCCTGCTGGCGGGCGGACGGGAGATCGATCTCGGCCACGCCCTCATCTATGCCGTCGTCTCCACCTTCTTCTGCGGCATCATCTACCGGGTCGAGGCCGACGTGGCCGAGCGGGTCAACTCCGAGCTGGTGCGGGTGGACTCCAAGGAGTGGCTGGTCGACACCCTGCTCAGCACCACCCTGCTCATCGGCTTCGTGGTCGCCATCGGCCTCGATGCCATCGGCTACGGCCACTACAACCGCTACATAGACCCGGTGCTGGTCTCGCTGCTGGCCCTGTGCGCCACCCTCATCCCCATCAAGGTGCTCGGTCGCAACCTGCGGGAAGTGCTGAAGATCGCCCCCAAGGGGGATGTCTCCCGGCTGGTGGCCAGCGAAGTCGAGGCCCTGCGCCTGCGCCATGGCATCGAGTGCTACAGCCATCTGGCGAAAAGCGGTCGCCGCTTCGATCTCGAACTCAACATTCTGGTAGCCCCCGGCCAGGAGTGGCCCGTCGAACGCCAGGATGCCCTGCGCCAGGAGCTCTGGTCCCGCCTCGGCGATACCCTGGGGGACGCCTGGCTGTCGGTCTGCTTCACCCGCGAGAAACGCTGGCTGTAAGCCGCAAGGCGGGGCTTGCCTGGCAAGCTCCGCCCGCCTCTGTCGCCCGCTGGGCGAGCGCGCCTCCCCCGGTGCTTCCCGCCCCCTCTTGCCAAATACGGGATTCCCGTTATCATCAGGGCTCACTTTTAACCCGAGGTTTTATTGCCCATCATGGACAATCCCCGAAGTTGCCCTTCGTTTCTTCCCGTCAAAGCCTATCTTTATCTGCTTAATCAGCGCCTCTGAATAACGCCATTGCCTTGCTGTCACTGCGGCCATCGTACGCCGTGCTCACTCTCTGCTCTGTCTGTTTTTTATTGAGGTCACTACATGGAATTGCTGCTGGATCCCCACATCTGGATCGGTCTGTTTACCCTGATCGTTTTGGAAATCGTGCTCGGGATCGACAACCTGGTCTTCATCGCCATCCTGGTGAAAAAGCTGCCCCCCGCCCAGCGCGACAAGGCCCGCGTCATCGGCCTGTCGCTGGCCCTGCTGATGCGCCTGGGGCTCCTGAGCGTGATGTCCTGGCTGGTCACCCTGACCACCCCCATTTTGCACCTGTGGGATCACCCCTTCTCCGGTCGGGACCTGATCCTGATGGGGGGCGGCCTGTTCCTGCTGTTCAAGGCCACCTCCGAGCTGCATGAGCGGCTGGAGGCCAAGCCGCCCGAAGACGGGCCGGTTGGCGCCTACGCCAGCTTCGGCGTGGTGATCACCCAGATCCTGGTGCTGGATGCCATCTTCTCGCTGGACTCCATCATCACCGCCGTCGGCATGGTGGAACACCTCGGCGTCATGATGGCGGCCGTCACCATCGCCATGGTGGTGATGGTGCTGGCCTCCAAGCCGCTGACCCGCTTCGTCAACGCCCACCCCACAGTGGTGGTGCTCTGTCTGAGCTTCCTGCTGATGATCGGCTTTAGCCTGGTGGCGGAAGGGTTCGGCTTCCATATTCCGAAGGGTTACCTCTACGCGGCCATTGGCTTCTCGGTGCTGATCGAGTTCTTCAACCAGCTCTCCCAGCGCAGTGCCGAGCGCCACGAAGCCAAGCAGCCCCTGCGCGAGCGCACCACCGCCGCCATTTTCAAACTGATGGGCAGCAAGGCGTATCAGGACCGACCGGACGACGATCTGGACGCCCCCGCCGCCGAGCCGGTCAGCTTTGGCGAGGAGGAGCGCTACATGGTGACCGGGGTGCTGTCGCTGGCCGAACGCTCCATCCGCACCATCATGACCCCGCGCTCCGAGATGGCCTGGATCGACGTCAACGACTCCAATGACGAGATCCGTGCTCTGTTGCAGCAGGAGCCCCACAGCCTGTTCCCGGTCTGTGACGGAGATCTGGACGAGGTGATCGGGGTGGTCAAGGCGCGCGACCTGCTGTTTGCCCTCAACGAAGGGCAATCCTTGAGCGAGCTGGCCAAGCAGAACGACCCCATCATAGTGCCGCAGACCATCAACGTGATTAAGCTGCTGGCGGAGCTGCGCCAGGCCAAGGGCAGCCTCATCCTGGTGGCCGACGAGTTCGGCGTGATCCAGGGGCTGGTGACCACCCACGACCTGCTGGAGGCCATCGTCGGCGAACTGCCCGACGAAGACGAAACGCCAGACATCATCCGCGATGGGGAAGGCTGGCTCATCAACGGCAGCACCAACATCCACCACGTGGAGCAGGTGCTGGAACACGAAGGGCTGGTGAGCGAGAGCGACGAGTACGTGACCCTGGCCGGCATGCTGCTCTCCCACTTCGGCACCCTGCCCGCCCCGGGCCAGCAGCTGCAACTGCAGCAGCTTGGCTTCGAGGTGGTCGAGGTGAGCGAGCGGCGCATCGAGCGGGTGCGCGTCATGCCGCTGGATGCCTGACGTCATTGCGTGAACCATGCAGAAAGGGGGCCTTGCGGGCCCCCTTTTTTATTCAGGTGCCCCCCTGCCCCCTCTTTTCACCATTGCTGTCATCAGCGCAATTCTTTTCTGCAATTACCCCTCTTTTTCGCAAGGGATACCGGCACTAGAGTGAGCCCATCATCACCATGAGGAATTCACCATGCACCACGATCACCTGTTCTGCCCCCTGCGTCTCGGCCAGCTGCACCTCAACAATCGCATCGTCATGCCTCCCATGACCCGCTCCCGCGCCAGCCAGCCCGGTGACGTGGCCAATGCCATGATGGCCACCTACTACGCCCAGCGCGCCGGGGCCGGCCTCATCATCAGCGAAGGCACCCAGATTGACCCCATGGGCAAGGGCTACGCCTGGACGCCGGGGATCCACAGCGCCGAGCAAGTGGCCGGCTGGAAGCAGGTGACCGACGCCGTCCACGCCAAGGGCGGCACCATGTTCGCCCAGCTCTGGCACGTGGGCCGGGTCACTCACCCCGACAACCTCGGCGGTGCCCAGCCCATCTCCTCCTCCGCCATTCAGGCGAAAGGGGTGCGGGTGTTCGTCGACAACGGCAGCGATGCCCCCGGGTTCGTCGAAACCGTCACCCCGCGCGCCATGAGCCAGGCCGATATCGACGCGGTAGTGGGGCAGTTCCGTCAGGCGGCTCGCAACGCCATGCTGGCCGGCTTTGACGGCATCGAGCTGCACGCCGCCAACGGCTACCTCATCAACCAGTTCCTCGACTCCGAGTCCAATACCCGCACCGACGGCTACGGCGGTTCCTTGGAGAACCGGCTGCGTTTCCTCAAAGAGGTGACCGAGGCAGTCTGCAGCGAGATCGGGGCCGACCGGGTCGGGGTGCGCCTCGCGCCGCTCACCACCCTCAACGGCACCGTGGATGCCAACCCGCAGGAGACCTATCTGGCCGCCGCCCGCCTGCTGGGCCGGCTCGACGTGGTCTACCTGCACATCGCCGAGGCGGACTGGGACGATGCCCCGCTGATGGCGGAGGGCTTCAAGCAGGGGCTGCGCGACGCCTTCCCCAACACCCTCATCTATGCCGGCAAGTACGACGGCGAACGTGCCCGGGCGGCGCTCGAGGCGGGATGGGCCGACATGATAGGCTTCGGTCGCCCCTTCGTGGCCAACCCCGATCTGCCCGAGCGGCTGCGCCACGGTTATCCGCTGGCCCCTCACGACCCGGCCACCCTGTTCGGCGGTGGCGAAAAGGGCTTGATTGACTACCCGACCTATCAGGCGGCCCCCCAGCCCCACACGGCCTGAGTCACACCCGCCCAGGCATAAAAAAACGCGCCCACCCTCTCTGGTGGGCGCGTTTTTTTGCCTGTCATGCTTGCCGGCGCCGCAGGCTAATGGAGGCTGACCCCGTAGCAGGCGGCGTAGCTTCTGATCTCCCGGGTCAGCCGCGCCTTGTCGGCCAGGCTCAGCCAGCTCGCCTCCACCGCGTTCAGTGACAAGCGGCAGAGCTGGTTCATGCTGGCCCCCAGCTTATGGGCCAGGGCGTGGAAGTTGGCATTCATGTAGCCGCCGAAATAGGCGGGATCGTCGGAGTTGATGGTGACGCACAGCCCCTGCTCCAGCAGCGCCAGCACGTTGTGGTGGGCCATCTTGTCAAACACCTTGAGACGGGTGTTGGAGAGGGGGCAGACGGTGAGCGGCAGCCGGGTATCGGCCAGATAGCGCAGCAGATCGGGATCGTCGACGCAGCGCACCCCGTGATCGATGCGCCGCACCTCAAGTTCCCGGATAGCCTGCCAGATATACTGCGCCGGCCCCTCTTCGCCGGCGTGGGCCACCACCGGCAGCCCCAGCTCGCGGCAGCGGGCAAAGACCCGGGCAAACTTGCTGGGCGGGTTGCCCTGCTCCCCCGAGTCGAGGCCGATGCCGTGAATGCGCGACAGGAAGGGAGTGGCCTGTGCCAACGTGGCAAAGGCATCTTCTTCGGGCAGGTGGCGCAAGAAGCTCATGATGAGCCGCCAGCTAATGCCAAACTCCCGCTCTCCGCGCTGCAGCGCCCGCTCGATGCCGCCCAGCACAATGGCGAAGGGCACGCCACGGGCGGTGTGGGTCTGGGGGTCGAAGAAGATCTCCACGTGCACCACCTTGTCGGCGGCGCAGCGTTCCAGATAGGCCCAGGTGAGGTCGAAGAAATCCTGCTCGGTGATGAGCACGCTGGCCCCCAGGTAGTAGAGATCAAGGAAGGATTGCAGACAGTCGAACTCGTAGGCGGCGCGCACGCTGGCCACGTCGGGCCAGGGCAGGGCCACGCCGTTGCGCTGGCCCAGGGCAAACATCAGTTCCGGCTCGAGCGAGCCTTCGATATGGAGGTGCAGCTCCAGCTTGGGCAGACCGGCAATAAAGTTATCCATGATGACGGCTCCATCGGTTCACAGACAGCGGGACCAGCCAGTGGCAGAGCGGATCCCTCCCCTCTGTCGTTCATTGTGCACCTATCTCTGTTTATGGGGGAGACTTGTCATCAAACAGACTTATAATGGCGTCACAAAAACAACATAACTATTTGAAGATCTTGAGAGTTGGCGCAACTTTCCGCCGCCTCTTGCGCCTACACAAGGAGTCCCCATGAAGAAAAACGTCATCTGCGACATCGACGGCGTCATCCTGCACAACAACGATCTGGTGCCCGGTGCCGACCGCTTCGTCCACCGCCTGCTGGAGCAGGGCAGCAAGCTGCTGTTTCTGACCAACTACCCGGCCCAGACCCAGAAAGATCTGCAAAACCGCTTCCGCTCCGCCGGGATCGAGGTGCCGGAGGAGTGCTTCTACACCTCCGCCATGGGCACCGCCGACTTTCTCAAGCGCCAGGACGGCAAGAAGGCCTATGTGATCGGCGAAGGGGCGCTGACCCACGAGCTCTACAAGGCCGGCTTCACCATCACCGACATCGACCCCGACTTCGTGGTGGTGGGTGAGACCCGCAACTACAACTGGACCATGATGCAGCTGGGGGCCAAGTTCGTCGATCAGGGGGCCCGCTTCATCGCCACCAACCCGGATACCCACGGCCCCATGATGCACCCGGCCTGCGGCGCCCTGTGCGCCCCCATCGAGCGGATGACCGGCAAGAAGCCGTTCTACGTCGGCAAGCCAAGCGCCTGGATCATCCGCGCGGCGCTCAACCGGATGGAGGCCCACTCCGACGACACCATCATCATCGGCGACAACCTGCGCACCGACATTCTGGCAGGCTTCCAGGCCGGCCTCGAGACGGTGCTGGTGCTCTCCGGGGTGAGCAAGGTGGCCGACATCGACCGCATGCCGTTTCGGCCGAACCACATCTTCGATTCAGTGGTGGATATCGACATCGTCTGATCCCTGCCGGCTGACGGGCCGGCCTGGCGCAAGGCCAAGGCCTGCCTCGTTACCCCTGAAGGACGCGCAATGGAACCTGTCATGATCGCCGTGGCCTTTGGCTGCGGCATGCTGGTCAACCTCATCGGCCTGCCGCCCCTGCTGGGCTTTCTGGCGGCCGGCTTTCTGCTCAACGGCATGGGCTATCAGAACACCCCGGCCCTGAACGAAATCGCCGATCTGGGCGTCACCCTGCTGCTGTTCACCATCGGCCTCAAACTCAACGTCAAGATCCTGATGCGGCGCGACGTCTGGGGCACCACCAGTTTGCACCTGCTGCTCTCCACCCTGCTGTTCACCGTGGTGCTGCTGGTGTGCAAGGGGCTCGGGCTGGCACTGGCCATGTCGCTGGACTGGCGGCTGGCGCTGCTGCTGGGCTTTGCCCTCTCCTTCTCCAGTACCGTGTTTGCGGTCAAGGTGCTGGAGGAGCGCAGCGACATGAACGCCCTCTATGCCCGCCTCGCCGTCGGCGTGCTGGTGATGCAGGATCTGTTCGCGGTGGCCTTCCTGGCGGTCTCCAGCGGCCAGTGGCCCAGCATCTGGGCGCTCTGGATCCTGGGCCTGCCACTGCTGCGCCCCTTGCTGCTGAAATTGCTGGAGCGGGCCGGTCACGGCGAGCTGCAGGTGCTGTTCGGGATCTTCCTGGCGCTGGTGGTGGGGGCTGCCGGCTTCGAGGTGGTGGGTCTCAAACCGGATCTGGGGGCGTTGGTCATCGGCATGCTGATCGCCTCCCACCCCGCCTCCGCGGGGCTGGCCAAGTCACTCTTTAACCTCAAAGATCTGTTTCTCATCTGCTTCTTTCTCACCATCGGCCTCAACGGCCTGCCGACCCACGACACCATGTTGCTGGCGCTGGCGTTGGTGCTGGCCCTGCCGCTGAAAAGCGCGCTCTACTACCTGGTCTACAGCGGCGCCCACCTGCGGGTGCGCACCGCCCTGCTCTCCACCCTGGCGCTCACCAACTTCTCGGAGTTTGGCCTGATCGTCGCGGCCATCGCCGCCAAGGCGGGCTGGATCTCCCACGAGTGGCTGGTTGCGCTCTCCTTGGCGCTGGCGGCCAGCTTCATGATCTCGGCCCCCCTCAACGGCCAGAGCGAGCGCATTTACCATCGGCTCGGCAACTGGCTGCGCGGCATGCAGGCCACTACTTTGCACCCGGAGGACAGGCCCATCGAGCTCGGCGATGCCGAGGTGATCATCCTCGGCATGGGGCGGATCGGTCAGGGCGCCTACTTCGAGCTGGAAAACAAGTACGGCACCGTGATCCTCGGGGTGGAGAACGACAGCGAGAAGCTGCCTACCCTGCGCGCTCAGGGCATGAACGTGATCGAGGGGGATGCCACCGATACCGACTTCTGGGACAAGGTGCTGCTCTCCAACCAGGTCAACCTGGTGCTGCTGGCCATGCCCCACCACTCGGGCAACCTCTACGCCATCGAGAAGCTGCGCAGCCACGGCTTTGCCGGCAAGATTGCCGCCATCGTCCGCTTCGAGGACGACATCGCCTCCCTGAAAGAGCAAGGGGTGGATGCGGTGTTCAACGTCTACGACGAAGCGGGCAGCGGCTTTGCCCGTCACGTCATCAAACGGCTGCAGCCACGCTGACGGAGGGCGGCGGTCCCCTTGGCAAGGGAGACGGTATCGTTTACGTTATACGCAACCTCGTTTAATAAAACGAACAACCACGGGGCCTGGATGGCCCCGTTTTTTATCCCTTGCCAAGGAGGCAGCATGAAGACCCTTAACGACTGGATCCTGCTCGACCGCCACGAGGCGGCCCCCACCCCGCTGATGCCCACCCCCGAGCGCCTGCGCGCCGGCAATCCGCGCCAGACGGTATGGAACCACTACTCAGACCCGAGCCAGCAGTTTCACGTCGGCTTCTGGGCTTGCGAGCCCGGCCGCTGGGCCATCCACTACACCGAGCACGAGTATTGCCAGCTGCTGGAAGGCGAGGCAGTGATCCACGACGGCCAGGGCGGCAGACTGCCCCTCAAGCCCGGCGATCAGTTCGTCATCCCGGCCGGCTTTGTCGGGGAGTGGGAGACCCTCACCCCCTGCCGCAAGCTCTATGTGATCTTCGAGCCCGCCGCGACTTGACGTCTGCGTCAACCCCGGCCGCCGTAGCCGCCCTTTTTCAGGCCGATCGGGTTGACGTGTACGGCATGATTTTCTGCGGTTTTCCCGCTTGCAAAAGGTTTTTGCACTAGGCATTGTGATTGGCGAGGAATGTAAATGGAATTTCGAGCCCGAACGTGGGGGGCTCATATAAAAATCAAGAGGATTACCGCCAATGTGTTCTATTTTCGGCATTCTGGACATCAAATCCGATGCGGCCGCGCTGCGCAAATCGGCGCTGGAGATGTCCAAGCGATTGCGTCACCGCGGTCCTGACTGGTCCGGCGTCTACAGCTCCGACAAAGCCATTCTGGTGCACGAGCGCCTGGCCATCGTCGATCCGGGCAACGGCGCCCAGCCGCTCTACAACCCCGAGCGCACCCACGTGCTGGCCGTCAACGGCGAGATCTACAACCACAAGGAGCTGGAGAAGAACCTCAAGGTCGACTTCCAGTTCCAGACCCACTCCGACTGCGAGGTGCTGCTGGCCCTCTACAAGGAGAAGGGCCCCGCCTTTTTGGATGATCTCAACGGCATCTTCGCCTTCATCCTCTATGACGCCGAGCAGGATGCCTACCTGATTGGTCGCGACCACATGGGGATCATCCCCCTCTACACCGGCCGCGACGAGCACGGCAACTTCTACGTCGCCTCCGAGATGAAGGCGCTGGTACCGGTCTGCAAGAGCGTCGAAACCTTCCCGCCGGGACACTACCTGTGGAGCAAGGATGGCGAGCTTAAAACTTGGTACAAGCGCGACTGGATGGAGTACGGCGCGGTCGAGCACAACGTCAGCGACAAGGCCGAGCTGAAAGCCGCGCTGGAAGCGGCGGTCAAGCGCCAGCTGATGTGCGACGTGCCCTACGGCGTGCTGCTCTCCGGCGGGCTGGATTCGTCCGTCATCTCCGCCATCACCAAGCTCTATGCCGCCCGTCGGGTTGAAGACGATGGCAAGAGCGAAGCCTGGTGGCCACAGCTGCACTCCTTCGCCGTCGGCCTGGAAGGCTCGCCGGATCTCGCCGCCGCCCGCAAGGTGGCTGATCACCTCGGCACCATCCACCACCAGATCCACTTCACCGTGCAGGAAGGACTGGATGCCCTGCGGGACGTCATCTATCACCTCGAGACCTATGACGTCACCACCATCCGCGCCTCCACGCCGATGTATCTGATGGCCCGCTACATCAAGGCGATGGGCATCAAGATGGTGCTCTCCGGCGAAGGCTCCGACGAGCTGTTCGGCGGCTACCTCTACTTCCACAAGGCGCCCAACGCCCGCGAATTCCACGAAGAGAACGTGCGCAAGCTCGCCTCTTTGCACCTCTATGACTGCCTGCGCGCCAACAAGTCGATGGCCGCCTGGGGGGTGGAGGGTCGCGTGCCCTTCCTCGACAAGGAGTTCATGGACGTGGCGATGCGCCTGCAGCCTGCCGACAAGATGTGTGGCAAAGGAAAGATCGAGAAGCACATCCTGCGCGAAGCGTTCGAGGATCTGCTGCCCCACGAAGTGGCGTGGCGCCAGAAGGAGCAGTTCTCCGACGGCGTAGGCTATTCGTGGATCGACAGCCTCAAAGCCATGGTCGAGGAAGAGGTGACGGATCAGATGTTCGAGGCGGCGGCCTTCCGCTTCCCCGTCAACACCCCGCTCACCAAGGAGGCCTACTTCTATCGCGCCATCTTTGACGAGCACTTCCCGCTGGAGTCCGCGGCCCGTACCGTGCCTTACGGCAAGTCGGTCGCCTGCTCCACCCCGACCGCGCTGGAGTGGGATGCCAAGTTCAAGGAGATGGCCGACCCCTCCGGTCGCGCCGTGATGGACGTCCACCAGCAGGGTTACTGATCTGCCGGCGACCGCCCTTGCCTGAATGCCAAGCCCCTCCTGCGAGGGGCTTTGTTTTTTCCCGCCGACCCATTCCCGCTTTTTGCATAACAAGCGCCCATCTCGCCCTTGGCGGCCGGGCTCGCTCGTGTCACATTGTTGCGGCTTGGAAGCAACTACAACAACACAAGGAGCACGTGATGAACCGACTGCTATTGCCGCTGGTGCTTGGCACCGCCCTGTTTCATGGCGAGGCGTACAGCGCCGGCCACCTCTGGAGCCAGAGCCTGCCCGATTACAGCCAGGGCTATGACGAGCAGCGGGACCCGGCCCGCGATCTCGCCACCGCCAAGGCCAGCGCCGAGGGCAAGAAAGTCCTGCTGCTGGTGGGCGGCGAGTGGTGCAGCTGGTGTCAGGAGATGAACCACTTTCTGGACCAACAACCCGATCTTGCCGGCCAGCTCAACCGCACCTTCGTGGTGGTCAAGGTGAACGTCAGCAAACAGAACAAGAACGAATCCTTCCTCAAAGGTTATCCCGAGTATCTGGGGGTGCCCCACTTCTACGTGCTGGATGCCAAGGGCAAGCTGCTGGAATCCTTCAACACCGGGCTGCTGGAGAAGGGGGACAGCTACGACGGGGAGAAATTCGGCAAGTTCATCGCCTTCTTCCAGCCCAAGACCACCCACGGCTGACTCGCCAATCGATGCAATCGGGGCCCAGCACGGTCGGTGACTGTGCTGGGCCCCGATGGCCGTGCAAGCAGGGGTTGTAGGCCTGCGGCAAGCCGGCCATCCCCTCGACAAGGACGAAAAGATGTTACGGATACTGGGCAAAGCCTCCTCCATCAATGTGCGCAAGGTGCTGTGGACCTGCGCCGAGCTGGATCTCCCGTTCGAGCTGGAGGAGTGGGGGTCCGGCTTCAAGCCGACGGATACCCCGGCGTTTCTGGCACTCAACCCCAATGCCATGGTGCCGGTCATTCAGGATGACGACTTCACCCTGTGGGAGTCGAACACCATCATCCGCTATCTGGCGACGCGCTACGGCGACAACGCGATCTATCCCGCCGAGGCGAGAGCCAGGGCCCGGGTCGATCAATGGATTGACTGGCAGGCATCGGACTTGAACAGCGCCTGGCGCTACGCCTTCCTGTCGCTGGTGCGGCGCTCCCCCCAGCATCAGGACAGCCAGGCCCTTCACGCAGCTTGCCTGCAGTGGTCTCACTGCATGCAGATCCTGGAGAGACAGCTTCAAGCAACCGGGGGATATGTGGCCGGCCCCCACTTCTCGCTAGCGGACATTCCCATCGGGCTGTCGGTCAACCGCTGGCTGGAGACGCCCTATGATCGTCCGCTACTGCCGGCCGTGAATGACTACTACCAGCGACTGGGCGAGCGACCCGGCTTTCGGCGCTATGGGTGCAACGGAACGCCCTGAGGCGAACGGGAAAGGAGGGAGTTGGCAGAGTAAGCACGGCAGGCCGGGCCGGGATGACCGGGCCCGGCCTGCCGTATGTCAGGGTTGGGCATCCGGCTGCTGCTCTGGCGCGGCCTTGATAAACGCCTGCAACTGCTCGCAGTTGGCGACGATGCGGTTGATGGTGGGGTAGTCTTCCAGCGACATGTCGTAGCGGCGGGCGTTGTAGACCTGGGGCACCAGCATGCAGTCCGCCAGGGTCACCTCGTTGCCGACGCAATAGATGCCGGCGGTGGTCATCAGCAGTTGCTCCAGCGCGGTGAAGGTCTCGTCAATCCAGTGGCGATACCATTCGTCGCGGTGTGCCTTGCCCTGCCCCAGCGATTGCTCCAGATAGTTGAGCACCCGCAGGTTGTTGAGGGGGTGGATGTCGCAGGCGATCATGTTGACGATCTGGCGGACCCGGGCGCGCTCCTGCGGGGCCGAGGGCATCAGCGGGTGGGCGGGGTAGGTTTCGTCGAGGTACTCCATGATGGCCACCGACTGGCCCACCTGCACCTCGCCATCCACCAGAAACGGCACCAGCCCCTGGGGGTTGAGCCGGCGATAGGCCTTCTCACGCTGCTCGCCCTGCCGCAGATTGACCGGATGCTGCTCATAATCGAGCCCCTTGAGCTGCATCACGATCCGTACCCGATAACTTGCCGATGAACGCCAATATCCAAACAACTGCAACATAATCTGTCCCTGTGTTGGCAAGTGCAAGGGCACCTACCGCTCACCAGCCGGCCTCGTATCCATGCTGGCCCCTCACTTCGTCTGACTGGCCCCAGCCGGCGTGACCCGCTGCAAAATGGTGCCAAACAGACTCATCCCGTTGCGATCTTGCATCGCGATGGACACTGTATCACCAAAGCGCAGAAAGGGTGTAGTGGCTTGACCTGACTCGATAATTTCCAGCATGCGCAGCTCGGCGAGGCAGGATGAGCCGCGGCTTCTGTCGTAGTTGGAGACGGTCCCCGAGCCGATGATGCAGCCCGCCCCGAGCGGCCGGGTCTTGGCGGCATGGGCGATCAGCTCATAAAAGTTGAAGGTCATGTCCACCCCGGCGTCCGGGGCCCCGAACAGGGCGCCGTTGAGGTGGGTCTCGAGGGGCAGATGCACCTTGCCGTCGCGCCAGTCATCCCCCAGCTCGTCCGGGGTGATGGCCAGCGGTGAGAAGCTGCTGGAGGGCTTGGACTGGAAGAAGCCAAAGCCCTTGGCCAGCTCCCCCGGGATGAGGTTGCGCAGGCTCACGTCATTGACCAGCATCAGCAGCTTGATGTGGCCGGCGGCCGCCTGCGGGCTGGTGCCCATCGGCACGTCGTCGGTGATGACGGCGATCTCCGACTCGAAATCAATGCCCCACTCCTCCGACCCCATCGGGATGGTGCCACGGGGCGGCAGGAAGCTGTCCGAGCCCCCCTGATACATCAGGGGATCATGCCAGAAGCTTTCTGGCATCTCGGCGCCGCGGGCCTTGCGCACCAGCTCCACATGGTTGACATAGGCGCTGCCGTCGGCCCACTGGTAGGCGCGCGGCAGCGGGGAGAGACAGGCCGTCTCGTCGAACGGGAAGGCGTCGGCGCAGGCGCCATCGTTGAGCTGCTGATAGACGGCGGTCAGTTTGGGCGCAAGCTCGGCCCACTCGTCGAGGGCCGCCTGCAGGGTGGCGGCCAGCTGCGGCACGCGCACCGCACGGCTCAGATCGCGACTCACCACTACCAGGGCGCCGTCCCGTTTGCCATTGTTCAGGGTTGCCAGTTTCATAGGGATTCCTTTTATTTGCCGTTGGTGGCTGGCGTGAGTTCCGGGCGCAACCAGCTGGTGACGTAACGCGGGTTTTCCACCCCGTCACACAGGCTGCCGACGTTGAGCGCATCGCGGGTATCGAGCATCACCGCCACCTCGTCGGTGAACTTCTTGGCATAGGCCTGACCCGCCGCAAACGCCTTGGGATGGGGGCCGTGGGTGAACCCGGCGGGATGGAAGGTGACCATGCCCCGCTCGATGTTGTCCCGGCTGAAGAAATCCCCGGCGTGGTAGAAGAGCACCTCGTCGTAGTCGTCGTTGCTGTGGTAGAAGGGCACCTTGAGGGCACCGGGATCGCTCTCGATGGGGCGTGGCACAAAGGTGCAGACCACAAACCGGCTCGCCACGAAGGTGGAGTGGGCCGAGGGTGGCAGGTGGTAGCGATGACTCATCAGCGGGCGGATATCCCGCCAGTTGAGGCGCACCACGCAGAGATCCCCGTGCCAGCCCTGCGCATCCAGCGGGTTGAACGGCCAGGTGATGACCGAGACCTGGTTGTGACGCTTCACCTGCAGCGACCAGGGGTTCTCATCCTGCTGGGCCAGGAAGCGCTCGTTGATGGCCGGCACGTCCAGCGCCGCCGGATCGAAGATGGCGTGATTGCCCACCAGCCCCTTGTCCGGCAACTGGTAGCTGTCGTTGGTCGCCTCGATCATCAGGATGAACAGGGGCGCCGTCGGCTCGATGCGCCACATGGTGCCGCGGGGGATCACCAGGTAATCGCCATCGCGCAGGGTCAGGTGACCGTAATCGCAATAGAACTCGCCGCTCCCCTCGTGGATGAACAGGAGCTCGTCGCCATCGGCGTTGCGCACCAGAAACGGCATGGGCTCATGCAGGCGCCAGATGCGGTAGCGGCAGTGGGGGTTGCTGAGAATATCCGGCATCACCCAGGGGGAGAGGGAGCTCACCTCCTCGCCGAGGGCGTTGAGATCGAACAGGCGCGGGCGCAGCGGCCCCTCCCAGTTGACCCAGTCGGTGGGGGCATGCTTGTGGTGCATGTGGGTGGCCGGCCCGAAAAAGCCGGAGCGGCCCAGTTCACGCTCATAGATGGCCTGCTCGGGCAGGTCGGCATGAGCCTGGCGGGAGTGTGTCCCCTCCCGGTGGGGAAAGTTAATCCAGTTGCGCATCGCCAACCTCCCTTGCTTGACAACCAACCCGCGTGTGGCGGTTCCCGTTACGCATCATTGAGCACCCCACGGCGGATCTGATCCAGCTCGATGGATTCGAACAGTGCCTGGAAGTTGCCCTCGCCAAAGCCTTCGTTGCCCTTGCGCTGGATGATCTCGAAGAACACCGGGCCGATCACAGTGTCGGTGAAGATCTGCAGCAGGATGCCGTCCTTGGTGGGAGAGCCGTCGATCAGGATACGCAGCTCTTTGAGCGCCGCCAGATCCTCCTGGTGCCCCTCGACCCGGCTGTCCACCTTCTCGTAGTAGGTGTCCGGGGTCGGCATAAAGCCGGTACCACGGCCACGCAGGGTGCGGATGGTGTGGTAGATGTCGCTCGACGCCATGGCGATGTGCTGGATCCCCTCCCCCTTGTACTGACGCAGGTACTCCTCGATCTGGGACTTGTCGTCGGAGGATTCATTGATGGGAATGCGAATTTTGCCGCAGGGGGCTGTCATGGCGCGGGAATGCAGGCCGGTCAGCTTGCCCTCGATGTCGAAGTAGCGGATCTCCCGGAAGTTGCCGATCCGCTCGTAGAAATTGGACCAGACATCCATGTTGCCGCGCTGCACGTTGTGGGTCAGGTGGTCAATCTCGTACAGCCCGGCATCCACCTCGGCCATGCGCGCCTGCCAGTCGGGATAGAAGACGAAGTCCACGTCATAGATGGAGCCCTTGTCGCCGTAGCGGTCGACGAAAGAGAGGGTGCTCTCGCCGATGCCGTAGATGGCGGGGATGTTGAGCTCCATGGGGCCAATCTTGCCGACGAACGGCTTGGCGCCCTTGCCGATGGCGTACTGCTGGGCCTTGCCTGCATCGCTCACCCGAAATGCCATGCCGCAGACGCTCGGCCCGTGCAGGCTGGCAAACTGCTCGGCCTGGGAGTGGGGCTCGGCATTGACCACGAAGTTGATGTCTCCCTGGCGGTAGAGCCAGCACTGCTTGTGCTTGTGCTGCGCCACCTCGGCAAAGCCCAGCGAGACGAACAGCGCCTTGAGGGCGGCAATCCCTTTGGCATCCGGCGCCGTGTACTCGACGAATTCGAAACCATCGGTGCCGAGCGGATTGATGGTGTGAGTACGGGTAGAAGAAGTGGTCGTCATGATGCGCTCCTTGCGATTGACTGATAACGAAGAGGGTAACACCGGGGCGCTGCGGGCAGCCGCCACCGGCATTGTTAACAACTTGTTTCATTAGAGGTGGCAGCGCGGCGGAAGAGAAGAGGCGGCGTTCAGATAGTTTGCCGGGAGGGATGGCCAAAAGATGTAAATAGATTGTGACATTAAGGCCGCAGCCTTGTGGCGCGCTCGGTGGCGCCCCGCAAGGCTGTCAGCTTTGCCTTACAGGGACCAGTATCTGGGCTCGATACGGGGCAATGCGTGCCTCGCCTGTTGCAGCCGCGCCGGGGTGGGATTGATGAGCCAGGCCGCCTGCCCCTCTGCCAGCAGTGGCAAGTCGTGCAGGCTGTCGCTCAGGGCCAGGGTGGCGCCAAGGGCGTGGATCCCGGGCAGGATCTTGTGACGGCCGTGGCAGTAAAAACGCGGCATCAGACCGCCGAGGCGATAGTGCATCCGCGAACCCAGAATGCGATGGGGCAGATGGCCGGGCAGTTGCTGATGGAGCTGGCCCCGCACCAGGGCGCGAGGGCTGGCGGAGAGCACCCAGCAGCGCTGCCCTTCGTCCAGCAGCAGGGCGCGCGCCTCACGAAACAACCCAGGCCGGGAGCGGCAGTAGGCTCGCACCAGGCGTCGCCACCCCAGCGGCGACAGCCCGAGGGTGATGGCCCACCAGATCAGTGAAATGCCGCGCCGACGCTGGCTTGGCAGCAGATAGACCAGCCCGCCCAGCGCCATCACCGGCCACAGCAGCAGCGGCCAGATGCGGCGGCGCAGGATGAAACGCAGCAGCCCGGCATGGCTGTCATCCGGCGCCAGGGTGTCGTCAAAATCCGCCAGGATCCAGCCGCTGGCGGGCAGATCCGGCACGCCTGGCACTGTTGCCCCCTTCATTCGGCCAGCCCCGCAATGGCGGCGTGCAACTCGGGCAGCACAAACAGCGTGCCTTCGTCGGGCGAGCAAACGAAGTCGAACGCCTCCCCCGCCAGGGTGAACGCGAGGCGCCAGGCGTGCAGATAGCCGCGATCGGCCGCCGTGCCGCCGTAGCGCTCATCCCCGAGGATCGGCGCCCCCACACTCTTCAAGGCCACCCGGATCTGGTGGGTCTTGCCGGTTTGAGGCTTGATGCGATAAAGGCGCAGCCCCTCGCGTACCGACACGGAGTCGAACCAGCTGATGGCGGGGTTGTCGAGTGTGCGGGTCAGCATCCAGCTGCCGCCCCGCCCCTTCTGCATGTCCCCCTTCACCCAGCCCTGCTTCTTCTTGGGCTTGCGATCGGAGAGGGCCAGATACTGCTTGCTCACTTCCCGCGCGGCAAAGGCCATGCTGAGGGCACGGTTGGCCTCGGTGGTGCGCGCCAAGAGCACCAGCCCGGAGGTCATCTTGTCGAGCCGATGCACCGGATAGAGCTGCATACCAGTGTCGGCCTTGACCCGACTGACCAGGCCCGGATGGAGCAGGCCGGCCTCGTCGGTCTCGTCATGCATGCCGAGCCCGGGCCCCTTGTTGATAACCATGAAATCTTTGTGCTGCGCTAGTATCCGGTACATCAATAACCCTTTAGAATGTTTTTAATTACAAGAACATGACCCTGCGGGGTCGCACCCCATGAACACTCAGAACAAGACTCGCACGGATGAAGAGATACCTGCTTTGGCTGCTGCTGATTGGCATCAGTCATGCTGTTCCCCTGCGGGCCAGCGAATCCACCCTTGAAGCGCCGGAGCGGGTCGTACTCCAGCTGCGCTGGCTGCATCAGCCCCAGTTCGTTGGCTATCACATGGCCAAGGCCAAGGGCTTTTATGCCAGTGCCGGGCTGGACGTCGAGATACGGCCCGGCGGCAAGGACATCAGCCCGGTAGAAGAGGTGCTGAGCGGGCGGGCCGACTTCGGGGTCGGCAACACCGAGGTGCTCACCAGCTACGCCAGCGGCCAACCACTGTTGGCGCTTGCCAGTGTCTACCAGCACTCCCCGTCCATCTTTCTGGCTCGCCGTGACAGCGGCATTCTCACCGTTGACGACATGCGTGGCAAACGGATCATGATGTTTTCGGCCCATCAGGACGCCGAACTGCTGGCCACTCTCTTCTATCAGGGGCTCAATGAGCACCAGCTGATCCCGCTGCCCACCTCGGTCAACATCGAGGATCTCATCGAGGGGCGGGTCGATATCTTCAACGCCTACCTCAGCAACGAGCCCTTCTATCTGGAGGAGCGCGGCATCCCCGTCTCCGTCATCAATCCGCGCAACTACGGCATCGATTTCTACAGCGACATCCTGTTCACCACCCAGGCACAGGAGCGCGCCCATCCGGATCGGGTGGCCCGGTTTCGGGCCGCGAGCCTGGCGGGCTGGCGCTACGCCCTCGCCCACCCGCAGGAGGCCATCGCCCTGCTGCGCAAGGAGTATGGCGTCAACCGCAGTCAGGCCCACATGGAGTACGAGCTGCAGGTGAGCAAGGAGATGATCCAGCCGCTCTATGTGGAGATCGGGTATATGAATCCCGATCGCATGACCCACATCATGCAGCAGCTGGTCGAGATCGGGCTGGTGTCCAAGCCGGTCTCCTTGCACGAGTTTCTCTATCAGGCCCCTTCCGAGCAGTGGATCTTCTGGCGTCCCTGGTTCCTGCTGAGCCTGGCGGCCTGCGTACTGATCCTGCTGCTGGCCCTCTATCTATTGATGTGCAACCAGCGGCTCAATCGCGAAATCGCCCTGCGCCGCCAGCGGGAGGAGGAGATCTGGCAACTGGCCCGCCGCGACCCGCTCACCGGCCTGCCCAACCGGCTGAGCCTGATGGAGCGGCTCGATGCCCAGGTCAAGGGTCCGGCCCCCGGCTGCCTGCTGTTTTGCGACCTCGACGACTTCAAGCAGGTCAACGACAACTTCGGCCACAGCCACGGCGACGCCCTCCTCTGCCAGCTGGCGGAGCGGATCAGCCGCAGTCTCGGGCCACAGCACTTTTTCGCCAGACTGGCCGGCGACGAGTTCGTGCTGCTGTTGCCGGGCCACGATCAGGCGCAGGCCGACGCCATCGCCGAGCAGATCAGGGTCACCATGCAGTCGCCGTTCGAGGTGGAAGGAGTTCCGCTGGCGGTCGGCATCAGCGTCGGCATCAGCCAGTACCAGCCGGGCTGGCGCGCCGAGCAGTGGCTGATCCAGGCCGACCGCGCCATGTACCACGACAAGGGGTCTCCGCTGGCAGCGCCCCCAGGCTGACCCCAAGCCCCATACAACAACAAGGCCACCCGCAGGTGGCCTTGTTGTTGTATGGATGGCAGCGGCGGCTAGCCGAAGGTCTGCCCCAGGGACTTGAGCTGTCTGGCCTTGGTCAGCAGGATCTCGCTCGACTCGTCCACATCCTGCATCTTGCTGCTGTTGGCATGGGAGTGCTGGGAGATGAGGTTGACGTTCTGGCTGATGTCTTCCACCACCGCCTGCTGCTCCTCCGCCGCCGCCGAGATCTGGGCCGAGAAGTCCATCACCAGCTCGATCTCCGCCAGCACCTGATGCAGGCTGTCCGACCCCATCCGGGTCATCTCTACGCAGGCCTGGGTCTGTTGCAGGTTGTTCTGCATCATCCCCTTCCAGCCGTTCAGGGTGCGCTGGATCTGGCCGATGCTGCTCTGGATCTGTTCGGTCGCCTTGTGGGTGCGGGTAGACAGGGTGCGCACCTCGTCCGCCACCACCGCAAAGCCGCGCCCCTGTTCGCCGGCCCGGGCCGCCTCGATGGCGGCGTTGAGCGCCAGCAGGTTGGTCTGATCGGCAATGCCCTGGATTTCCCCCATCAGCACCCCGATGCGATCCGACTCGCTGGCCAGCGCCACCGCCGAGGCAAAGGCGTGCTCCGCCTCCTTCGCCAGATCGGTGATCTTGTGCTCGGTCTCGATCAACTGCTGATCCGTGTGCTGGCAGTGGGACTTGGCCTCGGCAATCTGGCTGTTGGTGTCCTGGATGTTGCGGGCGATCTCCTGGGCCGTGCTCGCCATCTCGGTGATGGCGGCCGCCATCTGCTGGGTCTGGGCATCCTGCTCGGCGATGTCCGAGCTGGCCTCGCTGGAGGCACTCTTCAGATGCACCGCCAGATCCTGCAGGGCGTGAGTGGCATCATCCACCCGGCCGAGCACGGTGCGAATACGGGCCTGCAGCAGCTTGATGTGGAAGTCGGCGATGGCGCTTGGCTCCTGGCCCGAGTAGATGAGCCGGGTCAGGCTGTCGTACTCGCCGGCCAGTTGCTGCAAGTAACGGGGGGTGGTGATCAGTTCGTGGCGATAGAGCAGCCCCAGCAAGATCAGCGGCAGCGCCATGTAAAGCGCGGCCCAGCCGCCCAGTTGCACGGTGCCGAGCCAGCCCAGCGCCAGCAACCCGGCCACCGCGACCCCGTGGCGCAGCCGCGCCAGCGAAATCCTGGGCTTGCCGCCGCCCTGCTCCGCCGCCCGCAGCCGCGCATAGGTACGGGCTGCGATCTGCTTCATCTGCGGATCGGCGCGGCAGCGCACCGACTGGTAGCCGCTGATCTTGCCCTGCTCGAAGATGGGGGTGACGTAGGCATCCACCCAGTAATAGCGACCATCCTGGCAGCGGTTCTTCACCATGCCGCGCCATGGCTGGCCCTGCTTGAGTTTGCCCCACAAGTCGGCAAATGCCGCCTTGGGCATGTCGGGATGGCGCACCATGTTGTGGTGCTGCCCCACCAGCTCGGCCCGGCTGTAACCGGCGACCCGGCAAAAGTTGTCATTGGCGTAGGTGATCACGCCCCGCAGATCCGTGGTGGACACCAGCTGTTCATCAGCTGCGAAATCCACTTCCTGATCAACAAGATGGCCTTTTTGTTCGCGCATGTAGCCCCCACTTTTACGCTGTTGCTCAGTAGAGTGTTGGGAAGCAATCAGCACCTGTAAAGGTCAATTCAAAAAGATTCTGACGGGGCGAGAACGGATCGGGTCGGCAGGAAATAATCATTGATTCAAATCAATGTTTCCTGCCTTTACGCGATATTTATTGCAGTGACAGATGGCTGGCAATGGCCTTGAACAGCACCGGATAGTCATCCTCGAAATGGTGCGAACCGGGCAGGGTCACCGTGGTCACGTTGGGCTGCTGCAGACGGGGACAGAGCCGCACCGGCGAGTCGTCATCAGCCCCCTGCACGCAGAGCATCGGCAGGGTGTGGATGGCGTTGACCTCGGGCTGGGTGGGATAGCTGCCCGCCTTGTCGTGGGTCACCATGTCGCTGACATGGATCTCGAAGTCGGAGGCGGTCGAAGGCGAGAGCATCACGGCCCCGACCAGGCTCTTGCGATAAGGTTCGGGCAATCGATTGATGACGAAGGGCACTATCTCGGCACCGAAGGAGAAGCCCACCAGCAGCCAACGCTGGCGCCCCCAGCGGGACTGGTAATCATCCAGGATCCGCACCAGATCGGCGGTGACCTGCTCTGGATCCTTCTTCTTCCAGTAGTAGGTGAGTGAGCTCCAGCCCACCACCGGCATGCCGTGCTGCTGCAACTGGGCACTGAGCCCCTTGTCCAGCGCCGCCCAGCCGCCGTCACCGCTCATGAACACCACCATGGGGGCGCTTGAGGCTTGCGCCACCGGCAGCTCCACCAGCCCCAACTCCTCTTTCACCGACGCGGCAGAGAGCGAAAAGGCGCAGCACGCCAGCAGCAATAACAGGATTTTCATGGCCGACTCCTATTTTTTGATGAGCCCGAACGGGCCTCGGCTGATCAGGGATATCAGGTTGGTCAGCACCCTCGGCAGCACCAGCTTGCTGGTACAGAGCAGGTAGCGCGGCTCCCAGTCCGGCGAGAACTTCTCCTTGTAGCGTCTGAGCCCCTGGAAATTGTAGAAACGGCTGCCCCGGGTGAAGATGGTATTGCCAAGCCGGGTCCAGTAGCCGCTCAGGGGGTGATCGTTGAAACCGGACATGGGCGCCATGCCAAGGTTGAAACTGGCATAGCCCTCGGCCTTGCCCCACAGCAGCAGCTCGACGAACAGGAAGTCCATGATGGGCGCGGTGCCCGTGTCCAGGCTGTAGCGCATCAGGTCGATGGAGAGGCTCTCCTTGTTGTCGCTGACCCAGAGGTTGGCAAAGCCGACTATCTGCCCCTCGTGACGCACCAGCGCGGCTGGGCTCAGGCTGAGGTAGGCGGGCTCGAAACTGCCCACCGAGAAGCCCTTCTCCTTGCCCTGCTTGCTCTGCAGCCAGGTGTCCGACACCTCTTTGAGGCGTGGCAACAGTGCAGGCACACATTCAGGCGCCACCACCTCGAACGACAACCCCTCCCGCTTGCCCTTGGCATGACTCTGGCGCAGGTTTCGCAGCCGGCTGCCGGCCAGCTCGAAGGCCGCCAGATCGACAATGGCCTCCTCCCCCAGCTTGAACGGGATCAGACCCAGCTCCAGGTAGAGCGGCAGGTAGCGGGCCGACACCTGGTAGAACACCGGGCTGGCATCGTGCTGGTCGCACAGCTCGCGAAACTGCCAGAGCAACTCCTCGATAAGCTCAGGCTGACCGATGGGATCCCCCATCACGATCCAGCCATTGCCCTCGACGCCGTACATCAAAAACGCCTCGCCGCCGGGATGAAACAGCAGCGACTTGTCGCCAAGCTGGGCCAGGTAGCCATGACCGCCCCCCTCCCGCAGCACCAGGGCATGGGCTCGGGTCAGCTCCTCTGCTTCCGGCTTGCGCCCCGAGACCCGCAGCGGCGCCAGCAGTTGGGCCACCCCAACCACGGCCAGCACGGCCACCACGCTGCCCATGGCCCGCAGCCCGCGAGAGGCGGCACCATGGGGCGAGAAGTGGAACCAGAGGGCGTGGTCATATTCCACCTGACGGTAGGAGAAGAGCAGCAGCCAGAGCGCCCCCAGCAGTACGGCCCCCACCGAGATGAGCCAGCCCGGGGTGAACTGGGCGTGCAGCAGGGAGCCCTTGCGATAGAACAGTGAGCGGCAGGGAGTGATGATGAGCAGGAACAGCCCGAGCAGCAGGGCCGACTCCCAGTCGAACCCCTTGAGCAGGGAGAAGATCATCCCCAGCCCCAGCAGCAACTGGGTGATGCGAAACGCCGCATCGTGGCGCCGGTAGAGGCTGCGGGCCAGCAGGATCAGCAGCACACCGCTGACGCTGCCAAGCACATGGGAGAGCTCCAGCAGGTGCAGCGGCAATACCTGCAGGAACATCTCGATGCGCCCGCGCATGGTGGGGATCATCCCCGAGCAGAGCAGCAGGCTGCCCGCCGCGAACGCTCCCAGGCTGATCAGCGCCGGTAGGAACTCGCGCACCGCCGTCATGATGCCCTGCAGCCGGCTCCAGCGCGCCTTCTGCTGCAACAGCTCCTGGCTGGTGAACAGCAGCAGGGCGCACAGGAAAGGCAGCACATAGTAGATGCAGCGATAGAGCAGCAGGGAGGCCAGCAGCTTGTCCACCGGCAGGTATTTGGCCAGCAGCAGGCTCATGCTCGCCTCGAACACCCCGATCCCGCCGGGCACATGGGCCAGCACCCCGAGGAAGCTGGCCAGCACGAAGGCACTGAGCAGCACCGGATAGGAGACGCTGTCCGCCGGCAGCAGCACATAGAGCACGGCAGCGGCCGCCATCCAGTCCAGCAGCGCCACCAGCAGTTGCAGCAGCCGGGTTCTGAATACCGGCAACACCAGCTCGTGGCCACGCCAGACCAACGCAGGCTTTGGCCAGAACAGGTAGCCAAGCACCGCCAAGAGCGCCAGAGCGCCCGCCACGTTGAGCAGCTGATCGGCCCACAGCGGCCAGTCCGGCAGCAAGGTGGTAGCCTGCCCCACCAGCAGTGCCGTGCCCCCCCAGGCCAGCAGGCCGAGGAAGAAGGTCACCGAGCAGAAGACGATGATCCTGGCCACCTCCCCGGTGCCCAGCCCCAGCGACGAGTAGATGCGATAGCGCACCGACGAGCCGGTCAGCAGGGCGAAACCCAGAGTATTGGAGAAGGTGTAGGCGATAAACGAGGTGACCCCCACCTGCTGCCAGGGCAGCCGCTTGCCGAGGGCGTGCACCGCCAGCATGTCGTAGCAGCAGAGGCAGGCATAGCTGAGCAGGGTCAGCAACAGGGCACCGCCCAGCAGCGGCAGCGGCAAAGACCAGATGGCCAGCCGGATGTCGTGCCAGTGCCAGAGGTGAGTCAGACGATAGAGCACGGCCAGCGCCGCCCCCAACAACAACAAGCTACATAACGGGCCTAACCAGATAAACAGATGACGCCGCATTGCCGATCCCTACCGACGCGAGGCCATGGCCATGCGCGTCACGTTGCTGAACATGGCCACCCGCAGCGAGAAACGCAGACTGCACTCCTTCGCGCCTTGGCCTTCAAATAGATGTTTTATGGGCCGTGGGCGGCGAACGGTCGGCACTGATGACATGGCCAATTTGGCCCTGGCTGCCCGGAAAATGCCCCCGCCCAGCATGGCATCCCACTTTATATCGACTTTTTTGCAAAAGACGAGCCTTGCCCCCGAAATAAAATTACTCAGCTGCTGGCAGATTAATTCGCCGCTTATCCTGGCGGTCAGCCCCACCACATCCCGTTGGCTCACAGCACAATTAATGAGCAGTGACATCATACACCAGATAACGCGGTTTACCCGACCCATCTGGTCAGGCTGGCAAGCCGCTCACGGGTCATCATCAGGCTGCGCCCAAATAAAAAGGGGAGCCAGGCTCCCCTTTATCTCAATATGGCGTTACTGCACGCTGCGACACTGACTGAAGATATCCAGCTGCTGGTTATATACCGCCGTATTCACATCCCAGATCCCCAGCATGGACGAGAACAGGTTGTCGTGGGAATAACGGGTATTGGCTGCCTTTTGCTGCAGACAATCGAGGTTCATTCCCTTCTCTTTGGAGAAACCGGGCGACATCCACACCTGCATGGGCACCCGGGTCTGATCATCCGGTGCAAATTTGTAAGGGGTACCGTGCAGATAGAGCCCCAATGCCCCCAGTGACTCGCCATGGTCGGAAATATAGATCAGCGCCGTGTTGTATTTGTCTTCATATTTTTTCAGCCGTTCGATCATGCTGGCAATCACAAAATCGGTGTAGCGAATGGTGTTGTCGTAGGTATTCTCCAGCTCCTGATCGGTGCAGTTCTCGATATCGCTGCGCTGGCAATCCGGCAGGAAATGGCGATGCGACCCCGGATAACGCTTGTAATAGGTCGGGCCATGGCTGCCGATGAGGTGAAAGCCCACCAGCTTGTCCCCCTTCATGGCGGCCAGCTCGTCGTCCAGCCCCTCCAGCACCACCTCGTCATAGCAGGTGTTCTTGTCGCAGAACTTGGGGTGATCCTTGGGCTTGACCACCATGTTCGGCACCCGATCGCACACGCCCTTGCAGCCGCCGTCATTCTCCTTCCAGAAGATGGAGATACCGCTCTTTTGCAGCACATCCAGCAGCCCTTCGCTGTTGCGGGCCTGGTTGCCGTCGAACTGGTTGCGCCCCATGTTGGAGAACATGCAGGGTACCGAGACCGCCGTCGCCGTACCGCAGGAGCGCACGTCGTTGAAGGAGATGATCCCCGCCTGCTTGCTGGTGAAGGGGTTGGTCTCCTTGTGATAGCCGTTCATGGAGAAGTTCTTGCCGCGCGCCGTCTCCCCCACCACCAGGAACATCATGGTCGGCTTCTCCTTGCCGGCCACCCGCTTGGCGTCGTCGCCCATGCGCTGGAACGGTACCGGCTCCGCCAGATAGCGTTTGTAGAGATACTTGGTGGTGCTGTACATGTAGTTGGCCGGCGTGATCTCCCGGTTCAGGGTCTGGTTGTTGCGCCCGACCGAGGCATAGTCCTGATAGTAGGCTGCGGCGATGATCCCCAATACCGCCAGCGAGGCCAGCATGGAGAGGCCGCGCTGCAACAGGCCCTGATACCATTTGGCCGGATACTCTATCTTGACGAAGAACAGCAGTACCGCCGGCACCACTCCGGCCAGCAATACCCAGACCACGATGGGCACGCTCAGGTAGGAGTAAGCCTCGCTCTGGTTGGTCTCAAAGATGTTCTGGATCATGTCGCCATCAAACAGCACCTTGTATTTCATCATGGTGTAGCTGGCAATGGCACCGGTGATAAACAGAAAGGCAAAGAAAGGCTTGATGAAATAACGCACAGAGAATGGCATGAATACAAAGTTCAATGCCGCTACCAATACGATGGGTATGGAGATGGCAAACCCGATTTTAAAATGCTCAAGCTGCGTCAATATCTCATAAAAATGCAGCAGGACTGGCCAGTTGAGCAAGAAGGCAAAAATAAATGCCAACAACAAAATAAATGGAACAATTCTTATTCTAAGAAAAGAAGGCATGCATATCTCCCTGTTACGCTTCTTTATTACACGTCGAAATAGCCGAACCAGAGTCGACACGCCGATATTTGGCGCCGGATAGTAACAGCGTGCTGAAAACACCAAATATACTATTTTCAAATATCTTCAATAATGTGATGTATATCAACAATCATCAGCAAACTGACAGCCTAGCCGACGATACTTAAGGAAAAATTAAGATACCCGCGTTATGCAATCGATCGAAAAACAGCCACACATATACGACTCACCTCCCCACCTGGTACTCGCACCACTCTTTTTCAAGACGGCCGCTCGTCCTTAAGTTTTGCTTAAGACTGCTCGGCGAGGCTGTTCCCTGACGAGTCCTCGTCACACGACAGATGCGAGAGAGGGTTAACATGCACAACAGCAACAGCGCAGCAATCAGCAAGGTGCCAGAGATCACCCTGGCATTCTGGGTCATCAAGATTCTGGCGACCACCCTGGGGGAGACGGGGGGTGACGCCGTCTCCATGTCGATGGAACTCGGTTATCTGGTGAGCACGGCCATCTTTGCCGTGATCTTTTTCGTGTCGGTCAGCGCGCAGATCGCGGCAACCGCCTATAACCCCCTCCTTTACTGGACCACCATCATCGCCACCACCACGGTCGGCACCACCCTGGCAGACTTTGCCGATCGCTCGCTCGGGCTGGGCTATGCCGGTGGTTCTACCCTGCTGCTGGCTTTGCTGATGGGCTCCTTCCTGCTCTGGTATCGGCTGCAGGGCAGCATCTCCACCGGCAGCATTACCACCCCGCGCACCGAGCTGTTCTACTGGGTCACCATCATGTTCTCCCAGACGCTGGGCACCGCACTGGGTGACTGGACCGCAGACGAGGCCGGCTTTGGTTATGCAGGCAGTGCCGTGCTGTTCGGCGGCATGCTGGCCGCCATCGTCGCTACCTACTACCTGACCCGGGTGTCGCGGACCCTGCTGTTCTGGGCCGCCTTCATTCTGACCAGGCCGCTGGGAGCCGTGGTGGGGGATTTTCTGGACAAGCCGCTCAGCAAGGGCGGGCTGGAGCTGAGCCGTTACTCCGCCTCCTTCACCCTGCTGGCCGCCATCGCCGCGCTGGTGCTGATCTCGACCCTGCGCAACCGGCAAGCGGTTCGGGCTGAGCTCGATATCGAACAGTAATCACGCAGCAAGCCAGCCCGGCCGCCTCTGGGTCGCCGGGCTGGCTATGCTCTGTGGGAACTGATGCGAGGCAAGGCTCCCCCGATGACGACAGGCAACAGACAAGACCCGGTTCCTCCCTCCCGCCGGATCCCGCGCGGGGTCTGGGTGCTGGGCTTCGTCAGCCTGCTGATGGACATCTCGTCCGAGATGATCCACAGCCTGCTGCCCCTGTTCATGGTGACGGTGCTCGGCAGCAGCGCCCTCACCATCGGGCTCATCGAAGGGATGGCGGAGGCCACGGCACTGATGGTCAAGGTCTTCTCCGGCACCTTGAGCGACTATCTGGGGAGACGAAAAGGGCTGGCCCTGCTCGGTTACGGGCTGGGAGCCCTGACCAAGCCGCTGTTCGCCATCGCCAATGGCAGCGGGTTGATACTGACCGCCCGCCTGCTGGACCGAATCGGCAAAGGCATTCGCGGCGCCCCCCGCGATGCGCTGGTGGCCGACCTCACTCCCCTTGAGCTGCGCGGCGCCGCCTTTGGCCTGCGCCAGTCCCTCGACACGGTCGGCGCCCTGCTGGGGCCACTGCTGGCCGTGGGATTGATGCTGCTCTGGCACGATGATTTTCGCGCCATCTTCTGGCTGGCGGTCATTCCTGGGCTGGCCTCGGTCGCCCTGCTCGCCATCGGCCTGCGTGAACCCAAAGAGAGCGATGGGCGCGAGCGCCGCAACCCCCTGCGACGCGACAACCTGCGCCGGCTGGGTAAACCCTATCGCTGGGTGCTGTTGATCGGCGCCCTGTTCACCCTGGCCCGCTTCAGCGAAGCCTTTCTGGTGCTGCGTGCCCAGCAAAGCGGTATGGCGCTGGCGCTGGTGCCGCTGGTCATGGTGGCGATGAATCTGATCTATGCCCTCAGCGCCTACCCGTTCGGCCGCCTCTCGGATCGCATGAGCCACCGCACCCTGCTGATCTGGGGGTTGCTGGTGCTGATTGCCGCCGACCTGGTGCTGGCGACCAGCACCCACTGGGTCGTGCTGCTGGTGGGGGTGGCACTGTGGGGCTTGCACATGGGGATGACCCAGGGGCTGCTGGCCGCCATGGTGGCCGCCACGGCCCCGGCGGATCTGCGCGGCAGCGCGTTTGGCTTCTTCAACCTCGTCTGCGGCCTCGCCATGTTGCTGGCTAGCCTGCTGGCCGGCCTGCTGTGGGACCATCTGGACCCCGCCTTCACCTTCTACGCCGGCGCCGCCTGCTGCCTGCTCACCCTGATGGTACTCAGCCAACACCAGCCGCCGCCATCCACCACGGCACCATGACCCGAAAACACCGGCGTCCAGACAGCAAAAAGCCCCCGGCAACCAGGTTGCCGGGGGCTTTTCTAAAGATGGCGGAGGAGGTGGGATTTGAACCCACGGATGGTCGCCCATCGCCGGTTTTCAAGACCGGTGCATTCAGCCGCTCTGCCACCCCTCCGAACGGCGTGCATACTACGTCAGGCCCTTGTTCATATGCAATACATATTTGATTTGGGATAGTAGGGGGCAACAGGCTGGGGTGGGGCTTGAAATCAGCGCTCGTCATCCCGACATTCAGTGCATACAATGCGTTAACGAGGCGGATTGCCGCCTCACCCCGGAAATCAAGAGGACACCCAAGATGGATACCCGTTCTATCTATACCGGCACCCAGAGTGCCGCGCGCGATACCAACAAGGTACTGCGCAACACCTATATGCTGCTCTCCCTCACTCTTGGCTTCTCTGCCGTGGTGGCCGGGGTAGCCACCGTGATGAACATGCCGCCCCTGCACTGGGCCATCTTCCTCATCGGCGTCTACGGTCTGATGTTCCTGACCGAGAAGAATCGCGAAAACGGCATGGGGCTGGTGTTCACCTTCGCCCTGACCGGTCTGCTGGGCTACAGCCTGGGCCCCATCATCAACATGTACATGAACAATGGCGGCGGCGAGATCGTGATGACTGCGCTCGGCGGCACCGCGCTCACCTTCTTCGGTCTGTCGGCCTATGCCCTGACCACCAAGCGTGACCTCTCCTTCATCGGCGGCATGCTGTTCGTCGGTTTCTGGGTACTGCTGGTGGCCATGATCGCCAACATCTTCCTGCAGATGAGCGCCCTGAGCCTGGCCCTGTCCGCCATGTTCATGCTGTTCTCCTCCGGCGCCATCCTGCTGACCACCCAGCAGATCGTGCGCGGCGGCGAGACCAACTACATCTCCGCCACCGTCACCCTGTACGTCTCCATCTACAACATCTTCCTGAGCCTGCTGAGTCTGCTCGGCGGCAACCGCAACTAATCAAACACCCCGCTTCGGCGGGGTTTTTATTGGCACCTGTTTCTGTCAGGATAAGTTGTAAATCAAGGATATGAAGCGAAGTGGCCCTGATCCAAATCAGGGCCGTTTCGTTGTTGACCGGTTATGCTCTGGTTTTCGTTTCGCTCAAGGGTTGCGCTCTCCCATGCCCATGGATTTCTCTGGCCTGTTGCGCCGTTTGCTGACTGACAGTCATATCTATTTCGCCCTCAAGGTACTGCTGGCCATCATGGGGCTGCTTGCCTTCACCCTGGCGACCGGTGACATCCAGCTCACCGTGCTGCTCTCCCTTGGGGTGGTGGCCGGCGCCATTGCCGAGACCGACGACAGTCTGTGGGGCCGGGTCAAGAACCTCGCCATGACCCTGCTCTGCTTCCTGTTCGCTTCCCTGTGCGTGCAGTACCTCTTCCCCACGCCCTGGCTGTTCGCCCTGGGGCTGGCGGGTTCCACCTTTATCTTCGTGATGGTGGGGGCGCTCGGTCAGCGCTACGCCACCATCAGCTTCGGCTCCCTGCTGATTGCCATCTACACCATGCTGGGGGCCGCCAAGGCGCCGGATCTCTTCTATCAGCCGCTGGCCCTCGGCGCCGGGGCTCTCTGGTATGGCCTGGTGTCGCTGGTCTGGCTCTGGCTGCTGCCCTACAAGACCCTGCACGAACAGCTGGCCCAGAGCTACTTTGCCCTCTCCCGCTATCTGCTGGAAAAATCCCGCTTCTTTCCGGCCGACGAGCACGGTGCTCAGGCCATTCGTCACAACCTGGCCCAGCTCAACATCAACCTGGTCAACGCCCTGACGCTCACCAAGTCGGCGCTCAACGCCCGCCTCAGCCCCCGTCACCGGGCCTCCCCCGAGCTGGCCAGCCTGCTGCGCCTCTACCTGCTGGCGCTGGAGATCCACGAGCGGGCCACTTCCAGCCACTACCCCTACAGCAAGCTGGAGGCCGAGCTCAAGCAGGGCATAGTGCTTGACGGCTTTCAGGAGGTGTTCCTGCAGCTCTCCGAGGCGTGTCAGCGGCTCGGCTACGCCATCCTGGTACACAAGCCCTATGCCCACAACAAGCGCATCCACTGGACGCTGGAGGCCCTCGGCGATCAGCTGGAGTTCACCCACCTCAAGCAGCACTACCCGAAGACCCTGCTGACGCCGATGAAGTTTCTGCGCCGCAATCTGGCCAGCATCAACCAGCTGCTGCAAAGCGCCGAGGAGCTGCAAAATCCCGAGCAAGCCCCGCAGAGCCTGCCGCCCCTGGCCCGCCCCGCCCGCCTGCCGCTATTGACCCAGCTCAAACAGCACCTGACCCCCAACTCCATGGTGTTTCGCCATGCCCTGCGGCTGTCGCTCGGGCTGGTGGTGGGCTATGGCATTCTGCAGGCGTTCCACCTGGACAAGGGCTACTGGATCCTGCTGACCGTGCTGTTCGTCTGTCAGCCGAGCTACAGCGCCACCCGCCGCCGGCTGGTGCAGCGCATGCTCGGCACCTTCGCCGGCCTGCTGGTGGGGATCCCGGTGCTCTGGTTGTTCCCGGAATTGCACGTACAGCTGGTGGTGATGGGGCTGGCCGCCTTCCTCTTCTTCACCCAGGTGCGCAGCAACTACAGCGCCGCGGTCTGCTTCATCACCCTCTACGTGTTGATGGCGTTCAACCTGCTGGACGGCATCGGCTTCGCCATCCTGGGGCCGCGCATGCTCGATACCTTCCTCGGCTGCCTGCTCTCCTACGCCCTGGTGGCCTGGCTGTGGCCGGACTGGCAGTACAAGCGGCTGCCGACCCTGATCGCCAATTCGCTCTCGGCCAACGCCCGCTACCTCTCGGCGGTGCTCGCCAGCCTGCAGCAGCAGCGGGATGAGTCCATCGACTACCGGGTGGCGCGCAAGAGCGCCCATCTGGCAGACAGCGAGCTGGCCATGGCCTGGCAGAGCATGCTGGTGGAGCCACAGAAGCGCCGTCGTTTTCTCGACCTCTGCTTCACCCTCACCTGGCGCAACCACGCCCTGCTCTCCTACATCTCGGCGCTGGGGGCCCATCGCGACAAGCTGGAGGCCATCGGCGAGCTGGACGAGATCAGCCGTCATCTGAGCCACACCCTGGAGCGGGCTGCCGGCCACCTGGCGGGAGAGATGCCGGAGCAGATCGAGGGGCAGTGCCCGGTCATCACCCCGGACAGCAGCGAGGAGCAGCTGATGCTGACCCAGCAGCTCAACCTCATCAGCCAGCTGGCGGATGAGTTGCTCACCCTGGCCAACGAGAGCCGGTTGCTCACCCGGGAACAAGGCGCTACCATGCCCGCCCAATCCTGACAGGCCACAAGGAGCCCACCATGTCCGAGCATCACCAGCTGGAATTCAACGGCCAACTCATCGACACCGATGCCAAGGGTTATCTGCTCAACAGCAGCGACTGGAGCGAGGCGCTGGCACTGGTTCTGGCCGAGCAGGAAGGTATCGTGCTGGAGGAGCCGCACTGGGAAGTGGTGCGCTTCGTGCGCGCCTTCTATCTGGAGTTCAACACCTCCCCCGCCATTCGTGCCCTGGTCAAGGCGATGGAGAAGCAGTACGGCCCCGAGAAGGGCAACAGCCGCTACCTCTACAAGCTGTTCCCGGAAGGCCCCGCCAAGCAGGCCACCAAGATTGGCGGCCTGCCCAAACCGGTGAAATGTATCTAAAAAAAATACCGCGCCCATCCAAGATGCAGCGCGGTATTTTTTTACCTTGTCGACCCTCTTAAGGGTTGTAAGCCACTACGGAACCACTCAAGCCGGTCATCTGGCCGATGCGGCTCTGCATGCCCTGCAGCTTTGCCTTGGAGACATCCGGCCCGATGAAGACCCGGTTGAGCTGACCCTGGACCGGCGTGCGTGGCGAGGTGTGCGCCGAGTAGCCCGCAGCCCGCAGCTTGCCCACCAGCGCATTGACGCTGTCGACGTTCTTGAAGGCGCCGAGCTGCAGGATCCAGCTGCCCTGGGCCGGCGCAGTAGCGGCAGGCGCCGGGGCTGTCGTCGTGGTCGGTTGTCCCATCTTGCTGGCGATGAGATCGTCCATCGACTTGATCTGGCCCGCCTGCGGCTTGTTCTCAACCGGTTTTTGCACCTCGACCGGCTTGGGCGGCACCACCTTGGGCTTGGGCTGCTCCACCGGTTTCTTGGCGATCACTTCAGGCTTGGGCTGGGGCTTGACCACAGGCGGAGTGACGGGCTGGGTCACCGGCTTGGCGGCCGGTTGCTGCACCGGCGGCTGGCCCTGCTTGGCCCCCAGGGTTACCGGCTCAGATACCTCTTCCACCTGCCACTGCTGGGCAGCAGAGGCCTGCTGCTGGCTGGCCAGGTGCTCCGCCGGCAAGGTGCTGGCGGCCGATACCTGCAAAGCGGGCTTGGCGGGCTCCAGCTCCGGGCGCAGCGGGATCTTGGCAAACGCCTCTTCCTTCTGCTCCAGCTTGTGGCCGTCCATCAAATCCGGCAGAAAAATGACAACCAGGGCCACCAGGATGACGGTGCCCACCAGACGGTTTTGAAACTTAGAGGCCAAGTTGAATCCTACCTTTACGTAACTCAATATGCGATTCGGCTCCCCGCCAGAGGGCCGGGGAGCCGGGGTGTGGCCTAGACGGCGACACCCGCCAGAATGTCGGCAACAGTGTAAAACGAACCAAACACAATGACCATATCATCAGGACTCGATGCGGCCAACGCAGCAGCATAGGCCAGCCCCACGCTGTCAAAGGTGGTCGCCGGCCCCCGCTCGCTGCCAAGGGCGGCCGCCAGCTGGGCCGCGCTCGCCGCCCGCGGGCCGGTCAGGCTGGCCAGATACCATTCGCCGATGAGGCCATCGAGCTCGGCGAGCGAGCCCGCCATGTCCTTGTCCTTGAGCATGCCGACCACGGCGCGGCGCACGCCGGTGCAGGGCATCTTGCGCAGCTGGGCTGCCAGGTAGGCTGCCGAATGGGGGTTGTGGGCCACATCGACGATGACCAGCGGCGCGCTTTGCAGTTGCTGCATCCGGCCGGCCAGCCGGGCATTGGCCAGCCCTTGTCGAATAGCCTCTTCCGGCAGCGGCAGGCCGAGGGACTCCAGCGCCGCCAGCACGGTGACCGCGTTCATCAGCGGCAGGCCCGGTTTGGGCAGGTCGCGCCACTGATGAAGGCCGTGATAATCCCAGCCGCTGGCGTGCTCATCACCACGAAAATCAATGCCGACCTGACGCAGGCAGGCGCCGAGGCGGGCAGCCTCGCTGGCGATGGTGACGGGCGGATTGGGCTCACCGCTGATGGCAGGTTTGCCGGCGCGATACACGCCTGCCTTCTCCACTGCCACCGCCTCGCGGGTATCACCCAGCCAGTCGCAGTGATCGAGCGCAATGGAGGTGATCATGGCGACATCGGATTCCACCACATTGGTGGCATCCAGCCGACCGCCCAGCCCTACTTCCAGCAGCAGCACGTCCGGCGCGGCGCGGCGGAACAGCCACAAGCCGGCCAGGGTGGCGAACTCGAAGAAGGTAAGGGCAATCTCGCCGCGGGCCGCTTCCACCTCGGCAAAGGCGGTGCAGTGGTCGCTGTCGGCCAGTTCGGCCCCGTTGATCCGCACCCGCTCGGTAAAGCGCAGCAGATGGGGAGAGGAGTAGACGCCGACCTGGTAGCCGGCTTCCATCAGTATGCTGGCCGCCATGGCGCAGCTGGAGCCCTTGCCGTTGGTGCCCGCCACCGTGATCACCTTGAACGGCAGTTGGGTTAAGCCCATGCGGCGGGCCACGGCGCCGACCCGATCCAGCCCCATGTCGATGTTGACCGGGTGGATCTGCTCCAAATAAGAAAGCCAGTCGACCAGCGACCGGCTTTGGGATTGTTGCATGTTGGAACTCATCTTCACTCTTCGATGACGTGAGTATTCAGCATTTTAGCGAGCAGGCTGGCCAGACGGTTACGCATCTCGCGGCGATCGATGATGAGGTCGATGGCGCCCTTCTCCAGCAGGAACTCGGAGCGCTGGAAGCCTTCCGGCAGCTTCTCGCGCACGGTCTGCTCGATGACGCGCGGACCGGCAAAGCCGATCAGTGCCTTGGGCTCGCCCACGTTGATGTCACCCAGCATGGCCAGACTGGCGGAGACGCCACCCATGGTGGGGTCGGTCAGCACGGAGATATAGGGCAGGCCGGCTTTGGACAGACGGTCCAGCGCCGCACTGGTCTTGGCCATCTGCATCAGGGAGAACAGCGCCTCCTGCATGCGGGCACCACCCGAGGTGGAGAAACAGACCAGACCGCGACCTTCCTTGATGCTCTCCTCGACGGCGCGCACGAAGCGGGCACCGACCACGGAGGACATGGAGCCACCGATGAAGGAGAACTCGAATGAACAGGCGACGACCGGCACCCCCTTGAGGGTCCCCTTCATCACCACCAGCGCATCTTTTTCTCCCGTCTCTTTCTGGGCGGCAGACAAACGATCCTTGTAGCGCTTGGAATCCTTGAATTTCAAGACATCCTGCGGCTCCAGCTCGGCACCGATCTCGGTGCGGCCCTGCTCGTCGAGAAAGCTCTCGAGACGGGCACGGGCGCTGATGCGCATATGATGATCACACTTGGGGCACACTTCGAGATTGCGCTCCAACTCTGCCCGGTAGAGCACCTGTTCACAAGCACTGCACTTGGTCCACACCCCTTCCGGAATGTTGTGACGACGAGGTGTAGTGATCTTGCTCTTGGGAAGGATCTTCTCAAGCCAGCTCATGGAATTCCTTAATGCTTTTGTGCCTGACAAAACGCATCGAGCCTAGATTGTTCAATGACTTAATAGCTCGATGGCAATAAATGACGGATCATTAAACCACAAATTTTCGGGGCCAGTTACTAAAAACTGGTCGTACCCGGTGCCGAGTCCGGCAGCCACAACGGGCCCAGCGGCATCCGCGGCAACCCCAGCTCCGCCGGGTAATCCACGTCCACCAGATAGAGTCCCCCCGCCTTGGCGGTCGGGCCCGCCAGGTTGCGATCCCGGGCTGCCAACACCTCGGCAATCCACTCCACCGGCTGGAGCCCCTGCCCCACCAGCAGCAGGGAGCCGGTGATGTTGCGCACCATGTGGTGCAGGAAGGCGTTGGCCTTGATGTCGAGCACGATGTAGGGGCCGGAGCGGCTGACACAGAGGTGGGTCACATTGCGCCAGGGGGTGTTGGACTGACAGGCGACGGCCCGGAAGGTGCTGAAGTCGTGCTCCCCGAGCAGGCTCTGGCCCGCCTGGTGCATCAGATCGGCATCGATGGTTTCGTGGTAGTGACTGACGCCACTGCCGAGGATGGCCGGCCGGTAGTTGTGGTTGTAGATGACGTAGCGGTAGCGACGGGCGGTGGCGCTGAAGCGGGCATGAAACCCCTCGTCTACCTGCTTGACCCAGCGCACGGCGATGTCCGGCGGCAGGTTGGAGTTGAGGCCCAGGGTCCAGGCCCCTTCGGCGCGATTCGCATCGGTATCGAAGTGGATCACCTGGCCGGTGGCGTGGACACCGGCATCGGTGCGCCCTGCACACTGGATGGAGACGGGGTGATTGGCGATCCGGCTGAGGGCCTTTTCCAGCTCCTCCTGTACGCTGATCACTTCGCGCTGACGCTGCCAGCCGAAATACCGGCTGCCGTCGTATTCAATACCTAGGGCAATTCGCATGGATAAACTTGTCTTCTGATGAAAAGGGGCGGTGAATGAAACGGGGCGGATTATACGCGTCTCGCCTCAAAAATCCCAAATAGCCGCGTCCAGGCCGGACCAGACGCCAAAACACAGGGACCAAAAACAAGGGGCAGCCCATCGGCTGCCCCTGCTTTCACCACTATGCGCTGGCTCTCTAACCAAGGCGCTTGAGCAGCTTCTCGGCCTCGGCCCGCTGATGCTCGGTGCCCTGCTCCGCCGCTTCTTGCAGCAGTTCGCGGGCGCTATCCTTGTCGTCGATCTCGAGGTAGGCACGAGCCAGATCCAGCTTGGCACCCACACCGCCATCATCGGCATCCACGTCAAACCCGGTGGACTCCGGCAGCACCTCGGGGAAGCCATCCAGCCCCACGTCCAGCGAGAAGCCCTGATAGGGTTCCTGCTCGGTGGTGGTGGCGTCCGCCTCGGCCAGCAGCTTGTCGATCTCGACATAGCCGCTCTCCTGGGCCTGCTCCCGTGGCTTCACTTCGCCCGGATGGGACTCCACCTCGGCGAAGGCATCCTCGAAATCGGCCAGGGCCAGCTCGTTGGGATCCCACTCCAGATCTGCAGCGGCCTCCTGTTTCCCCTTGGTCGGCTCGGGCTCCAGCCCCAGCTCCGCCAACAGCTCATCGGCGCTGGCGTCGGCCGTGGCACTGGTAGCCTTGTCGGCGCCCGGCTCGGCAAAGGCGGTCTCGAAATCGCTCAAATCGAAGGAGGCGAGATCCTCGTCGCTGACCATGGGGTCGGCATCGGGTTGACCGTCATCGCTGCCGTCCAGCGCCAAATCGGCTTCCAGATCTGCGTCCAACTCGGCGAACAGGGCTGCCTGCAGCTCCTCTTCGCTCATGATCTCGTTGCCAGCCTTGGGCTTGGGATTGAATTCGCTGGCAAGGTCCAGATCCGGCTCGGTGTCGAGGGTGATGGACTCGTCATGGGCCAGATCCAGCTCGGGCACCAGATCCGGATCCCGGATGGCGGCCTTGGCAGGCGGGGCCGGCTCGGCATCGAAGCTGGCCAGATCCATCTCGCCGTCGTCGCTGAACACCAGGTCGGCTGGCGCGGCAGGTTCTTCCACCGCCATGTAGCCATCCGGCGTATTGAGATCCGGGCGCGGTCGTACCGGCTCGTCGTCGGTGATGCCGACCGTCATCAGCTCGTCAAATTCGCTGCTCTCCTGATCCATCACCATGGCGGTGGATTCGGACAGGCTCTTCTCCTGCTCTTCCAGCTCACGACGGGCCCGCGCCCGCAGCCACAGGGTCACCAGCGCCAGCACCAGCAGCACCGGCAACAGGATGATCATGGCCAGGTTGAGCGGCGAGGAGAGCAGGTCCATCAGCCAGTTCTGCTTGGGCTCGGGGGCCGGCGCCACCGGCGGAACCGGCTTGGCCTTGAGCTCGGCAATCTCTTTTTGCAGCGCAGTCTGATCCTGCAACTGGGCCTTGAGAGTCTCCACCTCTTCGGTCAGGGATTGCAGCCGCAGCTTGAGCCTGTGGTTCATTTCGGTGACCTGGCCGAGCTGGGCATTGGCATCTTCCAGCGCCAGCGCCATCTCGGTGGAGGGCTTGCCGACCGGTTGATTGACATCGGCCGGCAACGGCGCCGGTGCGCTGGCCGTGGCGGCGCTGGTGGCAGCCGCCTGGCTGGCGACCGGCTCGGGAGCCTTGGCGACCGCCTTCACCTCGGTGGCCGGCTGGGGTGTCTCCACCTTGGGTGCCGGGGCCGGAATGGGCGCCGCCTTGGCGGGTGCGACCTTGGCTACCTCGGGTTTGGCCGGCTCGGCCGCCTTGGTCGGGGCCGCTTTGGTGGTCACCGGCTTGGCCGGCTGGGTATGCTTGCTGGCCAGGTATTTCGGGCTCAGCCCTTTCCAGCTGGCGTTGTCACTGCGGAATTTGGCGCGGGCCTCGGCATCGGTGATGACGCTGGCCTCGGCGGTGGTGGGCAGCTGGATGCGCGAGCCCACCAGAATGTGGTTGATGTTGCCATCGGCAAAACTGCGGGGGTTCTTCTCGTAGATCGCCACCATGGTCTGGTAGACGCTGACACTGCTGGAGGGGCGGTACTTGCTCGCCAGGCTCCAGAGGGTGTCGGTGGGACGAATGGGGCCATAACTGCCGGCATTGCTCGCGACCTGCCGCACGATAGGCTGGGCCGTGGCTCGGCTGGGTTGAGACGTGGCGCGGGGAGCGGCGACGGGTTGTGCCAGCGGCTGGGAATTGACGGCGGGCGGAGCCGGCTCGTCCGGGCCTTTGAGCTCAACAAAAAAAGGCTCCCGCGCCGAGTCTTCGGCCTGGGCCGTGCCCAGCAGACCCAATGCGAGTAGCGTTGCCAATGTTATGCGGGAATGTCCCATATTCGTTCCTTCGTATGACGGCCCTATCACATTGAAAAATCTGGATAGTTACCCCAAAACAGTCGGTTCAATATAAATCAGGCTCAGGTTGCAAGCCAGCAGTCCGACACATTTAGCACCCAACTTGCCCCTGAGTGTAGGAAAAAACTTAATCAGTTGATATCGCGAAAAATTCTCGGGGCTGCAGAGTGCGCCCCCGGCCACATCCACCCCATGGGTACACAGGCTGGCAGCCTGGCGGATTTCCCTCCCCGCCAGGCCAATGGACCCGACGATCAGAGGTAATCGCGCACCAGCAGTTCGGCAATCTGCACGCTGTTGGTCGCCGCGCCCTTACGAACGTTATCGGCCACGATCCACATATTTATACCGCAGGGGTGAGAAATATCCTGGCGAACCCGGCCCACCAGCACCTCGTCCTTGCCGGTGGCGTCGCGCACCGGGGTCGGATAGTCGTTCTCGTCGTCGAACAGGGTGACGCCCGGCGCATTGCGCAGCAGCTCTTTTACCTGTTCGGCGTCGAGCGGCTGGTGCAGCTCGACGTGGACCGCCTCGGCATGGCCGTAGAACACCGGCACCCGCACGCAGGTGGGGTTCACGGCGATGCTGGCATCCCCCAGGATCTTCTGGGTCTCCCACACCATCTTCATCTCTTCGCGGGTGTAGCCGTTGTCGGTGAAGCTGTCGATCTGCGGGATCAGGTTGAAGGCGATCTGCTGCGGGTAGAGGCTCGGCTCCACCGGACGACCGTTGAGCAGGTGGGCGGTCTGGCCGGCCAGCTCGCTCACCCCCTCCTTGCCGGAGCCGGAGACGGACTGATAGGTCGCCACGTTGATACGGGAGATACCTACTTCATCGTGCAACGGCTTGAGCGCCACCAGCATCTGGATGGTGGAGCAGTTGGGGTTGGCGATGATGTTGCGGTTGCGAAAATCGGCCAGCGCATCCGGGTTCACTTCCGGAATGACCAGCGGGATGTCTTCGTCGTAACGGAAGCAGGAGGTGTTGTCGATGACGATGCAGCCGTGCTCGGCGGCAATCGGTGCCCACTTGGCAGAGACCTCGGCCCCGGCGGAGAAGAGGGCGATCTGCACCTGGCTCCAGTCAAACTCCTCCACATCCAGGATCTCGACGTTCTTGCCGGCAAAACGCACCGTGTCGCCGGCGCTGCGGCTGGAGGCCAGCGGATAGAGGGTGGCGATCGGGAAGGCACGCTCTTCCAGGATCTCGATCATCGCCTCGCCCACGGCGCCGCTGGCGCCCAATACCGCTACGTTGAATTGCTGACTCACTGCTGTTCTCTCCTATGATGGTGCCGGTGACGCGCGCTGGCATCACCGCTGGCAGGCGGACCTGCCTGATAGCGGGTCTGGCGTCGGGCCAGACCGGGTATGGGCGGGACAAGGCTCCCGCCCCTTCAAGTATGTAAAGTGTTCAGTCTGGCTGGCAGACAAACCCGAGCCTGGCCAGGGCATCGCTGGCAAACGGCCCTTTCAGCTGCAGGGAAGAGAGCTCGCGCCGCTCCGGATAGTGTTTGCGCTGCTCATCGAAGCTGCCCGCCACACCGAGTCGGTTGCGAAAACGGGCGTCATCGCGGCGCACGTCATAAATAAGGTGGACCAGTTGCTTGATCAAGGCCTGATCCGCCGGCTGGCCCGGCATCACCTCGCGCACCTCGGGGATGGGCAACAAGCTCTGCAGATCCTGGCGCGGCGTGCGGCCCAGCTGGCGGCAGAGTGCCTCATAGAGCATCCAGGTACCGCGGGCCTTGCCTTCCAGGCTGTAACCCGCGATGTGCGGGGTCGCGAGCTCGGTGTGGGGTACCAGGGCCTGCAGCGGCTCCGGCTCCCCTTCCCACACGTCCATCACCAGCCGCAGCGGCGCCTGGCTCTGCTGGCGCGCCAGCAAGGCCCGGTTGTCCCACACTTCGCCACGGGAGGCGTTGATGAGGATCTGCCCGGCCGGGCGGGCGGCAATCTGCGCCGCATCCAGCAGGTGGAAGGTGGCGTCCGGCCCCTGATGGGTGATGGGAACGTGGAAGCTGACGATGTCGGCGCCAAGGGCCTGCTGGTAGTCGACAAACTGCGCCGCCTCGCTGGCCTCGGCGGCGCGGGCACGGGGCGGATCGCAGCGCAGTACCCGCATGCCGAGGGCCTCGGCCTTGCCTGCCACACACTCGCCGGTATTGCCGGCACCGATGACCGCCAGGCTCATCTCGCTCAAGTTGAGCTCATGGCGCTCGGCCAGCACCAGCAGGGCGGAGAGCACATAGTCGCCGACCGAATATTTGTTGCAGCCAGGGGCGCTGAAGAAGGGAATGCCCCGCTCGGCCAGCAGCCCCTTGTCCACGTGATCGGTGCCGATGGTGGCGGTGCCGACGAAGCTCAGTCGCGGACAGCTGGCCAGCAGTGCGGCGTCCACCCGGGTGACGGAGCGCACCAGCAGCACGTCGGCCTCTTGCAGATCCGCCGCCTGCATCTGCCTGCCGGGCAGCGGGATGACCTCGCCAAATTCGGCAAACAGCTCACGGGCGTGGGGCATATTTTCATCAACGACGATCTTCATCGGGCTCTCTCACTTCGCTAGCGGCCACAAGCGCGCCATTCTAGCCCAAACAGACCGAAGTTTCAGATGCTTATTCATCCATGAGCGGCCCTCGTCGCGACTTTCTGGCGGGAACCTGCGCGCTGCTGATTCATCTCTGCTCAACCGAGTGGGCAGCCTGCACGGACAACCCCAGGTGCTCCCCCTTGCCACCAGCCGGATTGCACGCGGCGGGTCAGCCATCACCACACTCATTTGTAACCCCGTGTTACAGCGAGCGGGGCGCGACTTGACCGACCGCACTGGGCTGGCACAATGGCGCCTCTTTTTTTGCTGCCCCTGAATGGGCACCTTGCCGAGCCCCGTTATGCCGACTCACGCCTCTTCCCTGCCGCGCCGCCAGGTGCTGTGTTTCAATGCCGCCCTGATCCTGCCGCTGCTCCTGCTGGCCTGCCTGCCCTGGCAACCGTTCATGAGCCAGGCCCTTCACTCGGACTGGCTCTGGTGGCCCTACGCCCTCACCCGCATGGTGGATGTGCCCGGCATCGGCGTCAGCATCCTGGCCCTGCTGCTGCTGACCCGACACAAGCTGACGCTGAGTCTGCCGGCACTGCTGGCCCTCGGCGCCGCCCTGTTTGCCGTGCTGGCCGGCGACTGGCTCATCAAGAGCCTGATCAAGCATCTGACCGAGGAGCCCCGCCCCTACCTGCTCTGGCTGGAGAGCCAGCAGCTGATCCCCGCCATCCAGCAGTTCTACGCCGGCAAGGTGGAGGTGCGCAGCGAGCAGGTCCATGCCGCCAGCCAGCTGCTGGCACTGCCCGAGTGGCTCGCCAACCACTGGCAGGCGGAGGTGAACTACGCCTTCCCCTCCGGCCACAGCATCGCTGCCATGAGCCTGGCCCAATTCTTCGGCCTGATCTGGCTGGCGCGCGCCCCTGCCGGCGCCTGGCTGCTGCCGCTGTGGGCCATCGGTGTCGGCCTCTCGCGCATGCTGATCGGCATGCACTGGCCGCTGGATGTGCTGGCAAGCGCCCTGCTCGGCAGCCTCACCGCGTTGTTCGCCGCCCGCTGGTGGCTGCGCCATTACTGACATGTGCACGACACAAAAAAACGGGCACCCGCGGGTGCCCGTTTTTGTTCAAAGCCTGTGACGCTGGCCACTCAGTTGCTGGCGCTCGCTCCCTGCCACCCTTCGGGGTACTTGTAACCGACGAAGCGCTTGGCGGCATAAGCCTTGAAGGCGGCCGAGTTGTAAGCCGCTGCCACATCCTTGGCAAAGGGCTTGTCCGCATCGGCACTTTTTACTACCACCCAGTTGATGAAGTCATAGCTGCGCTCAAGGAACAGGCCTGAGCTGAAGGGAATGCCGCTTGAGGCGGCAAAGTTGCCGTTGATGACCGAGAAGTCCACGTCTTCTCGCGAGCGGGGCAGTTGAGCCGCCTCCAGCAACACCAGCTTGAGGTTGTGCGGGTTTTTCACCACGTCGAACTCGCTCGCCTTGAGCGGGTTGATCCCCTCCTTCAGGGTCAGCCAGCCCAGATCCTGCAGCATCAGCAGCGCCCGCGCCTGATTGGTGGGGTCGTTCGGAATGGCTACCGTGCTCCCCTCCTGCACCGCCTTCAGATCTACCAGCTTGCCGGCATAGAGGCCCATGGGGCCGGTCGGTACCTGGGTGATGGGGGCGAGTGACAGCCCCCGATCCTTGGCAAAGCTCTCCAGATAGGGCTTGTGCTGGAAACAGTTCACATCGAGCGAGCCGTCGGCCAGCGCGATATTGGGGGTCACGTAGTCGGTGAACTCCACCAGTTTGACCTGATAACCCTTGGCTTCGAGCTGCGGCTTGATGGAGTCGGTCACCATGTCGGCAAAATCCCCTACCGTGGTACCGATGACGATCTCCTGTTTGGCCGGATCGGCGGCCAGCGCGGCCAATGGCAGAGTACCGGCCAGCAGGGCCAGGGCGGAAAGGGCAAAGAAGGAACGACGCTGCATAAAAACTCCCTGTAAACATCTCAACGGCTGGCGCGATGGCAGAGTCGTGCTTTAACCACTGCAACCATCTAGCCATCCAAACGGCTAATTAAACACACCATAACAGAGCCGTTTCTCTTCGCCAAGCAACAAAACCGGGCAAGCTTTACCGGATGGCAGTGAAGCCCGGCACTCGGCTCTGCCGGGCATCCATGACAAGAAATCTTTGATAAACCACACAGTTATTGCTTGACCCCCTCCCCAAGCCGGCCTCAAGTGACTTATTGTGGTCACTTGATAGCTGTTGTATTTGATTAACCTTGTTATTCAATCAGCAAAGGAACTGCTGTGGACACATATCTGGGAGTCAATGCTCACATTTTGCAGGCTGAGCATATTCCATGCATGCAGCAGACTGCCGCACAGTTATTATTCCAAACAGGGATAGTGTCTAGACCGTGATACGTTTTTTACAACTGGATTTATTGTGATGACAGGAGGTCACTTGAAGGATAAAGAGAAAATAGCGGTCTTTATCGATGCAGATAATGCGCCAGCCGGCAAGATGGACAGGGTATTGTCAGAACTGGCTCGCTATGGTGTAGTCAATATTCGTAAGGCATATGGTAACTGGAAAAACCCAACCCTCAAGTCATGGGAGGAAATATTGCACGAGTTTGCAATTCAACCAATCCAGCAATTCGACTTGACCAAGGGGAAAAATGCCACCGATATGGCACTGGTGATTGATGTCATGGATGTTCTCTATACCAAGGATGTCGACGTTATTTGTCTCGTCTCTTCTGATTGTGACTTCACCCCACTTGTTACTCGATGTCTGGCTGATGGCAAGTTTGTGATCGGGTTTGGCGAACGGAAAGCCCCGATGCCTTTCGTCAATAGCTGCTCTCGTTTTCTCTATCTGGATGCAGAGTGTAATAACATTAAAGAAGATCTTCCAATCGCAAAACAGATAAAAAACATTAAAAGTGATACTCGTCTAATTAATTTGCTACGCCAAGCCATCGATGCTGTTGAAGAAGGTGGTGGTTGGGCAATGCTGGGAGCGATAGGAAATCATATATCAAATCATGCTTCTTTCGATCAAAGAAATTATGGCTTTAGAAAGCTCAGCGATCTGTTCATGGCAATTGATCTGTTCGAAATGAAGAAAACTGACAACTCGGTCTTATGGGTAAGAGATAAAAAGCGGGCATCCCAATTGACCAAATCCAAGTGAAGCGATGATCGTTTTTTCGACTGGCAAGCTGACATAAGGAAAACGCCTTACCTCAAGTTTTCATTGTATAGCCAGGCTGCAACTAAATTTACATTTTGCATTACTTTATTTTTGACCTGTTCCAGCCCTGCCGGTAGTTTGCGGAAGTGATTCACATCGTCATCCCAAACGTAACAGATACCACCTTCAGGAGTAACCATGACCCCCAAACAACACCTGCTTGCCAAGGCCATCTTTATCGTTGCCACCATGCTCTCCCTCGCCATGATTGCATTCGTTGCCTGGGCCGTCGTCACGGTCAGCCCGCTCCACCCGGCTGACATGGCACCGTCGCAGAGTCTCAGCCTTGGCCTGGCAACCGCCATCGCCCTGTTTGTGCTCGCCTTCAACTATGTGGCGTACCGCGGGCTCACCGAACAGGTGACGGCCTTCAAGGTGGTCTTCTGGTGCTTCGTCGCCCTGCAGTTGTTCGCCTTTCCGATCGGTACCGTCATCGCGCTGACCCTCATCTATCTGTGGAACCAGTCGCGCGCATCCCTCGCCCGCCCACTCGGCGCCACTGTCTCACTCTGATCCGGGAGAGTATCCATGCTGACCATCACGAACACCGGCCTGCTGGTCGTCGATATTCAAGGCAAACTGGCCCGTCTGGTCGAGGGGAGCGACGCCCTGATCGCCAACACCGCCAGACTGGTGGCGGGGGCCAGACTGCTGGGCCTGCCGGTTGTCTGGCTGGAGCAGAACCCGGACAAGCTCGGGGCTACCGTGCCCGAGCTGCAGTTGATGCAGGCAGGCGATCTTGTGCTGCCCAAGCACAGCTTCGGCGCCCTGGGGGAACCGGTGCTGGCCGACGCCCTCGCCCGCCAGGGCGTCAGCCACTGGCTGGTGTGCGGCATCGAGGCCCATATCTGCGTCTACCAGACTGTGCTGGGACTGCTGGACGCGGGCAGCCAGGTGTCGCTGGTGGTGGATGCGGTGTCGTCGCGCAGCGCCGCCAACCGGGAGCTCGCCATCCACAAGCTGGCGGCGCACGGGGCCGAACTCACCTCGGTGGAGATGTGCCTCTACGAGCTGCTGGGCGATTGCCGCCATCCGGCGTTTCGCGCCATTCTGGCGTTGATCAAATAACCCTCCTGCCGACCGGCCCCACCATCCGGCATTTCGCGCCATATTGCTGGCGCTGATCAAATCACCTTCCCTGTCGACCTGCGACTTCATCCGACACGGCGCCATTGGCGCCGTGAGGCTTGCCTGCACTGACCCTCACTCTGTTTTCGATCTCGGCGGCACTCCGCCAGCACGGGGCGCCTCCCATTTCACGCCGCTCCCCCCGTCCCCTTTCGTAGCGCCCCCCACCACCAAACGTTAATGAACAGTTACTAATAGGTTGATCTACAAAGATAAATATCAACATCAGCCAGCTGAGAAAAGTTCTCAATACACCACACAAAAGGATTCACAGGAACCCCCAGATGGTCTGTAAAATATTTGTTGTGGGATTTTTTTGAGCCTTATCTCAGAATCAAAACGAGTGCTTTTTGACTCTGTTTTTCCCGTGTATAGATGCCAGTCGCACCCAGGACGGTGCGATATAAGATGGAGTTTATTAATGAGAAAAACATCGTTAGCGTTGGCAATCTCGGCCCTGCTCTCGGCCCTGCCCATCGCTTCAGTTCAGGCGAGTGAGAGTTGCACCCCATTGACCGGCAAGGAAGCCGGCCTCGATACCGGCCGCAGCAGCGCAGCGCGCTGCCTGCCCGGCATCAACCCGCTGCAGGATCAGCAGTGGCACCTGCTCAACAGCGGCCAGAATGCCTTCAGCTCCCGCGGCGGCGTGGCAGGCAACGACCTCAACCTCTGGTGGGCACACCGTACCGGCGTGCAGGGTCAGGGCATCAACGTGGCCGTGGTGGATGACGGCCTGGCCATCGCCCACCCGGACTTGGCCGACAATGTGCGCCCCGGCTCAAAGAACGTGGTGACCGGCAGCAGCGACCCCACTCCGACCGATCCGGACAGTGCCCATGGCACCTCGGTCTCCGGCCTGATCGGAGCGGTCGACAACCGCATCGGCACCCTGGGGGTGGCGCCCCACGTCCAGCTGCAGGGGTTCAACCTGCTGGATGAGCGCAGCAAGCAGCTGCAGAAAGACTGGATCTATGCGCTGGGCGGCAGCACCGCCACCGCCGACAACCGGGTCTTCAACCAGAGCTACGGCATGAGCCTGGTGGATCCGCAAAGCGCCAACGGGCTGGATCAGGTTCAGCTCGATCGGCTGTTCGAGCAGCAGACCCAGCAGGCGCAGGGCGCAGCCTATATCAAGGCGGCAGGCAACGGCTTCAACCGCATCGCCGCGGGTGACTACATGTTCAGCCGCACCGGCGCCCTGCCCAAGCTGCCGTTCGAAAACAGCAACATAGACCCCTCCAACAGCAACTTCTGGAACCTGGTGGTGAGCGCCATCAACGCCGATGGAGTGCGTTCCTCCTACTCCAGCGTCGGCAGCAACGTCTTCCTGAGCGCCCCCGGCGGGGAGTACGGTACCGATGCGCCGGCCATGGTGACCACGGATCTGCCCGGCTGCGACATGGGCTACAACCGCACCGACGATCCCAGCACCAACCGGCTGCACAACAACCCGCAGCTGGATGCCACCTGCGACTACAACGGCGTGATGAACGGCACCTCGTCGGCCACCCCCAACACCTCGGGCGCCATGGCGCTGCTGATGTCCGCCTATCCGGATCTGTCGGTGCGGGATCTGCGCGATCTGCTGGCCCGCAACGCTACCCGCATCGATGCCGGCCAGCAGCCGGTCCAGGTCAGCTATACCGCCGCCAACGGTCAACCCCGTCAGGTCATCGGCCTGGAAGGGTGGGAGCGCAACGCCGCCGGCCTCTGGTACAGCCCCACCTACGGCTTTGGCCTCATCGATGTGAACAAGACCCTGACGGCCGCCGCCAACCACACCCCGCTGCCGCCGCTGGTGCAGTTGCCGGCTCAGAAGGTGACGGTGCCGCGCAGTGAAGGGAGCATCGCGGATGTGGGCAGCAGTGCCACCCGCTCCAGCACCCAGGTGGCGCAAGCCTTGACCGTGGAAGCGGTCCAGGTCACGGTGAGCCTGGATCATCAGCGCCTGCCCGACCTGCTGATCGAGCTGGTCTCCCCGTCCGGCACCCGCAGCGTGCTGCTCAACCCCAACAACAGCCTGGTGGGGCAATCCCTCGACCGGCAGCAGCTGGGTTATGTGCGCACCAAGGGGCTGCGCGACATGCGCATGCTCTCCCACAAGTTCTATGGCGAAGCGGCCCTGGGCGAGTGGCGACTGGAGGTGACCGACGTCTCCAACAGCAGCCGCCAGCTGACGCTGGTTGACCTCAACACCAACCGCCGCAGCACCCTGACCGAGCGTAACAACAGCCAGCCGGGTCAACTGCTCAACTGGTCCCTGCGGGTGATCGGCCACGATGCCGCCCGCTCATGATCACAAGGAGTCACAAGATGAAACACAGCTTACTCGGCCTGGTCCTGGCCGGCCTCCTGGCTTCGGCCGGCGTGCACGCCGCCGATGAGTCGGTGGTGATCGACGGCAAGCAGTACCGCACCATCGAGGTGAACGGTCAGACCTACCTCACCCCGGACAACGGCAGCAAGCAGCGGGTCGCCCGCAGCGCGGACGGCAAGGCGCCCCGGCAAACCCTGCGCAGCGGCGACGTGTTGCTGCAAGGGGTGGCCAGCCCGGAACTCACCGCCAGCGGCACCCTGCTGGTGGAAGCCGATGACAACCAGGCCAGCGCGCTGGCCAGCCGTCACGGCCTGCGCTTCAAGCAGAGCAGCGGCGGCATCGCCCTGCTGGAAGCCAAGCCGGGCACCGATCTGAACGCCGTCGCCACGGCGCTCAAGCAGGAGGGGGTCAACGTGCAGATTGAACTCGCCGGGGCCCTCAAACAGCCCAAGTGAGCCGTCCCGGGCCATTGCCCGGGCATATCAGCTGATCTTCGAGGGGGCCGCCGGCCCCCTCGCGCGTTGCTCGCAGTCATCCTCAGTGACCATCAGGCCACCCGTTTTCCCAATCTCCCCTGCCCTTCTCCCCTCTGTCACTTTCAGTCCCTGGTTTGGCACTGTCTTTCGATGCGACCTTGCTCACAACTCGGCCCCCTTGCTCCCGTCGGCACATTTCTCGCTCCCCCGGGGCAAGGCGGCCATCGCCCGGCTTGTTAACCTGCCTGCAGCCAAACGTCTGCCCACGGGCCCGTTCGGCCTTCCTTGCGATATCCAATGGCAGCCGCCAGCAGAGCGGCCCAGCCCGGACGGATGCCTTCCACCCGGTGTCGATATCTCCTTTTTATTTTTATTCAGACAGTTACGAGGACGTCTTCATGCCTATCACCACAAAATTGAAAGCGGTTTCACTGGGCGTCAGCCTGGCGCTGGCCGGCCTGCTGGTCGGTTGCAACCAGAATGACTCGGATCCCCTGGCCAAGGACGATGCCTATTACCGCGGCCAGGCCGAGGCCATGGTGGCCAAGCTGACCCTCGGCGAGAAGCTGGACCTGCTCTCCGGCCCCGGTTACGGCAGTGCCAACGGCGCCATCAACGTCAAGCAGGACGTGCCCGGCGTGGCGGGTTACATCAACGGCGTGCTGCGCAGCGCCGACGGCATCGACATTCCGGCCCTCAAACTGGCGGACGGGCCGGCCGGGGTGCGGATCAACGCCAACCGCGACGGTGACAGCGCCAGCTACTACGCCACCGCCTGGCCCATCGGCTCGCTGCTCGCCTCCAGCTGGGACGTCAAGCTGGTCAAGGCCGTCGGCGAAGCCATGGGGGACGAGGTGCGCCAGTACGGGGTCGACATCCTGCTGGCCCCAGGCATGAACATCCAGCGCAACCCGCTCAATGGCCGCAACTTCGAGTACTACTCGGAAGACCCCCTGCTGACCGGCAAAATCGGCGCCGCCATGGTCAACGGGGTGGAGAGCAACGGGGTAGGCACCACCATCAAGCACTACTTCGGCAACAACTCCGAGACCAACCGCAACCAGATCAACGACATCGGTGAACCGAGAACCTTCCGCGAGATCTACCTGCGCGGCTTCCAGATAGCGGTGGACGAGGCCCAGCCCTGGGCGGTGATGACCTCCTACAACAAGGTCAACGGCACCTATGTCAACGAACGCAAGGACGCGGTGACCGACCTGCTGCGCGGCGAGTGGAAGTTCGACGGCCTGGTGATGTCCGACTGGTTTGCTGGCGATGTGGCCAACAACGCCTACAAGCAGGTGCTGGCGGGACAGGATTTGATCGAGCCGGGCAACGTCAAGGAGCAGTTGCAGCAATCCATCGAGCACGGCGACCTTGACGAGACCAAGGTGAACGAGGCCGCCATCCACATCCTGACCCAGGTGATGAAGAGCCCCTCCTACAGCCAGCTGGCCATCAGCAACAGCCCGGATCTGACCGCCCACGCCAAACTGGCCCGTCAGGCCGGCGCCGAGAGCATGGTGCTGCTGCGCAACGACGCCGCGGCCCTGCCGCTGGCGGCAAGCAGCACCCTGGCCAGTTTTGGCATCAACCAGATCAACACCTACAAGGGTGGCACCGGCAGCGGGGATGTGAACGCCGCCAGCACCACCACCATCGCGCAGGGACTGGCGGCACGCTTCCCGGTCAACGAGGCGTTGCAGAGCTATTACCGCGATTTTTACGAGAACAACAAGGTCTATCACGAGGGGCAATTTGGCGCCAAGGGCTATTACACCTGCGCCGAGGCGCCAATCAGCGGCGATCTGGCGGCCCTGATCGCCAGTGCGGCCACCACCCAGCAAGCCGCCGTCATCAGCATCGGCCGCCAGGCCGGGGAAGGGGCGGATCGCAGCAGCGGCAAGGGGGACTATCTGCTCGGTGATGACGAGCGTGCCCTCATCGATGCGGTGAGCAGCGCCTTCCACGCCCAGGGCAAGAAGGTGGTGGTGGTGCTCAACGTCAACGGCGTCATCGACACCGCCCAGTGGAGCGACAAGGTGGATGGCATCCTGCTGGCCTACATGGCTGGCCAAGAGACCGGCCATGCGGTGGCGGACGTGCTCTCCGGCGCGGTCAACCCGAGCGGCAAGCTGGCCCAGAGCTTCCCGCACAGCTACGCCAGCGTTCCCTCCGCCAGCACCTTCCCGGGTGAGGACACCGACGGGGACGGCGAACCGGACGATCTCTACTACAACGAGGGGATCTACGTGGGCTATCGCTACTACAGCACCTTCGAGCAGGCGGTCTCCTACCCATTCGGCTTCGGCCTCTCCTACACCAGCTTCAGCTACACCAGCCCCGCCATCGCCAGCAATACCCTGGAGGGCGGCAGTGCCGGCAGCCTGGTGCTGACCGCCACCATCACCAACACCGGCGCCGTGGCAGGCAAGGAGGCGGCCCAGGTCTATGTGACCGCCCCCGAGGTCAAGCTGAAGAAACCGCTCATCGAACTCAAGGCCTTTGCCAAGACGGCGCAGCTGACACCGGGGGCCAGCGAACAGCTGAGCTTCACCATTCCGGCCAACATCCTCGCCAGCTTCGATGAGGCCAGCAACCAGTGGATCGTTGAGCCGGGTCGCTACAGTGCCTACATCAGCCCCTCGTCGGATGTCTCCGCCAGCACGCCGGTCAGCTTCACGGTGAGCAAGGAGATAGTGGTGAGCAACACCACGCCAGGGGCACTGGCGCTGCCGGCCGGGGTGGATCCCGCCAGCGTCACCACAATCACCCGCTAACAGAGGCAGGCAAGGCCGGGCTCCCAGCCCGGCCTTGCCCGAAAATTGCCCAGTAATGACCCGACCACGGGACCGGCCTTGCGCCGGTCCCGTTCTTATTGGCGGGCGTTGCGATAAGCCAGCGGCGTCATTCGGGTGTTGGCCTTGAAGAAACGGTTGAAGGCGCTCTGGGATGAAAAGCCGACCCGATCGCTGATGTTCTGCAGCGGTTGATCCCCCTCGCCCAGCAAGCGGCAGGCTTCGCTCACCCTCGCTTCCCTGAGCAGGGTCGAGAAGCTGCTCCCCTCCCCCTGCAATTTGCGATTGAGGGTCCAGCGGCTGACGTTCATGGCCGCGCACACCTCCTTGAGCAGGCTCTCGTCGCTCTCCAGCTCCCCTTCCCGGATCTTGTGGCGGATCCGCTCCCCCACCAGATAGGCAAAGGGGGCACGCTCAGCGATGTCAGCGCAAATCTGTGCCAGCTGAGCCAGTTGCAGATGACCCAGCGGTTCGTTGTAGCAGTGGCTGGGACAGTCGAGCTGGACGTTGTCGATGGTCAGGGTGTTTTCCCCCTGCTCCCAGCGGCAGCGGGTGGCGAAGAACTGATCCAGCAGCTGATGGCGCGGTGGCGGCCGCCCCGTGAAGCCCACCGAGACCCGGGGATCCGCCAGGTAGACCCGCAAAATCCGGTAGAGGATGATGAAGTTGGGGATGGCCTGACTCGCCCCTAGGCTGGCAGGCCCCTGATTGACATACAGGTATTGGCTGGCCTGCGCCCCCCGCCGCACCCGCAGCTCGTCACAACTGCCGATGATGGGGCGATAGGCCAACAGCACCTCGAGCGCCGCCCGCGGCGAGGGCTGGTTCAGGCACAGGCTGATGAGGGGTGGATAGTGCTGGTAGAGCTGGCCGATGTCGTAGGAGAGGATGGTTTCGTGAAAACTGGCCAGATAGGGCTGCATCAGTTGCAGCATCCGGTAGTGGCTGTGGGCCGGCAGCCGGCCCTGCTCCCGCTCGATGTCGAACGACGTGAGGCCGCCCGCCATGAGAATGGCATCGGGATCGCCCCCCTGCTGCTGGCAGGCTCCCAGCATTCGTCTGATCACCTGGTTTGATACGCTCTGTGACATCTGCCGTCCTGGCCTCCGTGCTGACAGGAAACTGCTCGTGATCCCCCGGCCCGCCACTGGCGGCGGGCCTGCCACCCCGTGCAGCGGGCTGGCGCGACCATTATGGGGCGGTTGCAAAGCGAGCAGATGTAACGGAGTGTAAAAGCACGCGCCAGCGCGCCATTTTGGGCACATCTGGCCGCCATATCGGACCAGTTGCGTCAGGTTCGGCCATGAAAAATGGCGCCCGTGGGCGCCATTTTGATGGGGGCTGTGCAGCCTGCGTCAGCTCGCCTTGTGCTGCTCGGCCAGATAGAGCCAGGTGTCGACCACGGTATCCGGGTTGAGGGACACAGAGTCTATGCCCTGCTCGACCAGCCAGGCGGCGAAGTCCGGGTGATCGGACGGCCCCTGGCCGCAGATCCCCACGTACTTGCCCGCCTTGCGGGCGGCGGTAATGGCCATCGCCAGCAGCGCCTTGACCGCCTCGTTGCGCTCATCGAACAGGTGGGCGATAAGGCCCGAGTCCCTATCAAGTCCGAGCGTCAGCTGGGTCATGTCGTTGGAGCCGATGGAGAAGCCGTCCACGTGCTCGAGGAACTTGTCTGCCAGCAGGGCGTTGCTCGGGATCTCGCACATCATGATCACCTTGAGCCCCCGCTCGCCACGGCGCAGACCGTTCTCGGCCAGGATGTCGATCACCTGCTCCGCCTCACCCACGGTGCGCACGAAGGGGATCATCACCTCGACGTTGGTCAGCCCCATGACGTCACGCACCCGCTTGATCGCCTCGCACTCGAGGGCAAAACAGGGGCGGAAGCTGTCGGCGATGTAGCGCGACGCACCACGAAAACCGATCATCGGGTTCTCTTCGTGCGGCTCGTAGCCACGGCCACCCACCAGGTTGGCGTACTCGTTGGACTTGAAGTCCGACATCCGCACGATCACCCGCTCCGGCCAGAAGGCGGCGGCCAGGGTGGCGATGCCCTCGGTCAGCTTGGCGACGTAGAACTCACGCGGGCTCTCGTAGCCGGCAATCATCTTGCCGATGGTGGCCTTGAGCTCGGGGCTCTGGCTGTCGAACTCCAGCAGCGCCTTGGGGTGTACCCCAATCATCCGGTTGATGATGAACTCGAGGCGGGCCAGCCCGACGCCGGCGTTCGGCAGCTGGGCGAAGTCGAACGCCCTGTCCGGGTTGCCGACGTTCATCATGATCTTGATGGGCAGGCGCGGCATGTTGCCCACCTCGGTCACCGCCACGTCAAAGTCGAGTTCGCCGTCGTAGATGAAGCCGGTGTCCCCTTCCGCACAGGAGACGGTAATGAGCTGGCCCGGTTCAATGCGCTTGGTGGCATCACCGCAACCCACCACCGCCGGAATCCCCAGTTCGCGGGCGATGATGGCGGCGTGACAGGTACGACCGCCCCGGTTGGTGACGATGGCGGAGGCCCGCTTCATGATGGGCTCCCAGTCCGGGTCGGTCATGTCGGTGACCAGCACGTCACCGGGCTGCACTTCGTCCATCTGGCTGATGGAGGAGATGACCCGCGCCGGGCCCGCGCCGATCTTGTGGCCGATGGCGCGCCCCTCGATCAGCACCTTGCCCGCTTGCTTGAGGGCGAAGCGCTCGAGGGTGTTGGCCTCCTGGCGGCTGCGCACGGTTTCCGGGCGAGCCTGGACGATGTAGAGCTTGCCATCCTGCCCGTCCTTGGCCCACTCGATGTCCATCGGGCGGCCATAGTGCTGCTCGATGATGAGGGCCTGCTTGGCCAGCTCCATCACCTCGGCATCCGTGATGCAGAAGCGGCTGCGCTCGGCCTCATTGGTGTCGACGATCTGCACCTGGCGGCCGTGGCTGGCATCGCCGGAATAGGTCATCTTGATGAGCTTGGAGCCGAGCGTCTTGCGCACCACCGCCGGGCGTCCTGCCTTGAGGGTCGGTTTGTGCACGTAGAACTCGTCGGGGTTGACCGCGCCCTGCACCACCATCTCGCCAAGGCCCTGGGCGCCGGTGATAAACACCACATCGTTGAAGCCCGACTCGGTATCCAGGGTGAACATGACGCCGGAGGCGGCCAAGTCCGAGCGCACCATGCGCTGGATCCCGGCCGACAGGGCGACCCCCTTGTGGTCATAGCCCTGATGCACCCGATAGGAGATGGCGCGATCGTTGAACAGTGAAGCAAACACATGCTTGACGGCAATCATGACGGCGTCGATGCCGCGCACGTTGAGGAAGGTCTCCTGCTGGCCGGCAAACGAGGCATCCGGCATGTCCTCGGCAGTGGCGGAGGAGCGCACCGCAAAGGACGCGTCAAGCCCACCGCTGAGCTGGTCGTAGGCAACCCGGATCGCCTGTTCCAGCGCGCTCTGGAACGGGGCTTCGATCACCCAGTCACGGATCTGCTGGCCGGCCCGGTTGAGGGCGGCGATGTCGTCCACATCCAGGCTGTCGAGCAGATCGTGGATCTTGCCGTTGAGGCCGCTTGACTCCAGAAACTCGTTAAACGCAAAGGCGGTGGTGGCAAACCCGCCCGGCACGGATACGCCGGCACCAGAGAGGTTGCTGATCATCTCGCCAAGGGATGCATTTTTGCCGCCAACTCGTTCTACGTCCTGCATTCCGAGTTGCTCGTACCAGAGTACGTACTGTTGCACTTGCATGTCTCCAGGTTGGTGGGCACTGTGCCGCCATGGCACCTTGTGCGCCAGTTTATGTGCGTTATTGTCTGTTTCTACTGTTGCCAACGACCATGAAAACGTTTTCTACTTATTGTCAAAAAAATCCCCGAGCAAGATTTGGGGATGGTCGAATGACACAGACATTCTACAATGCCAACACAAAAAGGTAACGACTCAGGTTTGCAAGCCACTTCACAACTTGGGCACGGCAGACCGGTTGACAAAAACGATATGGTTTCGAGAGATACTTCTTGCTTGCCAGCTCGCCGACCCCCTCACAGGAGCCTCCAGTGCACACCGTATTCTATGTTTCAGACGGCACCGCCATCACCGCCGAAGTGTTCGGCCACGCCGTGTTGAGCCAGTTTCCGCTGGCCTTCGAGCAGATCACCATCCCCTTTGTCGAAACCCTGGAGAAGGCGCGCCAGGTACGGATGCGCATCGACGAGCAGTTCCGCCAGACCGGGGTACGCCCCATTTTGTTCCACACCATCGTCGATCATCAGGTGCGCGAGGAGGTGCTCAAGGCCCAGGCCAGCAGCCACGACTTTCTCAACACCTTCGTCAGCCCGCTGGAACACGAGCTTGGGGTAAAGGCCGAGCCCAGGCTGCACCGCACCCACGGCATGGAGAACCGCAAGCTCTATGACGATCGCATCGAGGCAGTCAACTTCGCGCTGGCCAACGACGATGGCATCACCACCAAGGAGTATGAGGAGGCCGACATCATCCTGATCGGGGTCTCCCGCTGCGGCAAAACCCCGACCAGCCTCTATCTGGCGCTGCAGTTCGGCATTCGCGCCGCCAACTACCCCTTCATCGAGCAGGACATGGGGGTCCTGGATCTGCCGGCCGCCCTCAAGGCCAATCGCCACAAGCTGTTCGGTCTTACCATCGCTCCCCAGCGGCTGCACGAGATCCGCAACCAGCGTCGCGCCAACAGCCGCTACTCCTCGCTGGAGCAGTGCGAACAGGAGCTGGCCTGCGTCGAGCGGCTGTTTCGCCAGGAGGCGATCCGCTTCCTCGACACCAGCTCCCACTCAGTGGAGGAGATCAGCGCCAAGATCCTCGAGGCCACCGGCCTGCGCCGTCAGCTTTATTGAGCTGCGCCGCCCGCCGGCAAGCTGACGACACGGCAAACGCCAATAAAAAAGCGCCGGATACAACCGTATCCGGCGCTTGTCGACTGGACCTCAGCGGGGCTGGGAGCCCGGGCGGTTCAGCTCTTTGTTGTTCATCAGCATGGCGTAGAAGTTGAGCACACCGTGACGCCGGCGTACCCGCTCGGTCAGCCAGAGGGCCGGCAGCAGGCCGATGGCACCGGCGATCAACAAGACCGTCCGCAAGTGCATCACCAGATAGTCATCACCCTGTACGGCCCATACCAGCAGACACCCCGCCGCCATGGTCAGCAGCAGGGGCGAAAGCCACACAGTGAGCCACAGCGCGACGGCCAGCAAACTGCCAATAATACGTTGCATGAAGTGCATCCTTGTTGCAAAGGAGGCTTCATAAAACAGGAATTGCCGACAGAGTCAACCAAACAGAGCCTAACTGCTCATAATACAACCAAACACTTCCCTGCCAGCTTCACCGCTCCCTAAAAACCTGCCTTTCGCCGAAAAAACCAGCGAATGATGAGGAAAACAGGTGCATCGGCGATGGATTATCACTATTCTGCTTCCGTTGGTAGTCGCCATAAAAAACAGAAAGCGGCTCACTGTAACGAAATAAATACGGATTTCGTCACGTTTCAGGCACGCTTTGCCGTGCTCGGTCACATGGAGTGACCCGACGGACGAGATGACAGACGAATGACTTCAGAAGACGTAAGGAAGGAAGAATGGATCTTCAACAAAACGGCGAGGAGCTGAAACGCGGTTTGAAAAACCGCCATATCCAGCTCATCGCGCTGGGCGGCGCCATCGGCACCGGCCTGTTTCTCGGCATTGCCCAGACCATCAAGATGGCGGGCCCCTCCGTGCTGCTTGGCTATGCCATCGGTGGTTTTATCGCCTTCCTGATCATGCGCCAGCTGGGCGAGATGGTGGTGGAAGAGCCGGTAGCCGGCTCCTTCAGCCACTTCGCCTACAAATACTGGGGTGACTTCGCCGGCTTTGCCTCCGGCTGGAACTACTGGGTGCTCTACGTGCTGGTGAGCATGGCCGAGCTGACCGCGGTGGGCATTTATGTCCAGTACTGGTGGCCCGAGATCCCGACCTGGATGTCGGCGGCCTTCTTCTTCGTGTTGATCAACGCCATCAACCTCTCCAACGTCAAGGCGTTTGGCGAGATGGAGTTCTGGTTCGCCATCATCAAGGTGGTGGCCATCATCGGCATGATCGGCTTCGGCGGCTACCTGCTGGCCAGCGGCAACGGCGGCCCGGACGCCAGCGTCAGCAACCTGTGGGCCCAGGGCGGCTTCTTCCCCAACGGCATCAGCGGTCTGGTGATGGCGATGGCGGTGATCATGTTCTCGTTTGGCGGGCTCGAGCTGGTCGGCATCACGGCTGCCGAAGCCGACAATCCCGAGAAGAGCATCCCCAAGGCCACCAATCAGGTGATCTACCGGATCCTCATCTTCTACATCGGCGCCCTGGCCGTGCTGATGTCCCTCTACCCCTGGGGCAAGGTGATAGAAGGCGGCAGTCCCTTCGTCATGATCTTCCACGCACTGGACAGCAATCTGGTGGCTACCGTGCTCAACATGGTGGTACTGACCGCGGCCCTGTCGGTTTACAACAGCTGCGTCTACTGCAACAGCCGCATGCTGTTTGGTCTGGCCAAGCAGGGCAACGGCCCGCGCAGCCTGCTCAAGACCAACAAGAGCGGGGTGCCGGTGGTGGCCATCTCCGTCTCCGCCGCAGCCACCCTGCTGTGCGTACTCATCAACTACCTGATGCCGGGCAAGGCGTTCGAGCTGTTGATGGCGCTGGTGGTCTCCGCCCTCGTCATCAACTGGGCCATGATAAGCTTGGCGCACCTGAAGTTTCGCAAGAGCAAGCAGGCCGAAGGTGTGGTTCCCAAGTTCAAGGCGTTCTGGTACCCGTTCGGCAATTACCTCTGCCTCGCCTTCATGGCCGGCATTCTGGTCATCATGTATCTGACCCCGGGCATCCAGATCTCGGTACTGCTCATCCCGGTCTGGATCATCGTGCTGGCCATCGGCTATCAATTCAAACAAAAGCGCCAGGCTCGCGTCGCGGCCAACCTTGGCTGATGGCATCAGCCTCATCCCCCTCAAAAGCCGGTCACTGACCGGCTTTTTTCTACCCGGATATGACCCCTGCAGGCTGGTATCGCCCGCCTCCCTTCTCCAGTCCACCATGGCACTGTGAGCACGAGCTCAGCCAGCAGCAATCGCCAGCCCTCTTTAACTAGCAAGCATCCTGCTCGTCTAAAAACAACAAGCCCGAGACAGAGTGCTCGGGCTTGATGCAGATAGGCAGGTAGAAAACTGCGGGATTATTCCAGCAGGAAGACGGCTTCCACGTTGTCCGTGATGGTGATCTGCTGCTGTTGGTAGCTGTTTTCCATCATGTCGGCGGCAGGTGCCATGGCGGCAGCCTTGAGGGCCCGGCTGTAGATCGGCATGGGGCTATTGTTGCGGTACTCGACGCTGTAAACCTTGCCGAGTTTCATGCCAAACGCCTTGGCCAGAGACTCAGCCTTGGTTTTGGCATCTTCAACCGCTCCGAGGCGCGCCTGCTCCTTGATGGTTTGCGGCGCCTTGAGCCCGTACTCAATCTGGGACACGGATTCCAGCCCGGCCTTGAGTGCGGTGTCCATCAGCTCGCTCAGCTTGTCGAGTTGATAGAGTTTGACCGCAAGCTGGCGCTGGGCACGGTAGCCCACCAGTTCCGGCTTCTTGTTCTGCGGATACTGGTATTCCGGAGAGATCACCAGATTGCCTGCCTCAACATCGCTGCGCTTGATGCCCAGCCCTTCCAGCTGGCCAAAGAAGGCGGCAACCTTGCCATCCACCTGCTGCTTGGCCTTGATGCCCTGCTTTTCCAGCGCTGTTACAGAGACATTCAGCGTCAGCATGTCGGGCTCGGCTTTTTGCTCGGCATAACCGCTCACCACCAGATGGGGGGCTTGCGGCACTTCAAGGGCCAACAGGGGTGCACTGATAACCAGGGCAAACAGGGTAAGCAGGGGACGCCACATAAAAAAAAGACCTCAATCTATTGGAGTGAGGTCATTATGCCCGTCGTCGAATGGGATTCATATATCGTGCAACGGCGGGATCTGATCCAGTACCTGATTGGTCATATCGATATTGATGCTGATCTCGCTACCTGGCAGCCCCTGATGAGCAGCAGCCAGTGGTGTGGCGCCGCGGGCCCCCAGCAGCACATCATCATCAAAATGGAAGGAGTCCCACGACAGAACATGTCCGGCCAGCGGAGCTACCGGCTCCGTCATCGTGGTGGTCACCAGGGGTACACAGTCGATGTTGTCGGAGTGGCCGAGCAGATCCTGCAGGCAGACATCGCTCAAACTCTGCAACGTATACTCCTGCTGCCCTTGTTCATGACCGACCAGCACCATCATGTGGGGTGGCGCTGCATCGACGGCTGGCGTGAATGAGATAGTGGCTGCCGCAAAGTCCACATTCAGTGAACCAGCAACCTCGCCATCATCACTCTCCAGATCCAGCGCATCAATCCGATCACCCGCCATCGTGGCATGATAGCCAAACTGGCCGGTACAGGTAATGCTGCCCTGCCCGTCCCAGCTATAGCGAATGCCATCGATATCGACCCAATTAAATGACTGCATGGTGACCCTCTCCTGTACTGCCGCTATCTTAGCCGCCCCCTCAGTCAAAAAACAGGGGCCAGGTATTACCCAGCCCCCTTGGCTGGTTACGGATCAACCTTGAGGTTGCCTTGATCCAGCAAGTCTTGAATGATCTGTTGATCTGTTCTTGTGCCTCCGAGAGTGAGATCCACATTATCGAAGAAGATGGTATGAGTTGTAGACGCACTTCCCGAACCATCCAAATCGATAGTTAATGTTGACTTGTTACTACCAGGACCAGATGCGAAGTTGAAATACTGATCCAGCGTGGCAGCATTGGTATGCTCACCACTCAACAATTCACTCAGGTCGAGTACATCCCCATTGGCCCCAGTGGTGAAGTCCTTGATGGTATCAACACCACCGGCGTCACCCGCCATCCACTTGAAGGTATCCTTGCCAGTGCCACCGGTCATGGTGTCACTGCCTGTTCCTCCTATCAGCATGTCATCGCCACCACCACCTATCAGGATGTCATTGCCGGCAAGACCACTGAGAACATTGGCATTGCCATCCCCAGTCAGAGAGTCATTGAACATTGAGCCAATCAGGTTCTCCATGTTGCTCAAACTGTCCGTACCTGCGCCGCCAGTGATCTGGTTATTACCATTAACCGTGACAGTGACTCCTGCTGTGCTATCAAGGTAGCTCGCGGTATCATTACCATTGCCACCATTCAGGGTGTCATTGCCCGCTCCACCGACAAGAATATCGTTACCCTCACCACCATTCAGATTGTCATTGCCTGCTCCCCCAAGCAGGATATCGTTACCAGCATTTCCGTTAAGCGTGTCATTCCCTGAACCACCAATCAGGACTTCATCAAGGTAACTGCCCGTGAGCGTAGAACCACTCTGTACATCTACGAAAACCTTGGCCGGATCCGTTGTCGTACTGTTTGTGTAGTTGAATGAACCATCATAGGCACTGGGTGTTGCACTACCCGACGTGTCGTCAAACACAACAGAGCCTGCTCCGTCTGTTACCGTGCCCCCAACCGCACCAGATACACCAGTAATGACTTGAGTGGCTGCCAATGGCCCAGTGTCATTGGCAAGCAGTGCCCAATCAGGAATAGTCGAGGGATCTTGATTGGTAATGACAAAGTCATCACGCACCACTGTCGGCCCGATAGCTGGGTTGATGATGAGAGACAGAGTGCTTGCAGCCGTGTCTCCATCATGGTCAATCACGTTGTAGCCAAATACCTGACTTATCCCACCGGACGGAATTACCGATGGCGGAGTAAAGGTATAGGCACCATTATCCATATCAACTTTCAGGATGCCGCCAGCAACCGAGATAGACCACTCATTGGTAGCAGTGTTGAATGTTCCCGCAGAGGTACCACCGGTAACACTTGAGATGTCAGTTTTCTGGTCGTAATGGTAGGTAACACCAGCAACTGTAATAGAGCCAATCCATCCACCATCAGCACCGGTACTGGCTGTTAACCCTCCGTTGAGCAATTGCCCGGACAATGGAGGAGCAACAACAGTGCTCAGCAGCGTGGCTGCCAGTTGACTGAAGTCAGTCACAATCAACGAAGTTGTATTCACCTCACTGACACCGTTATAGGCAATAGGATCCAATGCAGAGGCAGTTGAACCACTTCCCATACCTAAAGCAAATGAATTGATGTCATTCGCCTTCAGGAAATCAGCCCAGTCTTTTGCCTCACCAGTGAGAGTGGTCCCATCGCCATCAATACCATCCCCGCCACCCAAGCTGTTGTTGCCATCAGGTACTGTGGCTGAACTACCGCTCAGAGCATTTGCATTAGGCTCACCATCAGACATGAAGTAAGAGACATTCTGGGCATTAGGAAGCTTGCCTGTATCGCCGAATGCTTTGATAGCCTCATTGAGTGCATCGTCATAGTTTGTTGAATCTGTTGATACCAGACCTAGGATAATCGCCTTGGCTGTATCCACATTGACCCAAACACCTGTCGGATTCGTCGCAGAAGTAGCAAATGTGATGATATTGACCATGACATTGCCATAAGCACTGTACTTGTCGAGCAACTCCAATGCTGATTTCTGCATGACTTGCATTCGAGTCATACCTTGATAACCAGAGTCATAATCCATGCTTCCGGATATATCGAGGATAAGCATCAGGTTGGTATTTTGAACCTGAGTTGCTTGACCGGCATTGGTTACAGGGTTTGCTGTCGGTACGTCATCCTCGAAGCGGATGTTGCCGCCAAGGTCCGCACTCACCGTCCCGGTCGCGGTGTCGTTGTCGCCATCCACCACCGTCACCGTCGCACTCAGCAGTACCTTGCCATTGGCCAGGCTGATGAGGTTGTTGTCGTTGCTGTTGTCCACGTCCTCCGGCAGATGGTCCAGCTCCGCCGACTGCGTCAGCGTCACCGTGCCATTGCTCGCCACGCTGATACGGAACACCTCCCCGGCCGAAGTCGAGCCAACGATGTCGCTGCCCACCTTGGTCAGGGTGATGGCCAGCCCGTTGCTGGTCAGCCCGCTGTTGCTGTCGGTCACGCTCAGGCTGTAGCCACTCACCGTGGTGGTGCCCGGACCGTCCGCGCCATAGCTCGGTACCGCCGCCGCCAGGAACGCCGCCGCAAAGCTGCCGGTCGCCGTGTCACTGGCCGCATCAATGGTTTGTGCATCCTGGGTAGTCAGGGTGATGCCACCGTCTGCCACCGCGTTGATGGTCACGCTCGGTACGTCATCCTCGAAGCGGAACACGCCATTGGCGCCCAGATCTACCGCCGCACTGGCGCTATCGCCATCGGCGTCGGTCACGGTCTGCACCAGGGTCAGTACGCCCTGACCCAGCGTCAGGGCCACGCTGTCATCCGCATTGGTGGTGTCGCCGTGCCAGACGTTGTCCAGCAGGGCCAGGGTCACTTCCCCGCTGCTCGGGTTGATAGTCAGAGTGAAGTAGTCCACCCCACCGGCGCTGCCGGTGATGACGTTGCCCACCTGATTGAGCACGATGGCGGCACCTTGGCCGTTGGCCGTGGCCGGATCGACCGCATACAGGCCGCTCGCCACGTTGGTGCCGGTCAGCGCCAGGCTGTAGCCAATGCTGCCCGCCCCGTCAGCCCCGAAGGCCGGGTTGAACTGGGCCTGTACATTGGCGGCGCTCAGGGTGGCACTGGCCACTCCGTCAGTGCCAACGCCACCCAGGCTGACCAGGCTTTCATCCACGGTCGCACCCAGGCTCGGCGCTTCTACCGCCAGCCCGGCCCGCGGGCCGTCATCCTCGAAGCGGAACACGCCATTGGCACCCAGATCCACCGCCGCACTGGCGCTATCGCCATCGGCATCGGTCACGGTCTGCACCAGGGTCAGCACGCCCTGGCCCAGGGTCAGTGCCACGCTGTCATCCGCATTGGTGGTGTCGCCGTGCCAGACGTTGTCCAGCAGGGCCAGGGTCACTTCCCCGGTGCTCGGGTTGATAGTCAGAGTGAAGTAGTCCACCCCACCGGCGCTGCCGGTGATGACGTTGCCCACCTGATTGAGCACGATGGCGGCACCTTGGCCGTTGGCCGTGGCCGGATCGACCGCATACAGGCCGCTCGCCACGTTGGTGCCGGTCAGCGCCAGGCTGTAGCCAATGCTGCCCGCCCCGTCAGCCCCGAAGGCCGGGTTGAACTGGGCCTGTACATTGGCGGCGCTCAGGGTGGCACTGGCCACCCCGTCAGTGCCAGCACCGCCCAGGCTGACCAGGCTTTCATCCACGGACACCGCATCCAATCCTTCAGAATTGGAAGTAAGGGTGACGCTGGGAACATCATCCAGAATGACCACATCCAGGCTGCCGCTGGTATTGTCACCATCAGTATCAACCAGTACGACGCTGAAACTCTCACTAAGCGAATTATCATTGGCAGGTTGGGTATGGGTTTCACTCCCTCCCAAGGTGTAGCTGTAGTTCACGCTACCAGTGCCGGTCACGGGATTGTAATTAATGCCGGTAACGATCAATTGATTACCAAGTGGGCTGGTAATGGTTTGCGGGAAGGCTGTAACAGCTTGCCCATTGGTGACCAAAGCGACGCCTCCCAGCGTCAGACTCTGCACACCATCGGCTGCACTGAAGGTAAAAGTACCGATCTGAGTCACAGCGGCGGCATTCGGATTACTCCCTCCTGCCAATGAGGCTTCATTTAATGTCAGTTCTCCCCCCTCCAGCTGCAGACCGGCAAGCTCAACCGGCTCATCAACAGGAGTGATCGTGATTGTCAGTATGGACTGTACTGAATCTGTGCCATCTGTGACGGTATAACTCACCGCCGGGACAGGGCCGTCATAATTGGTGGCGGGCGTAAATTGATAACTGCCATCTGCATTGACCAGCAGGGTACCGACCCCTGCCAGAGTGACGGGGGTGCCCAGAATCGAGTTGGCAACCCCACCCCAGCTAAATCCGGTGACAGTAGCAGCCTGAGGCCCATCATTATCGACGGTGTTATCAAGCAAATTGCCCGATACCGTCGCATCCTCCGTCACCACGACGTTCTCACCCTGATCAGCAAGATCATTGACTGGCGTAATAGTGAGTTCCAAGGTGGATTGGACCGTATCGGTGCCATCCGTAACCGTGTATACGACAGGGGGAACAGCACCGTCGTAGTTGGGAGCCGGGGTGAATGTGAAGCTGCCATCGCCATTGACGACAAGCGTACCGATCCCGTCGATTGTCACACTGGTTCCAACAGCCACATTGGCGTTGCCTCCCCAGCTGAAGAGCAGAACCGACGCAGCTGACGGCCCATCGGTATTGACCGTATTGTCCAGCAAATTGCCATTCAATACACCGTCTTCCGCAACAACCAGCTGCTCACCCTGATCCGTCAGTTCATTGACCAGCAAGGGCTCTACTACTTGTTGTGTATCTACAATCGGCTCTGTCTGATATGTGGTGTCAAAGCCTGCAGCAGCAATGGTTGCATCACCAATGCGGTCAATGGTGACAAAGCCACCATTGCCACTGGCACCGGCTACACCACCGATCCCGCCACCACCACCGGCGGCAGGTGCCCCACCGGCAGCAGAAGCTTCAAAGTTTTGTGTCGGGTCTACCCCTTGCAGAATTGATTTTTGCAATGCAGCGATATCAGGAGAAGCCGCAGTACCCGCATCAGGGGCTTGAGGTTGACCAGGGGCTGGTGCGTCATGAGCGGGAGCATCTGGAGTAGCAGCGGCAGGAGAATCGTCATAGGGAGCCAATACCAGTTTGGCGTCATCTGCAATATTAAGCTTGGCTCCCGGCTGGAGGATCTCGCCTTTTTGCAATGGGCGGCTGCTTCCATCAGCCAGCACGATTTGAACATTGCCTTCAATGGAAGAAACCACAACCGTTTTGTCGATGATTTGAGTGCGCATATCCTTTGCTCCAACGTGACAGATCTCGATGTCTACACCATAGATGTCTGTACGCTTCGCATCCGTTGCAAAAATGTATTGGATTTGTTCCGTCTTGGCGGGATGCAATGTATTAAATCGAAGGGTCTTTTTTATAATGTCAAATCAATCACTTGGTGGCGCTTCAATCGAACCTCAAACAGAGAGGTGCCCTAAAAACACCTATTCTTATTCATCTTTAGAATAAAAAAAGGGTCCTTATGGACCCCTTTTGATTTGATAACGTTCAAGCCAGTGGGAATGCGGGATGCACAAAACCCTGATAGCCATCGATATGCAATTTGGCAAGCAGCTCAACCTGATGTTGATCTTCAACCCGAGTCGCAATGGTTGTGACGCCTGCATTGTGAGCGGCGCGGCACACTGCTGCCAGGAAGGAGGTATCCGCCCCCGGCTCCATCACCTGACTGGTGTAGCCATGGTCGACCTTGACATAGGCAGGAGCCAGCTCTTCCAGATATCCCAGTGACTGGAAGTGGCGTCCATAATGATCCACCCCCCACTGGAATCCATGTTCCTGCAAGTCCTTAACCAAGGCGGTGACATGATCTTTATGCTTCATGATGGCGGCTTCCGGGATTTCAAACAGCAGCCGTTCTTGCAGCTCGGCATGATCCGTCAGATAGCCGGTCAACCACGCCCTGAACTCATCGGAGCACAGCGAGCCAGCGGTAATATTGACCGCCAAGACCAGATCCGCCTGTTGCTGGAGCAATGGAATAGAAGCTTCAAGTATCGCCTGATCGAATTCGCCGCCCAATTTGAACTGTTCGATGGCCGGCAAGAATTGACCTGCAAAATAATCGGTGCCATCACGAGAAATAGAGGCAAACAATTCGGCATGCAAACGAACACCGTTATCAAATCTGCAGGCAGGTTGCGCCTTGAAGCGCCACAAGTGCCGAGCGATGGCATCTTGTACCAGATCGCGCCAAGCCAGACGTCCCATCAGTCCTTGATCAACACCGCCCTCCATGACTACTGCGCCACGACGTTCATTACGCGCTTTGCCCAACGCGTTGTCGGCCTTGGTCAGCAACGCTGACAAATCATCATTGCCATCGCGCCCTGCAATACCGATAACTGAGAGTGCACCACCCTCACCCATGGGGTTCACAACCAGGTCGGCAATGCGACTATTGATCACTTCCGCCAAATCTTTCAGCTGGGCCAGATCATCAGTAGGACACAGCAAGGCATATTCCGTGGCCGAAATCCGCGCCAGTGCCGACCCATCCCAGCCTTTCAATTGCTCCTTCAGAGCCTGTGCTATCGACTTGACCATGTTGTCGCGAGCGGCAAACCCCTCCTCACGGTACAGGTCATCCAGCATATCGACAGCGACCAGCATGACGCCGCCTTGTCCCGCCTCGGCAATCCATGCGTTTACCTGACCCACGAAATAAGCCCGGTTGCCCAAGCCGGATACGGCGTCCACATAAACCCGCTCCCGCAATTTTTCAGCCTCATCAGCCTGTTCCTTGAACTGCAGGGCCAGCTTGCTGGAAAGTGTATTGATGGCTTGTACCACCTGTTTCAATTCATGGGTTTTTGGTTCAGGAATGGCATGGCCAAAGTGGTGCAGTTCGATCTCCACTGCCTGCTCGCAGATCTGCTTGAGCGGCTTGAGCAAATAGTTGAGCGCACGCATCAACAAAATGGTAGTGATGAGAAAACCTATCAGAAACCAGCTCGCCAGTTCGCTCATGCCACGCCACAGCTCGTAGTAGGCTTGCCCGGGGTGACCAACAACCTTCAATTTGCCCAGTTGCAGCCAGCCGGAGGTCAGAATCGATTCGTTGGATACTTCCGGAAACAGGCCCAAATTAATGAACCACTGCGGCACCCCCTGAATATTGTTGGTATTTTCCTGCTCAATGACATCCTTGGAAGCCAACAAGTCCAGACGGACCAAGCGATAATATCCCCCATCAAATATCGCCTGGATGACGGATTCAGCCCCCACCTTGTCACCATTTTCCAGATAAGGTGTCAACGCCAATCCCAGGGATGTGGCGGTGTTGATGACTGTGGTTTCCTGCTGCTGCGCCAGATAGGTACGAGTCGAGTTGAATTGCACCCAATAGGTGGCTGCAAACAACAACCCGAACAGGATCAACATGGTGGCCAGTAATTGTCTGTAGAGCGTCATAGGTTAATCATCCAAATTCAACACAGGCTGAGCCAATCGCCCCGAAGTCATGCGATTGCGTAAATCATTCCATAATCCCAGGCGTGAGGACTGTCCAGCCAGTTCCCCTTGACCACGCGCCTTCATCAACCACAAGTGACTACCGTTAAAGCTGTATATCGGCATCAGATCCCGGCGCTGGCTGGCCGGCCGGATCGACCCAATCAAGTTATCCAAAATCACGGGGACTGAGGATGGCGTGTCATAGTAAGCAACCACCATATGAAACTGGTTGTAATCCAGTGCCTTGACATAGACCATCCGCATTTTTTCATCCGGCACCCCCAATTCCAGCAGGGTAAAGTACTTTGAAATGCTGAAGTCTTCACAATCACCACCCGCCGCGCCTAAAAATTCCAACGGGGTCGCCCAATAGTCTTTTTTGCGCCACAACTTGATGTCGTCAATAAAACGCATCTGGTTGAAAAACTGGTTTACCTTCTCCAGTTTCTGGCGATCCGTCAGACCGGCGGCACGATTCTGCATGACCAGCGTACGCCAAGTCGTGACCCGTTTGCCGGCTCTGACACCGTACGTTTCCTGTGCCCGCTGTACCAGTTTGAGATCTTCAGGGGTAAGAGGCTGGCTGGCAGAAAGCAGCAAAGGTAGAGAAACCAACAGCAGCCAGAGTGACCAGCGCAACCAGCGCGCGCGCAAAAACGGAGCCAAACCGAAGCTTGACGCCATGCCGACACTGCCTGCCCGATACTGCTCAGTCACATGCATCTTCAAAAGATCCATTGGCTGTTACTACGCTGGCCAGAAGTGGCCGTCAGAGACAAGGGATGGCGGCAGCCCGGCTGCAGCCATCCCTTTCACTCGCATCAAACCTGATGCGCACTCCATTACTGTTTAGCTTGCCAATCGGCGGGCTGCTTCACATTAAACGCATTGAGCAGACTGCCAGTGGCATTGAGGATCCGATAATCCGCCAACAAGGAGTCGTACTCGGCCGTGATGTAGCTGCGACGGGCCTCAAACAGTTCGTTCTCGGTGTTCAGTACGTCCAGCAAGGTACGCTGGCCCAATCCGAACTGCTTCTTGTAGGCCTGTACTGTGTCATAGCTGGCATCCACGTGCTCTTTCAGGAAGGTCTTCTGTTTGGTCAAAGACTCTTTGGCGTTCCAGGCCAGGCGGGTTCCCTCTTCAACCTGACGGAAAGCATTCATATGAATATCTTTCGCCTGGGAATAGAGAGCGGACGTCGCCTTGCTCTGCGCCAGATCGGAACCACCACGGAACAGGTTGTAACGCATGCGCACCATGGCAGTCAGATCGTCATTGCGTCCTTTTACTGCATCAATGTCCTCGTTCCAGTTCTGATCCACTTCAAACGTGACGTTGGGATAAAAACCGGACTTGGAGCCTTCATGCTGATACTTGGCGGCTTCGATATCCTGCAAGGATGACAGCAAGGTAGGATGCACTTCGGTCGCCGTCTTCAAGGCGGCATCCAGGCTGCTCGGAATGAGCTGAGCATCCGGCACCGGCTGAACCAAATCTTTTGGCATCTCGTTGACTACCCGGATGAACTCGCTCTCGGCATCCCGGTAGTTATTTTCGGCAGCCGCCTGATTGGCGTAGGCTCTGGCAACACGACCATCAATTTGAGTCTGGTCTGCCGTGGATCCCAAACCAGAATCGGTCCGCTTGCTGATGTCGCTGCGGATCTGCTCGTGCGTTTCCAGGTTCTGTTTGGACAGCTCCAGGATCTCCTGCTGACGCAGCATGTTGAGGTAAACCTCAGCCACGCGCAGGGCGGTATTCTCCGCCTCAGAGATCATGGCCAGACGCTGAGCATTGGCTTCGGCATCGGTACGAGCTACGTTGCTGCTGACGTTGAAACCATCAAATAGCATCTGGCGCAGGCTGATACCGGCCTCTTTACGGGTCATGGAGTCATCGATGGTGGTCGAGTTAGCGCCGGCCGCACGAGTTGACGGGCTGTCAGTCTTCTCATAGCCGACACCACCACGCAGATCGATGGTGGGATAGTAACCACCTTTGGCTCCATCATGCTGATACAATCGCGCCTGATAGAGATCAAAAGCTTCCTTGATTTTGGGATGGGTAGCCAGTGACTGTGCCACTGACTGTTCCAGTGTTTGGGCCTGGGTAAGGCCCGGGAACAGCACGGCGCCACTTACTAACATGGCAACAATCGTCTTCTTCATGGTATCTCCAGTCATGTTGTTTTTAGATTGTTGGCTTATCGTTCTCTCAGTGCCGACTGCTTTGCCCGTAAAATCGGCTTAAGCAAATAGTCTAGGACACTTTTTTTACCAGTAATAATATCTGCACTGGCTAACATACCGGGGATGATGGGAAGTGCGTTAAGCTCATCGCCCAAGTAACTTTTCTCGGTGCGTACTCGTACCAGGTAAAAGGAGTTGCCATCTTCATCCTGGATCGAGTCAGCACTTATCTGTTCAACCTTGCCATGTAATCCTCCATAAATTGTGAAGTCATAGGCAGTAATCTTGACCACGGCCTCCAGCCCTGGCCGCAAGAACGCGATATCTTTGGGCGACACTTTGGCCTCGACCAGCAGAGTGTCTTCCAGCGGAACAATTTCCATCAGATCCATGCCCGGTTGGACCACACCACCCAGCGTGTTGATCTTGAGCTTCTTGATGGTGCCCTTGAGCGGCGCGATCACGCTGGTGCGATCCACCCGATCCCGCAGCCCAACCTGGCCTTCTGACAGCTGGCTCAATTTGCCTTGCCGTTCATTGAGCTCGGTCTGTGAATCGGCCCGGAATTTCAAGGCAATGTCGTTGCGCTTGGAGATGGTCTCCCGCAACACGGAATTGAGCTTGGGAATAAGCAGCCGGTTGCTCTCCAATTCCCCCTGCATTTCGTTGACCTGCCGTTCCAGCTTGATCAGTTCGACCTGGGGCACGATCCCCTCCTTGGCCAAGGGGCGACTGATATTGAGCTCCTGCCGCGCCAGATCCACGCTACGCGCCACCGTCCTGATCTTGGCGTTGAGCTCTATGGTTTCCTGCTCTTTCTGTTCAATCTGTTGCCCCAGAATATAGAGCTGGTTGTTCAAGTTGTTGAGGCGTTCATCCTGAACTGATTTTTCTCGAGCCGCATATTCGGCAAAGACGTTTTCGAAACCATCAGGGAAATCGATGGGTTGCTTGTCGACCACAACCTGTTCACGCCACCCCAAATTGGGACCGGTCTTGACCACCACGCTCTGGATTTCGGAACGCAGCCTGGCAATATCCCCCTTGAGGGTCACCAGCTCCTGCTCCCGTTCACGAAAATCGGAGCGGAAGCGAGTGTCATCGATGCGCAAGAGCGGCTGCCCTTTTTCAACGATGTCACCCTCTTTGACGAAGATCTCCTTGACGATCCCCCCCTCCAGGTTCTGGATCACCTGCAATTGACGGGAAGGGATGACCTTGCCCTGGCCAACGGTGACCTCATCGAGCTCGGCCCAGGCGGCCCAGACGATGGCGCTCATGAAAAACAGGAAGCATGCCCACAGCAATGCCCTGGCTCGAGTCGGGGTACTCAGTAGTACCGCAGCCGCGCCGTCATCGACGAATTCAAGGTGCTCCGGTGCTGGCAGTACAGTATCGGATGGCGCCTTCTTGAACAGGCCAAATTTAGCCATTGGACGCCTCCTGCACACGCACCTTGCCCTCTTTCAACTGTTGCAGCACAACCTCTTTGGGCCCATCGGCCACCACCTGCCCTTGCTCAACCACGATGACCCGTGAAGCGACATCGAGCATGGAGGTTTTGTGAGTGATCAGGATCAGGGTCGTTTCCGGCCCCAATCGTGCCAACTCATGCTTGACCTGCATCTCGGACTGGTTATCCATGTTGGAGGTAGGTTCGTCCATCACCAGAATGGGGGGGTCGTTGAGCAAGGCTCGCGCCAGCAGAATAGCCTGGCGCTGACCACCCGAGAGCTGACGGCCTCCTTCGCCGATCTGCCGGTCCAGCCCGTTGGGATCCCGATTGGTAAAATTGGTGACGCCGGCCCGTTTGGCGGCACGCATGACCCGCACATCGTCCACCAGCGGATTGCCCAGCATGATGTTGTCGCGCACCGAGCCAAAAAACAGGGTCACGTCCTGCGGGACACAACCTATGTTGCGTCGGATCACCGAGGCTGGCAGCTGATCCAGCTCGAACCCATCGAGTCGCACCGAGCCATCGGTAGGCCGATACAAGCCCATCAAGATCTTCTCGAGCGTGGTTTTGCCCGCCCCGATCCGGCCTATGATGGCTACCTTCTCGCCCGGTTCGATACGCAGATTGATGTTGTGCAGGGTGCTGGTTTCCATTCCCGGGTACTTGAACGATACATTGTCAAACTCGATCCGACCGGAGATCACGGGATGGTGGATATACTGCTTGCCCTCTTCCTGCTCACCCGGTGTCACCATGATTTTTTCCAGGATTTCCAGTGCGGACTTGGCCTGGTTGTAGCGGGTGGAGAGCACTGACAACTGCACCATGGGCGCAATGGCACGGCTTGACAGCATGACGGCAGCAATCATGCCCCCCATGGTGACCAACCCTTCCGAGATCTGATAAACGCCGACAATCACCAGTGCCACCGTCACCACCTGCTGGATGTAACTGGCCAGCGAAGACATGGAGTTGGTGATGCGGCGGGTCTGCACTCCCCAGGTCGAGATATGGGAGACGGCCTGCTCCCAGCGATGCTGGAACATGCTCTCGGCCCCGAAAATCTTGACGGTCTCAAGGCCTGAAATGCTCTCGATCAGGTTGGCGTTCTTCTGGGAAGCAAGCCGCGATCCCTCTTCGATGGACTGCTTGAGCGGCGCCTGAATATAGAAGCTGTAAATGATGAGGATCAGCATGGCGACGATCGGCACCACGACCATGACCCCGGCGAAAATCCAGATAATGAACAGGAAGAAGACCGCGAACGGCAGGTCGATGAGGGTAGAGACGGTGGCGGAGGTAAAAAACTCCCGTACCGATTCAAACTCCTGCAGATGTTTGGCAAACGCACCGGTCGAGGCCGGCCGCGACTCCATCCTCATGCCCATCACCTTGGCGAAGATCTTGGCCGACAACAGCACATCCGATTTTTTACCGGCGATGTCGATGAAGTAGCTGCGCAGCTGGCGCATCACGAAATCGAAGGTGAACACCACCATGGCCCCGACGGCAAGCACCCAAAGGGAATCGAATGCCAGATTGGGCACTATCTTGTCGTAGACGTTCATGGTGAACAGCGGGCTGGCGATGGCAAACAGGTTGATCAGGATGGACGCGATCAGTACGTCCCGATAGATGCCACGGGATTCAAACAGAGTGCTCCAGAACCAGTGCCCGTCACGGGTCTCCAGCACCTTGGGGGAGCGCTCATCAAATTTGAACTGCTTTTTGACAAAAAACAGTCTTCCCAGATACTCATCACCCAGCTGGGCTGCATTGAGCCACTGGGCCGCATCTCCCGCCTGAGGAAAGATGACCTTGCCCTGGCTTCTGTCTTCATTCCACTCCAGCAGAATGCAGGCGCCACCATTGCGCATCTGCAGCACGCAAGGCAGCAACAAGGGAGAGATTTCGGCAAGCGGCTGGATCACTTCCCGGGCCGACAGTCCGCCCCGCTCGGCGGCACGGCCAAACAGGTTGGGTGTCAGCAGGCCGGACACCAGTGGCAAACCGGTCGTCAGGGCATCCTTGCTGTTGGGCACCCCATAAAAGCGGGTCAGAAAGACCAGGCACTCCAACAACTCGTCAATACGGTTAGTTTCTGCTTGCATAGCATCCTGTCACTGCATGATTGGGCCGGCTCTATCGCCACACCGATATTCAAGCTTCACGGGCGCAGTTTGGCGCAGACGATCCCGTGACATAAAGAACAGAGCTCCCCGAGAAGGGATCAACAGCCTGATACACATTAAGCACAGGTACATGACACTGAATGTCATTGGCAGACCTGATAGATTACACCCAAAGGCGAGACGGGCAGCTTGGTTGCGGATCGCGACACAAGATGGCGCCATATCCGATATATCCCGTCCAAATTGGAAATAATACAAGCTTATTGATAATGATATCTTTTTCAAGCCAAGTACTATATCAAGACAATTTTACCGAAACTATACCGCAAAGACTGAATTTCATCTAATAACTCACTGTTTTTTTGATGAAATCTGATTACCTAGTCGATATTGCCAGAAAGCGAAAAAGGGCGCCCCAGCGCATGACCCTGGGCGCCGGAGCGGGCCAGTTCATTAGCAATGTCAGCCATGGCTGTCCAGCGATTCTCGCACCAGGCTGGCGCCAACAGAGTCGGGCGGCGTGCCGACGCCGAGATGCGGTGGTACACCACCTCGGGCGGCGTGTGCTGGATCATGGCAACCGCCGCTTCCACATACTGCGCCAGGCTCGGCACCTCCAGTCGACCCGCCTGCCACGCCTTGCCAAGGGTGCTTCCCTCTACCACGTGCAGCGGGTGTAGCTTTATCCCTTCCACGCCCGTCTCCACGATGCGCTGCAGCGTATTCAGGCTGTCCATGGCGACTTCACCAGGCAGACCGACGATCAGGTGTGCGCACACCTTGATGCCGCGCTGATGAGCCCTGGTCACAGCGTCAACATAGGCGGCATAGCCATGGCCCCGGTTGATGCGCTGCAGCGTCCTGTCGTTGGCGCTCTGCAGCCCGAGCTCCAGCCACACCTCGTAACCCCGGGCCTGATAGCCGGCCAGCAGGTCCAATACCGCATCCGGCACGCAATCTGGGCGCGTCCCTACACACAAGCCCACCATGTCGCTCACCGACAGCGCCTCTTCATACATGCGCTGCAGGTACTCCACCTCGGCATAGGTGCTGGTATAGGCCTGAAAGTAGGCGAGATAACGTTTGGCCCGGGTCACTTCATCCCGGCGAGCCAGCAGTTGCTGCACCACCGAAAGCTGCTGGGCCGACTCGTCGGCAAAGGAGGAGACATTGCAGAAAGTGCAGCCGCCACGGCCCAGCGTGCCGTCCCGGTTCGGGCAGGTGAAGGCACCGTGAATGGAGAGCTTGTGGATCTTCTGGCCATGGCGCTGCTTGAGATCCTGGCCGAATGTATTGACGAGTTCGTGTAACTGCATGACACCTCCAGTAAAGGGGCGTCATTGTACGAGCCTGAGCGCGCACAGCGCTGCGCTGGATCAAGGGAGGAGAGAGTCGGGAAAACATATAAATATTCACCAATAACCGGATAAATATCAGCAAATGGGTAGTTATCGACGCTTTCGAGACTCATCCCCAATTTGACGAAGGCTCAACACCACCACAAAACCACCTTCTAACAGTTTGTTGAATAATGAAAATTTTCTCATAGACGGTGGTTTTGCAAATGCAAGTCATCTGCTTCGTTATTGTGATCTCGGCCATTCACTTGTCGAGTGGATTGGTAAAATTACTACAAATCCTTGCCCCCATTGAGTCAACCAGCAAAGTCCAATATGACAATACAAAATTCCACAAAAACAAAAATAACCAGAGCAATTGCCAGTTAATACCCCATATAGACCCGTATCCCGACATTTTGTTATGAGTTTGTGATAATGAAAACAGCCGGGATGTCCAATTGACCTTGCCGAAAAATCCCATTAGTTTGGAGATTCGCCACCTCAGGCGGACGGAACCACAAGAGCCAATCGCAATTTATGCAGTCTGTTGATGACAGTGCGATGCAAGGCCGAGCAAGGGAGAAATGCAATGTCACTATATGATCCAAAGCTGGAGAGGGATAACTGTGGCTTCGGCCTGTTGGCCCACATGGAAGGTGAAGCCAGCCACAAGCTTGTCCGTCTCGCGATGTCAGCATTGGCTCGCATGCAGCACCGCGGCGGTATCTCCGCCGACGGCAAGACCGGCGACGGCTGCGGTCTGTTGCTGCAAAAACCCGACAGCTTCTTCAGAGCTGTCGCCGAAGAGAAGGGATGGCACCTGGGCCGCAACTACGCGGTCGGCATGCTGTTTCTCAACCCCGATCCCGTCTTGGCGCAAGCCACTCGCGACATCATCGACGAAGAGCTGGAAAAGGAGACCCTGAGCTTGGTCGGCTGGCGCAAGGTGCCTATCGATACCAATGTACTCGGCCCCATCGCCAAGGCCTCTTTGCCCAGCATCGAACAGGTCTTTGTCAACGCCCCCCCCGGCTGGGTCGACAAGGATCTCGAGCGCCGCCTCTATATCGTGCGCCGCCGCATCGAGAAACGCATCAGCGACGACTACTTCTACGTGGTCAGCCTCTCCAACCTGGTCACCGTCTACAAAGGACTGTGCATGCCGGTGGACCTGCCGCGCTTTTATCTAGATTTGGCCGACATCCGCATGCAGGCAGCCATCTGCGTGTTCCACCAGCGTTTCTCCACCAACACCAGCCCGCGCTGGCCGCTGGCGCAGCCGTTCCGCTATCTGGCCCACAACGGCGAGATCAACACCATCGCCGGCAACCGCCAGTGGGCCAAGGCGCGCAGCTACAAGTTCGCCACCCCGCTGATCCCGGATCTGCAAGAGGCCGCCCCGTTCGTCAACACCACGGGGTCGGATTCCTCCAGCCTCGACAACATGCTGGATCTGTTCCTGGCCGGTGGTATGGACCTGTTCCGCGCCATGCGCCTGTTGATCCCGCCTGCGTGGCAGAAGCACCCGAACATGGATGACGACCTGCGCGCCTTCTACGACTTCAACTCCATGCACATGGAGCCCTGGGATGGCCCGGCCGGCATCGTCATGACCGACGGTCGCTACGCCACCTGCGCGCTCGACAGAAACGGTCTGCGTCCGGCCCGCTACGTCATCACCAAGGACAAGTTCATCACGCTGGCCTCTGAAGTGGGCACCTGGGACTACACCCCGGACGAAGTGCTGGAGAAGGGCCGGGTCGGCCCGGGCGAGCTGTTCGTGGTGGATACCAGCAACGGCAAGATCTGGACCAGCTTCGAGATCGATGACGATCTCAAGAGCCGTCACACCTACAAGCAGTGGATGGACAAGCACTGCAAGCGGCTGGTGCCGTTCGAGCAGATGGATGACGCCAGCACCGGCGCCCGCGAATTCTCCGACGATCAGCTGAAAACCTATCAGAAACTGTTCGGCTACTCCTATGAGGAGCTGGATCAGATCATCCGGGTACTGGGTGAAAACGGCCAGGAGGCGGTGGGCTCCATGGGAGATGACACCCCGATGGCGGTGCTCTCCTCCAGCCAGCGCACCCTGTACGACTACTTCCGCCAGATGTTCGCCCAGGTCACCAACCCGCCCATCGATCCGCTGCGGGAAAACCACGTGATGTCGCTGGCCACCTGTATCGGCCGCGAGCAGAACGTGTTCAACGAGACCTTCGGCCACGCCCACCGGGTGCTGTTCCAGTCGCCGATCCTGCTCTACTCCGACTTCCACCAGCTGCTGGCACTGGAAGGGGAGCACTATCGCCATCAGGTGATCAGCCTCAACTTCAAACCCGAAGAGGGACTGGAAGCGGCCATCCTGCGCATCTGTGAAGAGGCCAAGGCTGCCGCCAAGGCCGGTACCGTGCTGCTGATCCTCTCGGATCGGGACGTCAGTGCCGACACCCTGCCCATCCCGGCCGCCATGGCGGTGGGGGCGGTGCAGCGTACCCTGGTGGACAACAACCTGCGCTGCGACGCCAACATCCTGGTGGAAACCGCCAGCGTGCGCGACCCGCACCACTTCTCTGTGCTGCTGGGCTTTGGCGCCACCGCCATCTACCCCTACCTCGCTTACGAGACGCTCGCCAAGCAGGTAGAAGAGGGCGTGCTAAAGATGAGCCTGCGCCAGGCCATGCTCAACTACCGCAACGGCATCAACAAGGGGCTCTACAAGGTGATGTCCAAGATGGGCATCAGCACGGTGGCCAGCTACCGCTGCTCCCAGCTGTTCGAAGCGGTGGGCCTCTCCAAAGCCGTGGTCGAAATGTGTTTTCGCGGTGTATCGAGCCGCATCCAGGGCGCCGATTTTGCCGACATCCAGCAGGATCAGTTCAATCTGGCCCGTCAGGCCTGGCTGGCCCGCAAGGCCCTCACTCAGGGCGGCCTGCTCAAATTCGTCCACGGCGGCGAGTACCACACCTACAACCCGGACGTGGTACAGACCCTGCAAGTGGCGGTGCGCTCCGGCAACTATGCCGATTACAAGGAGTACGCCCGCCTGGTGAACGAGCGTCCCGTCGCCACCCTGCGCGATCTGCTTACCCTCAAAAAGGTCGACAACCCGGTCGCACTGGAGCAGGTGGAGCCGGCGGCCAAGCTGTTCCCCCGCTTCGACTCCGCCGCCATGTCCATCGGCGCGCTGGGCCCGGAAGCCCACGAGGCGCTGGCGGTGGCCATGAACCGGCTCGGCGGCCAGAGCAACTCCGGCGAAGGCGGCGAGGATCCCAAGCGCTTTGGTACCGAGAAGAATTCGCGCATCAAGCAGGTGGCCTCGGGGCGCTTTGGCGTCACCCCCCACTACCTGATGAACGCCGACGTGGTGCAGATCAAGGTGGCCCAGGGCGCCAAGCCCGGCGAAGGGGGCCAGCTGCCCGGTGACAAGGTGACGGCCCAGATCGCCAAGCTGCGTTACTCCGTGCCTGGCGTGACCCTGATCTCGCCGCCGCCCCACCACGACATCTACTCCATCGAGGATCTGGCCCAGCTCATCTTCGACATCAAGCAAATCAACCCAAACTGTCTGGTGTCGGTGAAACTGGTGTCCGAGCCCGGCGTTGGCACCATCGCCTGCGGCGTGGCCAAGGCCTATGCGGACTTCATTACCGTCTCCGGCTACGACGGCGGCACCGGAGCAAGCCCGCTCACCTCGGTCAAATACGCCGGCTCCCCCTGGGAGCTGGGCCTGGCCGAGACTCAGCAGGCGCTAGTGGCCAACGGCCTGCGCCACAAGGTGCGTCTGCAGGTGGATGGCGGTCTCAAAACGGGTCTGGACATCATCAAGGCGGCCATCCTCGGCGCCGAGAGCTTTGGCTTCGGTACCGGCCCCATGGTGGCGCTCGGCTGCAAGTACCTGCGTATCTGCCACCTGAACAACTGCGCCACCGGCGTCGCCACCCAGGATGAGAAGCTGCGTCGCGAGCACTTCACCGGCCTGCCGGAGATGGTGATGAACTACTTCAAGTTCATCGCCGAGGAGACCCGCGAGCTGATGGCCCAGCTGGGCGTCACCCAGCTGACCGACCTCATCGGTCGCACCGACCTGCTGGAAGCGCTGCCCGGCCTCACCGCCCGTCAGGCCAAGCTGGATCTCTCCGGTATTCTGGCCAGCCCGGTGGCACCGGCAGGCTCCAGCCTGTTCAGCCAGCAGCACAACCCCACCTTCGACAAGGGGCCACTGAACCTCAAGATGGTGGAAGATCTGCTGGAGGCGGTGGAAAACATGAGCGGCGGCGAGTTTCGCTACGACATCCGCAACACCGACCGCTCAGTGGGTGCGCGCCTGTCCGGCGAGATCGTCAAGCGGCACGGCAACCAGGGCATGGCGGCCGATCCGGTGCGGGTCCACTTCAATGGCACCGCTGGCCAGAGCTTCGGCGTCTGGAACGCGGGTGGCCTCGAGATGATCCTCACGGGGGATGCCAACGACTACGTGGGCAAGGGGATGACCGGCGGCAAGCTGGTGATCAAACCCCACGTCGGCGTGGCATTCAAATCCCACGAGGCGGCCATCATCGGCAACACCTGCCTCTATGGCGCCACCGGCGGCAAACTTTACGCTGCAGGTACTGCCGGCGAGCGCTTCGCGGTGCGCAACTCAGGGGCTCTCGCGGTAGTCGAGGGGATCGGTGACAACGGTTGTGAATACATGACCGGCGGCATCGTCACCGTGCTCGGCACCACAGGCGTCAACTTCGCGGCGGGCATGACCGGCGGCTTCGCCTACGTGCTCGACGAGTGCGGCAACTTCGCCAAGCGCACCAACCCCGAGCTGGTGGAACTGCTGGACGTGGCGGATCTCGCCATCCATCAGGAGCACCTGCGCGGCATCATCACGGCGCACCTCAATGAAACCGGCAGCTCGCGCGCCGAGGAGATCCTGGCCAACTTCGACTCCTATGTGCCCAAGTTCAGGCTGATCAAACCCAAGTCCAGCGACGTCAAATCGCTGCTTGGCCACACCAGCCGTTCCAGTGCAGAACTCAGAATCCAGGCGCAATAAGGAGGGAACCCTATGAGCCAGAACGTATTTCAGTTTATCGACGTGCAGCGGGTCGACCCGCCCAAGAAGCCGCTCAAGATCCGCAAGATCCAGTTCGTGGAGATCTACGAGTCCTTCAACCAGGCCCAGGTCGGCATGCAGGCGGATCGCTGCCTCGACTGCGGCAACCCTTACTGCGAGTGGAAGTGCCCGGTGCACAACTACATCCCCAACTGGCTGAAGCTGGCCAACGAGGGGCGCATTCTGGAGGCGGTAGAACTATCCCACCAGACCAACAGCCTGCCGGAGGTGTGTGGCCGGGTCTGTCCGCAAGACAGACTGTGTGAGGGTGCCTGCACCCTCAACGATCGCTTCGGCGCCGTCACCATCGGCAACATCGAAAAATACATCACCGACAAGGCGTTCGAGATGGGCTGGAAGCCCGATCTCTCCAAGGTGGTCAGGACCGGCAAGCGGGTCGCCGTCATCGGCGCCGGCCCGGCGGGTCTCGCCTGCGCCGACGTGCTGGCACGGGGCGGCGTCACCCCGGTGGTGTTCGACAAGTATCCGGAGATCGGCGGTCTGCTCACCTTCGGCATTCCCTCCTTCAAGCTGGAAAAAGAGGTGATGCAGCGTCGCCGCGAGATCTTCGAGGGGATGGGCGTGGAGTTTCGTCTCGAGACCGAGGTGGGTCGCGATGTCACCTTCGCCGACCTGCTCGGCGAGTTCGATGCAATCTTCCTCGGGGTCGGCACCTACAAGTACATGAAGGGCGGCTTTGCCAACGAGGAGGCACCGGGAGTCTACGACGCCCTGCCCTACCTCATCGCCAACGCCAACCGGCTGCTGGGCTTTGAGAAGGCGCAAGCCGATTACATCGACTTCGCCGGCAAGCAGGTGGTGGTGCTCGGCGGCGGTGATACCGCCATGGACTGCGTACGTACCGCCATCCGTCAGGGGGCCGCCAAGGTGATCTGCGCCTATCGCCGTGACGAGGAGAACATGCCGGGTTCCAAGCGGGAGGTGAAGAATGCCCGCGAGGAGGGGGTTGAGTTCATGTTCAACCTGCAGCCGGTCGGCGTCGAGCTGGACGCCCAGGGCCGCACCTGCGGCATCAAGGTGGTGAGCACCGAGCTCGGCGCCCCCGATGCCAATGGCCGCCGCAACCCGGTGGTTGTGACAGGCTCCGAGCAGGTGCTGGCTGCCGATGCGGTGGTGATGGCGTTCGGCTTCCAGCCCAATCCCCAACCCTGGATGGCGGAACACGGCATCGAGCTTGACGGCCGGGATCGCATCAAGGCCTCGGAGCAGGCCGAACATGCCTTCCAGACCAGCAACCCCAAGGTGTTCGCCGGTGGCGACGCGGTACGTGGCTCCGATCTGGTGGTGACCGCCATCTATGAGGGGCGCAAAGCGGCCGAAGGGATCATGGACTATCTGGCCGTGTGATCTGCCGTCGTAACCAAACTGCCATGCAAACAGCCCCGCTCGTGCGGGGCTGTTTTTTTATCTCGCTCTCGATCAGGCAGAACCGGCTAGATGCTCCAACTCTCCGGCAGCCGCTCGGTGAGGGTGGAGATGTATTCGAAGGTACGCGCCCGCTTGGGGGTAGTGAACATCTGGCGCGTACTGCCCGCCTCCACCACCTCTCCCGCCTCCAGAAAGATCACCTGCTGGGCGATCTGGGCCGCCAGGCGCAAGTCATGGGTGGCGATCAACATGGTGGTGCCCTCATTGGCCAGCTGGCGCAGTACCGCCACCACCTCCTGGGCAAGCTCAGGATCCAGCGCCGAGGTGGGCTCGTCACAGAGCAGCACCTTGGGGGCCGGCGCCAGTGCCCGGGCAATAGCCACCCGCTGCTGCTGACCGCCGGAGAGGGTGGCAGGTACCGCCTGAGCCTTGTGCCTGAGCCCCACCTTGTCGAGCAGTTGCAGGCCGCGCGCCGCCGCTCTCTCCCTGGGCCACTTCAACACAGTCACCAACCCTTCCATCACGTTCTCCAGCACCGTCATGTGCGGGAACAGCTGAAAGTTCTGGAACACCATGCCGGTCTGCTGGCGCAGGGCCAGCACGCTTTGCCGTGACAGATGTCGGGTAAAGTCGAGCTCGCTGCCCCCCAGTACCAGCTGGCCCGCATCGGGCCTCTCCAGCAGGTTCACGCAGCGCAGCAAAGTACTCTTGCCGCTGCCGGAGGGGCCGATCAGGGCGGTGACGCTGCCCGCGGCCATCGCCAGCCCTACCCCTTTCAACACTCGCTGCCCCGCAAACTGTTTCTCGATGCCACTCAAGCGGATCATAGGGCGACCTCCCGGGTCTCTTTGTAAGCCAGTCGCTGCTCCAGCTTGTCTTGCAGGGTGGAGAGTACCGAGCTGAACAACAGGTAGATGAGGGCCGTCTCGACATAGAGAATGAGCGGCTCATAGGTGACGGAGGCGAGTCGCTGGGCCGCCTGAAACAGCTCGGGCACGGTCACCGCCGCCGCCAGTGAAGTGTCTTTGACCAGGGAGATAAAGGTGTTGGAGAGCGGCGGCACCGCGATGCGCGCCGCCTGCGGCAGGATCACCCGCCACATCACCTGGGGCCAGTTCATGCCAATGGAATAGGCCGCCTCCCACTGCCCTTTCGGGATCGCCGCCAGGGTGGCACGGATGATCTCCGAGCTGTAGGCACCGATGTTGAGGGTGAAACCGATAACGGCGGCGGTGAAGGCATCCAGCACTATGCCGGCGCTCGGCAGACCGTAAAAGATCAGAAAAAGCTGCACCAGCAGCGGGGTGCCCCGAATAAGCCAGACATAAAACCGGACCAGCATCACCAGCGGGGCCGGACCATATAATCTGGCCAGCGCCACCGACAAGCCGAGCACGATTCCCAGCACGAAGGTAATCAGGGTGAGTGGCACGGTAAAAATAAGCCCCGCACTGAGCAGGGGCCAAAAAGAGTCGATCATTAACTGCAACCAGGCCGGCACGTTAATACCCTCAGTTGTTATTATGTTGCCGCGATATTATTGCGAAACGTCGGTGCCGAAATATTTCTGCGATATTTTCTGATATGCGCCATCCTGCTTGGCATTGCGCAGCGCCTGATTGATGGCGGCCAGCAACTCGGGTTGTCCCTTGGCGAGCAGGGCCCCCGATTGATCCCCCTTGGCCTCGGTGGCCGCCACCTTCAATTTGGCGTCCGGCTTCTGTTTCTTGAAGTCGAGGAACGAGAGGCTGTCGTTGAGGGTGGCATCCACCCGCCCGGTCAGCACCAGTTCGAGGGACTGGTTGAATCCCTCGGTGGCCACCACCTCGGCGCCCGATGCTTTCGCCAGCTGGGCGAAGTTGCTGGTCAGCGACTGGGAGGATTTCTTGCCCTTCAGATCGGCAAAACTCTTGATGCTGTGGTTGTCGCTGTGCACCACGATCACCGCTTTGGAGGTGATGTAGGGGTCTGAAAAATCATACTTTTTCAGCCGCTCAGGGGTGATGGCCACTTCGTTGAGCACCAGGTCGTAGCGCTTGGCGTCCACCCCGGCGATGAGCCCGTCCCACTTGCCCTCGACGAACTGCGGCTTCACGCCGAGACCGCTTGCAATCAGCTCGCCGATCTCCACGTCAAAGCCCACCAGCTTGCCGCTCTTGTCGTGATAGGTGAAGGGAGGATAGGCCCCTTCGGTACCGATCTTGATCACCCCGGCCCGCTGGATCTCGGCCAGGCTTGACTGTGCCTGTACCGATGTCATCAGTGCCAGCGGAAGTGCCGCCATCAAAAACAGGGAGTGCCGTTTTTTCATTATTCACCTCGTTATATTTATGAACATCCAGAACGCTTGCCAACCACCACAAAATAAAACCAGCCGGTTATCATGTTTAAATTAATTGTCGGCAGAGAGAACTTTCATAATGCTTGCCGGCGGTATGGATGAAACATAACGTGGCTCATGGCATGACCCAACCATGAAATACGGGGATATTTATCGAAATAATGGATAACGAAAAAATAGTGGCCGGACTGGCCGAGGAATAGCCCCGCTGGCGGCGCTCCGCCAGCGGAAACCATGTCAGGCGGGTTGCGACTCCCGCGGGATGCTGGTGACCCAGTGACGACGCCAGTGCGGCGCCTCGTAGAGATCGGGCCAGAATTCGGTCTGATGGCAGATGGTATTGCCACGCACCGTGTGGAAGGTGATGGCGCGCGCCTCGACTTCACCGTCGGTGATCACCACTTCGGTCACCACCTCCCGCCCCTGCTCCAGCAGGCGGACGATGTCAAAATCCCAGGGCCCGGCCGCCGGGTAGCGCCGATTGATCTCGACGAAGTTGGCCCGCCCCTCGATCCGCTCCCCCGACTGGGGCCAGTCACAGAGGAAGTCATCGCTCAGCCACCTGGAGGCCTTGACGAAATCGTTGCTCTGCATGGCCTGCCAATAGGCCTCCACCACTGCTTTTGGTTCCATGGTCTTGTTTTCCATGCCTGTCCCCTACAACCGCACCACCAGCCACTCCCCCTTGCCCACCGGCACCAGCGAGGTCGCAAACGCCGGATCCTGCTCCACCTGTGCCATCCACTCGGCCAGCTCCTCCCGATGGGAGATGGCATTGTCCACCACCAGCAGACCGCGGGGGGCCAGCAGGCGCTGGATCTCGGGCCACCAGGCCTGGTAGTGCAGGCGATCGGAGTCGAGGAAGATGAGCGGGTAAGCGGCCGTCGGCAGGGTGGGCAACAGCGTACCGGCTTCCCCTGCCAACTGCTCAATCCAGGCTTCAAGCCCGGCCCGCTCAAAGTTGGCGGCCGCCATGGTCCGCTTGCCCTCGTCCAGCTCGATGGTGGTGACCCGGCCCCCCAGCCGTTTTACTGCCTCGGCCAGCCAGAGGGTGGAGTAACCGTTGGAGGTGCCGATCTCCAGCACCGCAGCGGCCCCCCTCGCCTGTACCAGCACCGCCAGCAACTCGCCGGTATCGCGGGTAATGTTGAGCATCTTGCTGCCACGGGACTGTTGCGCGCCGTCATTCTGCTCGCCAAACAGCTCCAACTCCCGTTTCAGTTGTTCCAGTGCCATGTCTCCTCCTTGACGGTGTAAACGAGTCGGCCCGGTGCATGGCATGGCTGGACCGCCCCTCATGTTCATCATTTTGCTGCCGGCCCGCTCGGTGGCGTATCCCCCAGCAGGTAGCGGGGACCCTCGCCCTGCCCGGCGGCCTGATCATCCGGATTGTAAAGTGCGCAGTGCTCCAGCGAGAGGCAACCGCAACCAATGCAGGCGCCAAGTTTCTCCTTGAGCTGCTGCAGCGCCGTGATGCGCCGATCGAGCAGGCTCTGCCACTGGCCGGCAATGCCGTCCCAGTCGCGGCGATCCGGGGTGCGCCCTTCCGGCAGACCGGCCAGGGCCTCCCCTATCTCGCCCAGACTCAACCCCATGCCCTGCGCCACCCGGATGAAGGCGATGCGGCGCAGCACATCCTGCGGATAGAGCCGCTGCCCCCCCTCGCTGCGCACACTGCCAATCAGCCCCTTCTGCTCGTAGAAGCGCAGGGCGCTGGCCTTGACGCCCGAGCGTTTGGCTATCTGGCCGATGGCCAGCCATTTGCGTTCCATCGCCACGCTTGACCTCAAGTTAGCTTTAACTTGCACAATCCTGTCTCCCCTTATGAAAGGAGTCAAATGATTATGCATCATCTTCATCATCTTCATCATCTGCTCGATGCCAATCGAGCCTTTGCCCTCAACGGACGCGGCACCACCAATCACTGCCCGATGGCATTGCACGCCCTGCACGAGATGGGCGCCAATCCCCACCAGCTGCAGCAGTTCTTCGCACACTGGCAGGCCAACTATGCCCTGCCGGGGGGTGAACAACAGCAGGGGGATGAGGAGGAGCTGCAGTTTGTCCGGCTGCGTCAGCAGTTGGCAACACGGCTGGCCGACGAGGGGTGGCTGCCCACCTTTGTCAGCCTGCTGGAGCAGGGTCTCTCGCCGGCCGGCGGCGCCTTCCATCCGCTGATCCGCTTTGCCTGCGCGCTGGAAAATGGCCATCTGGGAGAACAGGCCGCCGCATTGGCCGCCTGGCAGTGCAGACCCTTGCGGGTGCCGGCCGGGCAGCGGGCGCCGGTGCAGGATATCGATGCTCTGCTGAGCGCGCTGGCCCGGCAGTGGGAAGGCGCACGCTGGCAGGGCGAGTGGATCACCGAGCGACTGCGGCAGGTGACGGATGCGCCGACCTGGGCGAGTGGGTTACCGAGCGGGGTATCATCATCGGATCTGCTGGTGCAGCTGGCCGACGCGGCCCTCGCCCTCTACTGGCAGACCGGCAATTTTACCGTGCTGCACATGGTGACCGGCAGCCGCGCCGCCGCCATCGTCGCCAGCCACCTGCCAACGCCATGGCAAGCGCGCTGGCAGACCCTGATGTGGCAGGCGGTGGCGGCCGCCTATGTCACGGTCGGCGCGCCGTCACTGCAGACGCCGGTCTGGCCCGATACCGGCAAGCTGTCGTGGCAAAACGTGCTGGCCCGGGCAGTGGCGAGCCTCGACGATCATGTGATCAAGCTGGTGCATTGCTGCTGGCGAGAGGGGCTCGCCAGGCCTTTGCTGGCAGACCGTTATCTGGCGGTGGCCGCCCGCGCGGCAGGGCTGCTGGCGCCGCTCACCGGGCCGGATGCCATCTAGGTCGTACGCAGGGGCCGCCCTAGGAGGCGGGCAGCCGGGTGAAGTGAATGACGGGGCAGCGGGGAGCCACGCCCCGGGTCAGGGTCAGCGGCTGGGCGCGGTAGCTCAGTTGGTAGCGGCCAGGGCGGGAGAGATCATAGGCCAGGGTCAGATCCGCGTCGGCCTGGCTCTGCTGACCGGCCCCCAGCAAGAAGAAATCCTCGGCGCCCGGGTTGCCCCGCTTGGCCAGCGGGCCCTTGTAGGGTATCGGCCGATCATCGAGGGTGAGATCGATGGCATCGGCAAACCAGCCTTCAAACGGCGTGAACCAGCTCAGCACCTCGAGTGGCCCCTCTCCCCGGTTGGTCAGGGTCATCACCAGCGGCAGTGGCTCGTTGACCCGGCTTTGTGTCTTGACCGACAGATCGCACTGCAGGGGGGCCAGCGCCAGGGTGGTGAGCAAGAGTGTCATCATGGTCGCTCCTTCCTATGACAAACGACATGGACAAGAAGGGGCCTTGCGGCCCCCGGTCGGCAAATCAGTTTTCGCTCGGCGTATTCTCGGCGAAGTACTCATGGTTGTCGGCGTTGTTGAGCGCCTTGACCGGATCCGTCTTCGCCAGATTGCGGGCATTGGCCTGACCGTAACCCAGATCGTCGGTGCCCGCCACCACGTTGAAGTGGCTCAGCTCGTGGACGATGGTGCCGGCACGGGAGTCGGTCCCGCTGACCGGTGCGGTCCAGAAGCTCTTGCACAGGTAGACCTTGTAGGGCTGATCCGGATAGACATAGGCAAAGTAGCTCTGCTTGCAACCGCAGTCGAAGGTGAGCGGCTTGTTGTCGATGGCATCCTTGATCTTGCTGAAGTGGGTCTCGGCCTGATCCCAGCGCGATGCATCATAGGCGCCAAACCAGCTGCGATAACGCTGGCCTTCCGGCTTGTCCACCGCCAGGTAGCTGCTGGAGTTGTTGGTGATGCCGCTGGCGGCATCGAGCGCCGCCAGGATGTCGCTCTTCTGGGTGTTGGTGCAGCGGCCGCTGAAGCTAACCGAGGCGGTCACCGCCTGCGGCTCGGCCAGGGAGGCCGCCTTGGCCAGCACCCGCTCGTCACTCACCCCGTCCACCCACAGGGTCACCGCATTGGATTCGCTCGCCTGGGCCTGCTTGGCCTTGGCGGCTTTCGCCTCTTGCGGCAACGTCGGCAGCAGGTAGCGGATGCTGTACTGGCCCTGGGCACTCATGTCGTAGAGACCGGAGACCTCGGCCTGCACCGTCAGGCTCTGGCCAGCCTTGAGCAGCTGGAAGTCCTTGTCGGTCGGGGCTGCCCGCTTGATCAAGGCCCCCTCGTAGCTGACCGGCTGGCCGTCCCGCTCCACCAGGAACAGGGGGGCATCTTCGCTGCCCGGCAGTTGCCATTTGAGCAGGCGAACCGGCTTGTCCCCGCTGTTGGTCAGGGTCAGGTTGACGCGCACGTCGTCACTGTTGCCATCCACCAGGGTGAGCTGGGCGTCGAGCCCTGCGGCGCAGAGCGGGGAGGCCAGCACGCCGGCCAGCAACAGGGCAATGGGAGTCGCTTTCATCATGTTTCCTCATTCATTGAGTGTCGCCTTGTCAGGCGGTTTGCTTCCTTCAAGGCCCTCTTTGGGGCCCACTCACCCTAGAGCAGTTTTTTTCCGCGACCATCCCACCATATGGGGGACGCCCCCCAGGATAGGGGGAATGCCCAATGTCCCCGCTTGCTGCGACAAGAGTCGCGGTGCCCTCCCCCTTTCCCCTGCCTGCCACCCCGCCCCGCGCTCATAAAAAACCCCGGCACCGGGCCGGGGTTCTCAGACAAATGAAGCAGACCCAGCTCAGGGGCCTACCAGCAGCGCCAGCGCTGGCTGCGCGTTGCCCGGCACCAGCCGGTAAGCCTTGTGGTGCTTGACCAGGGTGGTTTTCTTGTTGCCCTGGCTCAGCAGCAGGCGGTGGGCAAAGGCCGCCCGTGCCAGCCGGGCCTCGTCGCCGCGCACATAGAGGGTGAGCGGCTTGATAAGCTCGCCGGCCTCGATGTGGCCCTGATACTCGCTGGCACTGATGATGAGGCTCGGCTGACCGCCCGATTGCAGGCGCAGCTTGGCGCTCACCTCGCTGTCGGTAATCACTAACCAACCCTCGGCCGCGAGCTCGGCCAACAGGGCGGCCAGCCGGCTGCCGAGCCCGGTCGGCTCGGCCATGGCCCGCTCATATTGGCTCATGATCCGCTCAAGCAGCCCCTTGAGATCGGCGCCGGCCCCCAGGGTGCGGCCAAGTTGCACCCAATCCTTCAAATCCTCCATCACCAGCCGGGAGAAGCGCTTCTCCTTGAGGGAGTCGGCCATCCAGGTGCAGAGAAAGTGGCTCTCTTGCGCCGGGGTACGCTTGCCAGCCTTCTGCTCGGCGGTGCGGGCCAGTTCGGCCAGACTCTGGCTGGCCATCTCGAACAGGGCCTGATTGTAGGTAGGAGCGGTCATAAGCAATCCTTGAGTTGACTACCAAGGGTCAACACCGATGACAGAGATGGCAAAGGCGCCAGTGGCGCCTTTGCGGTTCAATAGAGCGGCCTGCGCGCCTTATTTCGGCTGGCGCGGCTTCTTGGCGGCAGCCAGGCGCTTGAGACGCTGGCCCTGCAGCTTGGCCTCGGCCATGGCCTGGGCGGCGGCGTTGTCTTCCCGCTGCGGGCGCTTGCCGAAGCGGCGGCGCTCCTGCAGCTGCTTGATCAGCTCGTCGCGGCTGCTCACCTCGTAGCCCGGCACCATGATGCGGCGGATCTTCTGGCCGATCAGCGCCTCGATCTCCAGCAGGGTGCGCTCTTCCTCGCGGCTGACGAAGGAGATGGCCATGCCGCTCTTGCCGGCGCGGCCGGTACGGCCGATGCGTTGCACGTAGTCTTCCGCCAGGAACGGCAGATCATAGTTGACCACGTACTCGAGATCCGGGATATCCAGGCCACGGGCGGCCACTTCGGTGGCCACTAGCACCCGCAGCTTGCCTTCGGTGAACTCGCGCAGGGCGCGGCGACGGCTGCCCTGCGCCTTGTCGCCGTGCACCACGGCGGACTTGATGCCGTCGAGGTTCAGCTCGGCCACCAGCTCGTCGCAGCTCTCGCGGGTACTGGCAAACACCAGCACCTGCGGCCAGTTCTGCTTGCCGATGAGCTCGGAGAGCAGCTCGCGCTTGCGCTTCTGCTCCACCGGATAGACGGTGTGGCTGACGGTATCGGCGGTGGAGTTCTGCTTGTTGACGCTCACTATCTGAGGCTTGTCCAGCATCAGGTTGGCCAGCTTCTTCACCGCCTCGGAGAAGGTGGCGGAGAACAGCAGGTTCTGACGGGTCTTGTTGACCGCCTGCAGGATCTGCTGCACATCGGCACTGAAGCCCATGTCGAGGATACGGTCCGCTTCATCCAGCACCAGGCACTCGACACCGGAGAGGCTCAGGTTGCAGGCGGTGAGGTGCTCCAGCAGCCGACCCGGGGTCGCCACTATGATGTGAGCGCCCGCTTTCAGTTTTCTGGCCTGCACATCCTGCTTGCCACCGCCGTAGATGGTGAGGGTGGTGATATCCAGATGCTTGGCGAAGTCATTGATGTTGCTCGCCACCTGGGCCGCCAGCTCGCGGGTCGGGGTCAGGATCAGCACCCGGGCGTTGGAAGGCTGCACCGGTGCCGGATTGTCCACCAGCCGCTGCAGGATGGGCAGGGCAAAGGCGGCGGTCTTGCCGGTACCGGTCTGGGCGCTGGCCAGCACGTCACGACCGCGGCGGATGGCCGGGATCGCCTGCTGCTGCACAGGGGTCATCTCCTGATAACCGCACTCTGAGATGGCGCGCAAAATCTCGGGGGCAAAATCGAACGATTCAAATCTCATAATGGGTTCCTGTGTTCCAGCTGGACTGTGGCTGGCTTGGTTAGCTCGGCATGAGCGAAAAGTCGGTGCAGACCACCGACGGCTGTGCCTGACATCAAGTCAGAGAGTGGCCGGAAAATGGCGGGCGCGAAGTGTAACAGATAGATGGCGCAAATTCTGCCTCAAATACGCGCCCTTTTCATGGCACCAGGGCCGCCTGGCTGGCAAGGCGAACACGCCCAACCAGCAGCCATTCATGTCCGCACGGGAGTTCAGCCACCTCGACCATTCTGGGCCAGGAAGTCTCTTTGGAACAGGCACATGCGAATGGCGGTGCGATATTGCCCATCGATGAAGAACTCCTCTTTGAGCTCCCCCTCCGGCTCGAAGCCCAGCTCCTGATAGATGTGGATCGCCCGGGCGTTGTCCCGATCGACGATGAGATAGAGCTTGTGCAGGTTGAGCACGTTGAAGCCGTACTTCATCGCCTTCAAGGTGGCGGTCTTGGCATAGCCCTTCCCCTGATGGGCGGGGGCGATGATGATCTGGAATTCGGCGCGGCGATGGATGCTGCGGATGTCCACCAGCTCCACCAGCCCCACGTTGTCCCCCGCCACCTCGAGGATGAAACGGCGCTCGTGCTGGTCGTGGATGTGCTTGTCATAGAGCTGGGCCAGCTCCATGTACGCCTCGTAAGGCTCCTCGAACCAGTAGCGCATGATGCTGGCGTTGTTGTTGAGTTGATGGACGAACTTGAGATCCTCGCGCTCGAGGGGGCGAAGGGTCAAGGTGTCATGGGATGACATAAGGTACCTGCTTGCAGCGTGAAGGGGCGCCGGCCAGCCAGGGGCGGCGGCGCCATGAAGAATGAGAGCAACAGACGGCGGGGCCCCTGCCCCGGCCGGTCAGCGAATGCGGTTGGTCGGGCGCTTGAGCAGCCGGATGGCGATGGCGGCCATGGCGATGACGAACAGGCCGAGGGAGGTCACCAGCAGGCACTTGGTCAGCAGCTCGTGATACTGGGCGAACACCGGGGCCGCCATCACCGCCTTGCCCACCAGGCTCAGCACCAGGGCCCAGAGGAAGGCGCTGGCAAAACTGGCGATCATCACCCGCGGCAGGTGCAGCCGCGAGACCCCCATCAGCATGGGGGTCAGCACCCGCACGAAGGGTACGAAACGGGAGGAGAACATGGCCCAGAAGCCGTAGTTGTGCAGCAGGCGGGAGGCCCGCGGCAGGCTGCCGTCCGGGATCATCCGCTCCACGTGGCCCATGAAGGCGGTACCGTGCAGCGCCTGCCCCTGCACATAGGCGATCAGGCTGCCAAGCCCCGCCGCCAGCGGCATGTAGAGCAGCGTCACTTCGGGGCCGAGCACCCCCATCCCCACCAGCCCGCCGGCCAGCAGCACCAGGCTGTCACCGGGCAGGGGCAGAAACACGAAACTCGATTCGAGAAAAAGGATCACCACCAGGCAGGTGACGAGCAGGCCCACCGCCTGCATCTGGATCAATTGGTCAAAGTCCTGTTGCCATATGGCAAGCAGCATGTCCTGCATCTGGTGACTCCCATCAACTTCGTGAGCATCCATCCTGGGTGGCCTGACGGCCTCCGGTGCGGCAGACCCTCCCTGTCGCCAACCCCTTTTATCCCTGAGGGTGGCCCGTTATACACCCGGCCAAGTGAACAAGAAATTAATACAGGTCATGGATAAGGGAGATAATCGGCCAGGGCCATCAAAAAAATCGGGCCCGCTCCGGCTGGAGAGGCCAAGACAGCAAAACGGCGTCAACTGCGCTTGAGGCGCTGCAACTTGGTGAGGGTGAGCAGGGTCTGGGCCGAGAGATCGCACACCGACAGCACGAAGGCGAGTTCGTCGGGATGCCATACCTCGCTCAGCCTGGCCCGCTCGGCGATGATGAAGCCGAGCAGCTCATCCCCCTGCTTGAGGGGCGCCATCAGGATGGTGCCGGAGAGCCCCTCCAGCCCAAGCTGGGCCAGCATGGCGCCAAAGCGCGCCAGATCGTAGGACTCGCGCAGGATGAGGCAGGGTTCATGCTCGGGCTTGGAGACCTCGTAGCGCCCCTGGATCAAGGCATACGGCAGGTGAAAGCCCTGCTGGTGATGGAGCTTGGGCAAAAAGAACAGATCCTGGCAGTACATGCTCTGCTTGTCTTCGGCACTGAACCAGACGCTGGCCCGCGCCGCGCCGGTGCCCGAGCAGATCGCCTCGTTGATGTGGCGCGCCGCCTGACCCGGATCCTCGCCGCTCAGCAGATCGCTCTTGGCCAGATGAATGAGGGCGCCGTGCTGCAGTTTCTGGCGGGCTTCGCTGTCGAGCTGGCGCTGACGCAGGCTGTCCAGATGATCGAGCATCCGATTGCAGTCGATGGCCACCTGGGAGATCTCGTCGTTGCCCTCCACCAGCAGCCGGCGCACCGCACCGTCGTCACCGATGAGCCGCAAATTGGCGCTCAGCCGCTGCAAACGGGCGGCGATATAGCCGTTGAGGATCAGCAGCACCAGAGCCCCGAACAGCAAGGTCCCCAGGCTCAGCAGCCAGAAAATGTGCCGCTCGATGGCCTTGCCCTCCAGCATCAGATCCCGTGGCAGGGTGAAGCGAAAGATGAGCGGGGAGTCCTCCTGCAGGGTATCTATTTGGGCCAGGGTGAGCAGTCGCTCCTCCTGCGGCAGGATCAGGCTGTCATTGGCCCTGAGCCGGGCCAGGGTGGTGACCCCCAGGCTGGTGGCCAGCTGCTGCGGGCTCAAAAAGGAGAGCGAGAGATTGGTGCGCTTTTGCAGCTGATGGACTAACCGGGTGGTGAAGGCCTTGAGCAGCAACAGGGTGCCGCGACTCGGCCCCTCCCCCTCGCTGGTCAGGATCTGGGTGGCGGCCAGCAGGTAGTAACGCTCGCCGTCAAACCAGATGCCGGCATTGGGCTTGAGGCTGCCGTAGCGCACCAGATAATCGGTCAGAGGCGCCAGCTGGGCCGGGGTCTGCGTCACCAGCTGGCCGCCATGATAGGCAAACGCCGCCTGTGGCTGCTTGTCGGCATCATAGAGGGCCACCAGATCCACCCCCAGGGTCTCGAAGGTGCGCACGTTGAGATTGGCCGCCAAATAGGCGGGATCGCGGCTCACCATGTAGGCGTAGGTCTCGTCCCATTCGGACCAGTCCTGCCCCAGCATGGTGAGCTGGCCAAGCTCGGCCTGCACCACGGCCCGGACCCGCTCGCGGTTGCGCTCCACGCTCATGCGCTCCAGCTCGCCAAACTTGTTGCCGACCACATAATGAAGGCCGACATAGCCGACCCCCAGCAACAGCAGCAGCGTCAGCACTATGGTCAGCGTAATCTTGCGGCTGATCTTCATCTTTAATCCACACTCCCGGACAGGTGACCCATTGAGTTTAATGGATTTTGCCTCTGCGCCTCTCCCTTGCGCGAAAAAGCTCGCCAGGGCGACCAACCTGCACTGCCATGGCGTGAATGAGCAAAAATGGCGTCATCCGGCTCACGGTGGGGCTGCCAAGCGAGCAAATAATCGCTACAGTGTAACCGTGCCTCATCGGAAGAGGCTTCACGGGATCCCGGCATGTTCACACCTCTCCCCCTTCCACTGCGCCCCGCTCTGCTGCTCGGCCTGCTGTGCAGCTGCCAGGCCATGGCCGATGACGACTCGCGGGTGCAACAGCGCGCCAACGCCGTGGTGTCGCTGATGACCTTCACCGTGGTGCCCGACATCACCGCCAGCAACATCAACATCGGCAGTGGCACCAATCAATCCTCGGCCCTCAACATGACCCAGATCGGCGGCGGCGCCACCATGAGCGAGAGCGTCCCGATTTATCTGGAAGGGACCCTGGGATTCAGCCGCTACGATCCCCAGTTCGTGGTCAGCAGCGGCAGCGAGAGCCGCACCGTTCCCACCAAGTGGAACAGCCTGACCGCCACCGGCGGGATTGGCTGGGACATAGGGCTGCACCGGGACAGCCACGGCGGCAACTGGGTGCTGCGCCCCATCGGCAACGTCACCCTCGGCACGGTGGCGAGCGATCTGCGCATCGGCAACTGGCTGCTGGGCCAGTACACCGGCAAGAACCTCGATTTTCTCGATGGCGGCCGGCTCGACGTCTACGGCCTCGGTGGCGCCATGATGCTGGACTACGAGCTGTTTTCCCCCGGCCAGGACATCGACGCCGAGCTGCGCTACTCCTATCAACACCTGCAGAGCTTTGGCGGCACCGCCGCCAGCGTGACCGGCCAGGCCAATGCCGAAAACCTCGGCCTCTATCTGCGCCGGCGCGCCCCCATCGGCAATCTGACGCTGCTGGGCAAACCTGTGCGCTACGTGATGGAGGGAGCCCGCACCGAATACCTGGGCGAGCAGCGCGGCCTGCTCGGCTTCAACTCCCTCAACTCCCTCGGCCTCGGGGTAGAGCTCGACAGCAGCAAGTACGATATCTTCGTCACCCGCACCCGGCTGGTGGCCCGCTATATGTTCAGCCACAACACCAGCGGCTACGGCGTTGGGCTGGCGATGAGCTTCTAACCAGATCGAAGGGCTATATCCCTTTGCACTGTTCCACCAGCCCACAACAAGATTCAATTTGAACCGTCCAGAATGTTATCCTGACCGGCCCAATGCTTCTGGAACCATCCCATGCTCATTACAACACTTTTGGTATCCGCTCTCGGCTCGTCTATTGAAGGGCTCTCTTTTCAACACAAGGACTGGGAACTGGCCTGTGACAACACACGCACATGCCGAGCCGCAGGTTATAGCGCAGAATCAGGGGGACTCTCGGTTTTGCTCACCCGAGAGGCTGGCGCCAAAGGTACATTGCATGCAGAACTTGCCATAGCAGAGGTTGATGAACAGACACCGGGAGCCCCCGCTGATGGTTTGATCACACTGCGCATCAATGGTGAAGTGCTTGGCACCGTAAAAGAGCGGACTCCGTTCAGCCAGCCTCAAATCGCAGCACTGGTCCGAGCGATCAAGGGGACTGGCAAGGTGGTATTTGAATGGAGCAAGCATCAGGAACCGCTATCCGGCGCCGGAGCTTATGCCATTTTTCTCAAAATGGATGAGTTCCAAGGCCGCCTCAATACCAGTACAGCCCTGACCAAACAGGGCCCATTACCCACTACATCCATTCCTCCTGCCTTGGCGGCTCCCGTGATCCATGCTGGCGCCGTAGCCGCAGACAACCTCTCCCGCCCGCTCACCAAGCCGGAGCAACAGAACATAGGCAAGTGGCTGAAGCGGCAAGTCGATAAAGACACCTGCCCCATGGTCGATGAAAATTCAGAGGGCGGCATGCTCTATCCCCTGAACCAAGAACGAGCCTTGGTCCAACTACCCTGCTGGCTCGCTGCTTACAACGACGGTTCGGCCTTCATTGTGATTGACACAAACCTTGATACCGCCAGTGCGACTCTCATCAGCACTGATGCAAATGGCTATGGAATGGGTGAACTGAGTGCCTCGCACAAAGGAAGAGGGATAGGAGATTGTTTTTCTTTCGAAAGCTGGGTGTGGGATGGCAAAACCTTCGTGCAGAGTGAGCAAAGCACTACCGGAAGCTGCCGCATGATTGCACTGGGGGGAACCTGGCATCTGCCGACCTTGACCAGCAAGGTAGTCAAAGCACAGTAAACAAAGGCGGCCCAGTGGCCGCCTTTGTTATTGCAGTTACAGCGACCCCAGCCGCTTGAGGCAGGTTTGCTGGCGCCACTGCACTCGCTTGGCAAACCAGGCAGTGGTGAGGTTGCGGGTGATCTTGGGGCTCTTGAGAGAGATGCCCGGCAGCACAGCGCGTGGCAGCCGGCTGCCCGCCTTGCGATCGGCCAGTACGAAGACCCTGTGGTAGAGATCGCTTTGGGCAAACTCGCTGGTGTCGCCAAGCTTCAGGCTCTGGTGGATGGCCTGCTGGCTCATGTTGAGCTGGCCGGCGATGGTATGCACCGCCAACTCGGTCTTGCCCGGCAGCTCGGAGTCGTAGCGAATGAGATCCCCATCCAGCGCCAGCGGCTTGCCGCTCAACCGGCTCACCGCCGCCTGGAAGGCCGCGTTGCGGCTCGCATACCAGCCGGCATTGAAGTCGGCATAGCGGTAGAGGTGATCCGGATACTGGGCCGGGTAGTTGAGCAGGTGGCGGGTGCCGAACCAGATGCCGCCACGGCGACTGAATACCTCGTGGCGAATGGACTCCTTGATCGGATAGGGATAGCCGTCGCTGTTGGCCTCGGCAAAGGCGATACTCACCTGCATGGGGCCGCCGGTGCGCACCGGGTTCATGTTGCCAAACAGGGTCTTGCCCATGGGCACCTCCCCTATCATGTCCTCGAAGATCTCGCTCATCTCCCGCTCGGTGCGCAACTTGTCGATGCGCTCGGCGTAAGTTTTGCCGGTGGGCGAGTTGATGGAGAGCGCGGTACGCACCACGAACTCGGGGATCAGCAGCTTGCCGGCGCGGGCGTTGATCTCCTTCCAGGCGATCTTGCCAAGGCCCGGCACCACGGGGTCGGCCTGAAAGGTGGACTCCTGCTCCGCCACCGCCAGCACGGAGCAGACGTTCTCGTCGGTCACCGCCAGATCCTGTTTGGCGAGGGCGGTGACGATATCCTGGGCCCAGCCGTTGCGATCCACGGTGCGGGCCGGCAGCAGCCGCACAATGCGTGACTGCATGCTGGCGGGCGCCCGGGGGACCTGGGCCTTGGGCAGCGGGGCGGGCTTGGCGATGGCCGGCCCGGTGACGGCGGCGCTGCCAGGCTTGCTGGCATCGCCCTGACTGACGGGTTCACTGGCACAGGCGGCCAGCAGCAAGGTGGCCAGCAGCGGGGCCAGATAATGACGACAGATGATGAGATGAGACATGAATGCTTCCCGGTGGATGAGGCGTCCCGGCCCCCGCAAGGGGTATCCGGACGCAGACAGGCAGGGCATTGTAGAGGATTGGGACGGGGAGCAGAAGCCATCAATGACAAGGGCCCCCGCCTGCGTGGCGAGGGCCCCCAAGGGTCGATATGGCGCCGGGATCAGGCGCTCTGGCGCAGCGCCTCTATCTGGGCGGCGCCATTGATCACCGCCTGCAGGGAGGCGCTGACCACGTCGCGGCCGATGGCCACCCCGCAGGTACGGGTCCCGTCGACACTCAGCAGTACGTAGGCGGCGGCGCGGGACTCGGTGCCGGCGCTTAAGGCATGCTCCGAGTAATCCAGCACGTCGATGTGCATCCCGGTCTGGCGCTGCCAGCCGTTGACCAGCGCCGTGATGGCTCCCTCCCCTTCACCACTGAGCTGCAGCGAGCCGGTCGGGGTCTGCAGCTCAAGGCGCAGGCTCTCCTGGCTGTCGCGACCGAGCTGGAAGCGACCAATGCGATAGCCGTGGGCGGGTTCGAGATAGTGGCGCTCGAACAGGGTGCGGATCTGCTCCGGACTTATCTCGCTGCTGCAAGCCTCAGCCTCGGCCTGCACCCGGCGGCTGAAGTCAATTTGCAGCCAGCGCGGCAGTTGCAGACCAAGGTCGCGCTCCAGCAGGTAGGTGACGCCCCCCTTGCCGGACTGGCTGTTGATGCGGATCACCGCCTCGTAGCTGCGACCGAGATCGGCAGGGTCGATGGGCAGGTAAGCCACGTCCCAGTAGTGATCCGGCTTCTCCGCCGCCAGGGATTTGCGGATAGCGTCCTGGTGGCTGCCGGAAAACGCCGTGTAGACCAGCTCGCCGGCATAGGGATGACGCGGGTGCAGGGCAATCTGGGTGCAGGCTCCTACAGTGGCGACGATGGCATCCATGTCCGCCAGGTTGAGTTCGGGATCGATCCCCTGGCTGTAGAGGTTCATGGCCATGGTGACGATGTCCATGTTGCCGGTGCGCTCGCCGTTGCCGAGCAGGGTGCCCTCGATGCGATCCGCCCCCGCCAGCACCGCCAGCTCGGCGGCGGCCACCCCGCAGCCTCTGTCGTTGTGGGTGTGGATAGAGATGCTCACCTCGGGTCGCGCCTTGAGGTGGCGGCAGAACCACTCAACCTGATCGGCAAACACATTGGGGGTGCTCACCTCCACCGTGGCGGGCAGGTTCAGGATCATCGGGCGGGCCGCCGGGCGCCACTGGTCGATCACCGCGTCACACACCTCGACGGCGAACTCCACCTCGGTGCTGCTGAAGCTCTCCGGTGAGTACTGAAAACTCCACTCGGTACCCGGATTGCGGGCCGCATACTCGCGCACCCAGCGCGCACCCTGCACGGCGATGGCCTTGACCCCTTCGCACCCCGAGTTGAACACATAGTTGCGCTGGGTCGGGTTGACCGAGTTGTAGACGTGGACGATGGCCCGCTTGGCCCCCTTGAGGGCCTCGAAGGTGCGGGCAATCAGATCTTCGCGCGCCTGCACCAACACCTGGATGGTGACGTCGTCCGGAATCAGGTTGCGATCGATAAGCTCGCGCACGAAGTCGAAATCAGGCTGGGAGGCGGCCGGAAAGCCCACCTCGATGTGCTTGAAGCCGATGTGCACCATCAGCGCCCACATCTGCAGCTTTTGCACCACCGTCATCGGCTCGACCAGCGCCTGGTTGCCGTCGCGCAGATCCACCGCGCACCAGAGCGGCGCCCGCTCCAGCACCCGGTTGGGCCACTGGCGATCCGCCAGATTGATGACGGGGGCACGGCGGTATTTGCGATGATCGAAGCTCATATTCTGATTCCCTTGGCAGATGTCCTGGCGGTACGGCTGGGCTGATTGACGGGGACAAGGAGGGGAAGCGGGTTGGCGCGGTAACGCTGGCCCTGGCCGGTCGTGCGGCGGTAGCCCCACGCCCGGTTTCCTGTGGCCCCTTCCGGTAAGGGGGCCGGCCGCACAACCCGATAAGGCTGCGGGCCCGATCTGCTCGCCCCTGCGTTGGCAGGCGCAGACGACCTGGGTCGATAAATCCTGTGACGAGAAACCAGTATAGAGAGGCGACGCGAGCGAGAGATTGCAAAGAAGGCTGTCAAATACATCTATTGCGCAATCATTGCGACACTTTCTGCTTCATGGTGGTGAATATCACCCAGAGCCTGTTGCTCGGTGACGCCCGTGGCCATGACAGGCCAATCTCTTTGCCAATAAAAAACCCCGCCATCGCTGGCGGGGTTTTATCGAGTCACGAAGGAGGCGTCCCTCCTTCATCACGCGGTCTTAGCGGCTTTTCAGCTGGCTTTCGACCTTCTGGTGCAGCTCCTGCACCGAGTTGACGTTGGCGGTGGCATCCACGCTGATGGCCATGCAGGTGGCAAAGGCGGCGTGCAGCGTGGTGGTGTAGGCCACCTTGTGCTGCAGGGCGCCGCGGCGCAGCTGCTTGGAATCCTGGATGGCCTGACGACCCTCGGCGGTGTTGACGATGTAGGTGTACTCGCCATTCTTGATGCGATCCAGAATGTGCGGGCGCCCCTCGTGCACCTTGTTGACCAGGCGCGGGTTGATGCTCGCCTCGCCCAAGGTCACCGCGGTGCCGTGGGTGGCGTCGAGGTCATAGCCCAGCTCCAGCAGCTTGGCGGCCAGGTTCACCACCCGCTCCTTGTCGCTGTGGCGAACGGAGAGCAGGGCGCGCCCTTCTCGCGGCACCTGGTGACCGGCCCCCAGCTGCGCCTTGGCATAGGCCTCGGCAAAGCTGCTGCCCACACCCATCACTTCACCAGTGGAGCGCATCTCCGGCCCCAGCAGCGGGTCGACACCCGGGAACTTGGCGAACGGCAGTACCACTTCCTTCACCGAGTAGTAGGGCGGGATGATCTCCTGGGTAAAGCCCTGTTCTTTCAGGCTCTGGCCGGCCATCACGCGGGCAGCGATCTTGGCCAGCGGTGCACCGGTGGCCTTGGAGACGAACGGCACGGTACGGGCGGCACGGGGGTTCACCTCGATGAGGTAGATCTCGTTGTCTTTCACCGCGAACTGCACGTTCATCAGACCGACCACGCCAAGCTCCAGCGCCAGTTTGCGCACCTGCTCGCGCATCTCGTCCTGGATGGCCTTGGACAAGGTGTAGGGCGGCAGGGAGCAGGCGGAGTCACCGGAGTGGATGCCGGCCTGTTCGATGTGCTCCATGATGCCGCCGATGACCACATCGGTACCGTCGCAGATGGCGTCCACGTCCACCTCGGTGGCGTCGTCCAGGAAGCGGTCCAGCAGTACCGGCGACTCGTTGGAGACGCTCACCGCCTCGGCGAAGTAGCGGCGCAGGTCTTGCTCGTCATAGACGATCTCCATGGCGCGGCCACCCAGCACGTAGGAGGGACGGACCACCAGCGGGTAGGTGATGCGCTCGGCGGTCAGCACCGCCTGCTCCAGCGCGGTGACGGTGCCGTTCTCCGGCTGCTTGAGGCCGAGGCGCTCGACGGCAGACTGGAAGCGCTCGCGGTCTTCGGCGCGGTCGATGGCATCCGGGCTGGTACCGATGACCGGCACGCCGTTGGCTTCCAGGGCGCGGGCCAGCTTGAGCGGAGTCTGGCCGCCGTACTGGACGATGACGCCCTTGGGCTGCTCGACGCGCACGATTTCCAGCACGTCTTCCAGGGTGACCGGTTCGAAGTAGAGACGGTCGGAGGTGTCGTAGTCGGTGGAGACGGTCTCCGGGTTGCAGTTGACCATGATGGTCTCGTAACCGTCTTCGCGCAGAGCCAGCGCCGCGTGTACGCAGCAGTAGTCAAACTCGATGCCCTGACCGATGCGGTTCGGGCCGCCACCGATGACCATGATCTTGTCACGGTTGGTGGGGTTGGCCTCGCACTCCTCGTCATAGCTGGAGTACATGTAGGCGGTGTTGGTGGCAAACTCGGCGGCGCAGGTATCGACCCGCTTGTAGACCGGGAAGATGTTGTGGCGGGCACGCAGCTTGCGCACTTCCCCTTCGGCCACGCCGAGGATCTTGGCCAGACGGGCGTCGGCAAAGCCCTTGCGCTTGAGGGCGCGCAGGAAGTCGGCATCGAGGCCAGCCATGCCGCGCTCTTTCACCTGCTCTTCCAGCTTCACCAGCTCTTCAATCTGCACCAGGAACCAGGGGTCAATCTTGGTCAGCTTGAACACGCCGTCCATGGAGAGACCGGCGCGGAAGGCGTCGGCGATGTAGAAGATACGCTCGGCACCGGCATCCTGCAGCTCGTGGCGGATGCGGGTCAGGGAGTCAGGGGCGTTCAGGTCAACCATGGGGTCGAAGCCGGTCTTGCCGGTCTCGAGGCCGCGCAGCGCCTTGTGCAGGGACTCCTGGAAGTTGCGGCCGATGGCCATCACTTCGCCGACGGACTTCATCTGGGTGGTCAGGCGGTCGTTGGCGCCGGCAAACTTCTCGAAGTTGAAGCGCGGCACCTTGGTAACCACGTAGTCGATGGCCGGCTCGAAGGAGGCCGGGGTGCGACCGCCGGTGATGTCGTTCATCAGCTCGTCCAAGGTGTAACCGATGGCGAGCTTGGCGGCGATCTTGGCGATGGGGAAGCCGGTGGCCTTGGAGGCCAGCGCAGAGGAGCGCGACACCCGCGGGTTCATCTCGATGATGACCATGCGGCCATCTTTCGGGTTGATGCCGAACTGGACGTTGGAGCCACCGGTCTCGACGCCGATCTCGCGCAGCACCGCCATGGAGGCGTTGCGCATCAGCTGGTACTCCTTGTCGGTCAGCGTCTGGGCTGGCGCGACCGTGATGGAGTCACCGGTGTGGATGCCCATGGGGTCGAAGTTCTCGATGGCGCAGACGATGATGCAGTTGTCGTTGCGATCCCGTACCACCTCCATCTCGTACTCTTTCCAGCCGATCAGCGACTCGTCGATGAGCAGCTCCTTGGTCGGCGACAGGTCTAGACCGCGCTCGCAGATCTCGACGAACTCTTCCGGGTTGTAGGCGATGCCGCCGCCGGAGCCACCCATGGTAAAGGAAGGACGGATGATGCAGGGGAAACCCACCATCTGTTGCACGCCCCAGGCCTCTTCCATGTTGTGGGCGATGCCGGCACGCGGGCACTCCAGGCCAATGCTGCGCATCGCCTTGTCAAAGCGGGAGCGGTCTTCTGCCTTGTCGATGGCATCGGCGGTGGCGCCGATCATCTCCACGCCGAACTCGGCCAGCACGCCGTGCTTTTCCAGATCCAGCGCGCAGTTGAGTGCGGTCTGGCCACCCATGGTGGGCAGGATGGCGTCCGGGCGCTCTTTCTTGATGATCTCGCGCACCACTTCCCAGGTGATGGGCTCGATGTAGGTGGCGTCGGCCATCTCCGGGTCGGTCATGATGGTGGCCGGGTTGGAGTTCACCAGAATTACGCGGTAGCCCTCCTCGCGCAGGGCCTTGCAGGCCTGGGCGCCGGAGTAGTCGAATTCGCAGGCCTGGCCGATGACGATGGGGCCGGCGCCGAGGATCAGGATGCTCTGTAGGTCGTTACGTTTTGGCATGGCTTCTCTTTTCCTCTTAAGCGCGATACTGCTTGATCAATTCAATAAAGTGGTCGAACAGACCGGCACAGTCGTGCGGGCCCGGGCTCGCTTCGGGGTGACCCTGGAAGCTGAAGGCCGGCCGGTCGGTGCGATGGATGCCCTGCAGTGACCCGTCGAACAGGGAGACGTGGGTCGCGCGCAGGCAATCCGGCAGGGTCTGCTCGTCCACCGCAAAGCCGTGGTTCTGGGCGGTAATCATGACGGTGTTGTCGTCCAGGCTCTTCACCGGGTGGTTGGCACCGTGGTGGCCGAACTTCATCTTGATGGTCTTGGCGCCGGAGGCCAGACCCAGCAACTGGTGACCCAGGCAGATGCCGAACACCGGGATATTGGTCTTGAGGAAGGCCTCGATGGCCTCGATGGCGTAGTCGCACGGCTCGGGGTCACCGGGGCCGTTGGAGAGGAAGATGCCATCCGGGTTCAGCGCCAGTACCTCGGCAGCCGGGGTCTTGGCCGGCACCACGGTCAGGCGGCAGCCGCGGTCCACCAGCATGCGCAGGATGTTGCGCTTGACGCCAAAGTCATAGGCCACCACGTGGTATTTGAGCTGGTCGGCAGCCGGGGTGACGTGCCCCTTGCCGAGCTGCCAGCTGCCTTCGGTCCAGTTGTACGCCTCGCCAACCGTGACCTCTTTGGCCAGGTCCATCCCCTTCAGGCCGGGGAAGGCGCGGGCCTGTTCGAGGGCAAACCCTTCATCTATCTGCTTGCCCGCCAGAATGCAGCCGGCCTGGGCGCCTTTCTCGCGCAGGATGCGGGTCAGTTTGCGGGTGTCGATGTCGGCGATGCCAACGATGTTGTGAGACTTGAGGTATTCGGAGAGGGATTGCTGATTGCGGAAATTGGAGGCAAGTATCGGAAGGTCCCGGATTATCAATCCCTGCGCGTGGATTTGACTGGACTCTTCATCTTCGCTGTTGGTGCCGGTGTTGCCTATATGGGGGTAAGTGAGGGTGACTATCTGACGGGAATAAGAGGGATCGGTGAGGATTTCCTGATAGCCCGTCATCGACGTATTGAAAACCACTTCACCAACGGAACATCCCTCGGCGCCTATCGACACGCCTTTGAACACAGTTCCATCTTCCAGCACTAGCAATGCAGTGTGATTCAAGACAACCTCCAGTTATTTAGCTTTAAATTCAGCAATTTACCTGGGTGTTGCGGGCTCGGTTCCGGCCTTGGACAGGACTCGAACCCGGCAGATTTCTGGCAAATTGGGCGCATTCTACTTAAAAACGATCGCATTTCAACGTCTTTTCTCATCTGAAATGCATCTAAATTCAATAAACAAGCAACATTACCCATTATCTATGCACTCAATCGCTTTGCAACCCCCACCCTGAAAAGAAAAGGCAAAAGTTGCTTCCAATCCAGACCAAGAGACCAAGATTGATACAGAAACCAATTTTTAATCCTTAAAAAACAATGCAATGAAGTTTCATATAAAAAATCTCAATGCCTGCAAACAGCTTTTTTAGGGAGGATGAGTGTCCTTGGAAAATGGAAAACGTTTTTCTGCGTTTGAATTTTTAGTCTGTTTTGATGGATGTAAAAAAATGCCCTGACGGGGGCTATTGAGGCCCAATTTCGTTACCAGCCGATGACATTTGTGCAATGGCAGATCCGGCGCAGCAGCAGAGAGGAAGGGTTTATGCTACTTCGCATGAAAATCGCTTCGTAAGCGTCATTTATACAAAATCACCAATAAAAAACCCCGCATGAGCGGGGTTTCTAGCAGACGAACGGGCCGGGCAGCCTCTCCGTGCGCACCACGGGGCCCCTGGTGTCAGCTGATGTGATTACTTGAGGCCGAGCACGTCCTGCATGTCATAGAGGCCGGCGCCCTGCCCCTTGAGCCATTTGCCGGCGCGCACCGCACCGTTGGCGAAGGTGAGGCGGCTGGAGGCCTTGTGGCTGATCTCCACCCGCTCGCCGATGTCGGCGAACATGACGGTGTGCTCCCCCACCAGATCGCCGGCGCGAATGGTGGCAAAGCCGATGGTGTTGCGATCCCGCTCGCCGGTGATCCCCTCGCGGCCGTAAACGGCGCACTCTTTCAAGTCACGTCCGAGCGTCTTGGCCACCACCTCGCCCATGGAGAGCGCGGTACCGGACGGTGCATCCACCTTGTGTCTGTGGTGCCCCTCGATGATCTCGATGTCGGTGTAATCCCCCATCACCTTGGCGGCCTGCTCCAGCAGCTTGAACACCAGGTTGACGCCGACCGAGTAGTTGGAGGCGAAGACGATGCCGATCTCGCCGGCGGCGGCCTTGAGCGCCGCCTTGCCCGCGTCGTCAAAGCCGGTGGTGCCGATCACCATCTGCTTGTGGTGAGCCCGGGCGAAGGCCAGGTTGGCCAGGGTCACCTCGGGGCGGGTGAAGTCGATGATGAGATCAAACTCATCCCGTACCTTGTCCAGGCTGTCGCTGATGATGACGCCGAGCCGACCCAGCCCGTTGAGTTCGCCGGCATCCAGCCCGATCACGGCGGAGCCCGGTCGCTCCAGCGCCGCCCCGACCACCACGCCCTCAGCATGGCTGATCGCCTCCAGCAGCACCTTGCCCATACGACCATTACAGCCCATCACGGCCACACGGATCGGATTGTCCATCTCCACCCTCTCATCTCTATTAAGGAAAAAGACCGTTTTACCAGCCTGCGTCCGCTTTGAAAAGCCCGCCGTGGCCGCCGTTAGCCACCCGAAAATTCAACGACATATCTCTTTAAATCCGAATATTTGACGGATTTAATCAATTAAGCAAAATCACCAGACAAAAAGCAGTATCCATCTGGACGGCTATCTTGACCCGGCGGGCATGACTCACTACTGTAGACGCCCCATAGCGGCAGGATGCCCGCCACGCTCACCCCACTGCGGGCTGGCTGAGACAGGGAGGTCATGTTCAACCATCGAGGAACACATGATCCAGACTCAACCCAGCGCCAGAGCCCTGCTGCCTCTGCTGGTCTTTCTTGCTCTCTTTATCGGTACCGGCACCTGGCTGACCCTGCAGGGGGTCGAGTTCGCCTTCTATCAGCTGCCCGCCCCCGTCGCCGCCCTCCCCGCCGTCATGCTGGCGCTGGTGCTGGGCAAGGAGGGGTTCAACAAGAACCTCGAGACCTTCTTCAAAGGGGTCGGTGACAGCAACATCATGGCGATGTGCCTCATTTATCTGCTGGCGGGCGCCTTCGCCACCGTGGCCAAGGCCACCGGCGGGGTGGATGCCACGGTCGCGCTCGGCCTCTCCCTCATCCCCGGCTGGTTCCTGCTGCCGGGGCTGTTCCTCATCTCCGCCTTCATCGCCACCGCCATGGGTACCTCCATGGGCACCATCGGCGCCGTGGCACCGGTGGCGCTCGGCGTGGCCCAGGCCGCCGGCATCGATCCGGTACTGATGGCCGGCACCATCCTCTCCGGCGCCATGTTTGGCGACAACCTCTCCATCATCTCCGACACCACCATTGCGGCCACCCGCAGCCAGGGCTGCGAGATGAAAGACAAGTTTCGCGAGAACTTCAAGATTGCCGCCCCAGCCGCCATCGGGGTGATCCTGCTCTATCTGACCCTGGGGTCGGTCGGGGATGCCCCCGCCACCGAGGCCCATGTCGAGCTGCTCAAGGTGATGCCCTACCTGCTGATCCTGGTGCTGGCCCTCTCTGGCATGAACGTCTTCATGGTGCTGGGGCTCGGCATTCTGGCGGCCGGCGGGGTCGGTCTGCTGGGGGATTACCCCCTCAGCCAGTTCAGCAAGGACATCTATCAGGGCTTCACCGGCATGCAGGAGATCTTCCTGCTCTCCATGCTGATCGGCGGCCTCGGCGCCCTGATGGAGCGCCAGGGAGGGCTGGCCTGGATAAGCGCCCGCATCAGCGCCCTCATCGCCCGCTTCACCCGTCAGCATGACGGCGAGCAGAACGAGAAGGCGGCCGAGCTCGGCATCGCCGGGGTGGTGAGCCTCACCAACCTCTGCACCGCCAACAACACGGTGGCCATTATCGTCGCCAGCAAGGTGGCCAAGGAGCTGGCGGATCATCACGGGGTTACCCCGCGCCGCGCCGCCTCCATGCTCGACATCTTCTCCTGCGTGGTGCAGGGGCTCATCCCCTGGGGTGCTCAGGCACTGCTGCTGGGCTCCATCTTTGCCCTCTCGCCGCTGGCGGTGGTGAGCATGAGCTTCTACCCCATGGCGCTGGCGCTGGCCGCCCTGGCGGCGGTGTTCGTCAAGCACCAGATGCGCAAAGCCGCCCACGCCTGATAGTGCGGCCGCCGGATCCCCGAGGATCCGGCGGCCGAGCCGCGCTGTTCAACCCGGCGCGGCCTTGTTAAGGTGATCGCCTGTCAGCGCGATCCGCTCGTCGCCCCCGCCCGTTCATCAGAGGAGCCCCCATGCCGGATACCCAGCCTGAAAGACAATCCCTGCGCCAACTCATCCGCCAGCGCAGAAAGAGCCTGACCCAGGCCGAGCAGCAGCAGGCGGCCCAGCAGCTGGTTGCCCAGTTCAAGCAGCATCCCGAGATCCTGACGGCCAAACGCATCGCCCTCTATCTGGCCAACGACGGCGAGCTCAACCCCTTGCCCGCCATCCACTGGCTGTGGGCCCAGCAAAAAGAGGTCTACCTGCCGGTGCTGCACCCCTTCACCCCGGGCCACCTGCTCTTCTTGCGCTACACCGCCACCAGCCCCATGACCCGCAACCGTTACGGCATCGCCGAACCGGAGCTCGACATGCAGCAGGTGGTGCCCCACAGCACCCTCGATCTGATTTGCACCCCGCTGGTGGCGTTCGATGCGGCAGGCAACCGGCTCGGTATGGGCGGCGGCTACTACGATCGTACCCTCGCCTGCTGGCATGAACACAGGCTCGGCCCCAAGCCACTGGGGCTCGCCCACGACTGCCAGCAGGTGGACGCGGTGCCACAGGAGGAGTGGGACGTACCGCTGCCCCAGATCATCACCCCCAGCCGCTGCTGGTACTTTCCCGGCTAGGACCATCCGCCCCCTCTACCGCGATCGTCACGCCCTGCTGCCACAGCCATGATGCAATGACATGGCACAATAAACAGGCAAACGATTTACATCTTGTGAGTTTTTGGCCCGGAACGTGAGCTGGGTGGTCGCTCTGGGGGGGCGGCTTGGATATAATGCGGCCGCTTTTTTCCAAAGGATCGATCATGACTCAAGATGAAATGAAGAAGGCGGCCGGTTGGGCTGCGCTCAAGTATGTGGTTCCCGGCACCATCGTCGGGGTAGGCACCGGCTCTACCGTCAACCACTTCATCGATGCACTGGCGACCATGAAGGACGAGATCAAGGGGGCGGTATCCAGCTCCGTGGCCTCCACCGAACGCCTCAAGGGCTTCGGCATCACAGTGTATGACCTCAACGAGATCGACGCCCTCTCCGTCTACGTGGACGGTGCCGACGAGATCAACGGCACCCGCGACATGATCAAGGGCGGCGGCGCAGCCCTCACCCGCGAGAAGATCGTCGCCGCCGTGGCCGACAAGTTCATCTGCATCATCGACAACACCAAGACGGTCGACGTGCTCGGCACCTTCCCGCTGCCGGTGGAAGTGATCCCCATGGCCCGCGAATACGTGGCCCGCGAGATCAGAAAGCTCGGCGGCAACCCGGTCTGGCGTGAAGGGGTGGTCACCGACAACGGCAACCACATCCTGGACGTGAAAGGCATGGCCATCACCGACGCCAAGGGGCTGGAAGTGCAGCTCAATGCCATCGTCGGCACCGTCACCAACGGTCTGTTTGCCCACCGCGGTGCGGACGTGGTGCTGATTGGTACTCCCGACGGGGTCATCACCCAATAAGGTTGCCTGCCAAGACGCAGCTCAATGGCATCATGGTCGGCACCGTCACCAACGGCCTGTTCGCCCACCGCGGAGCAGACGTGGTGCTGATTGGTACTCCCGACGGGGTCATCACCCAATAAGGTTGCCTGCCAAAACGCAGCTCAACGGCATCATGGTCGGCACCGTCACCAACGGTCTGTTCGCCCACCGTGGTGCAGACGTGGTGCTGATTGGTACTCCCGACGGGGTCATCACCCAATAAGGTGCCTGCCAAGACACCCCAATGAAAGACGGCGCCCCATGGCGCCGTTTTTATTGGTTGTTCAATGAGTTGCAAACCCTCGTTTACAACTATCGTTGAAAACTTCAAAGAATTTGACTTTCGTCACAAATATTCCCTCTCCCAAACGTTTTTGCTACTTTACGGTTTTCTTCACACACCATATCTGCACTCACTTTTGCAAACATAGAGGGATCGTCATGACTGCCAAGTTTTCACTGGACAAGGATAAAATCAAGGTACTGCTGCTGGAGGGGGTTCACCCCAACACGGTGGAAACCTTTCGTGCCGCAGGTTACACCAGTGTGGAGTATCTGAAGACCTCTCTCTCCGAAGAAGATCTGATCGAGCGCATTCGTGACGTGCATTTCGTGGGGCTGCGCTCGCGCACCCAGATCACCGAGAAGGTGCTGGATGCCGCCAACAAGCTGGTGGCCATCGGCTGCTTCTGCATCGGTACCAACCAGGTCGAGCTCGACGCCGCCCATCTGCGCGGTATCCCGGTGTTCAACGCCCCCTTCTCCAACACCCGCTCGGTGGCCGAACTGGTGCTGGGCGAGATCCTGCTGCTGCTGCGCGGCATCCCGGAGAAGAACGCCAAGTGCCATCGCGGTGTGTGGGAAAAGCTGGCCAACCGCTCGGTGGAAGCCCGTGGCAAGAAACTCGGCATCATCGGCTACGGCCATATCGGCACCCAGCTCGGCATCATCGCCGAGAGCATCGGCATGAAGGTCTACTACTACGACATCGAGAACAAGCTCTCGCTCGGCAACGCCATCCAGGTGCCAAGCATGGTCGAACTGCTCAACATGTCCGACGTCATCAGCCTGCACGTGCCTGAGACCGCCTCTACCAAGGATCTGATCGGTGCCGAGCAACTGCGCATGATGAAACCGGGCGCCATCTTCATCAACGCCTCCCGCGGCACCGTGGTGGATATCGATGCCCTGGCCGACGTCATCAAGAGCGGTCACATCTCCGGCGCCGCCATCGACGTCTTCCCCAGCGAGCCCAAGTCCAATCACGAGGAGTTCCTCACCCCGCTGCGCGGGCTGGACAACGTGATCCTGACCCCTCACATCGGCGGCTCCACCCAGGAGGCCCAGGAGAACATCGGGCTGGAAGTGGCCAACAAGCTGGTCAAATACTCGGACAACGGCTCCACCCTCTCCGCCGTCAACTTCCCCGAGGTCTCCCTGCCCGGCCACAAGGGCTCCAGCCGCCTGCTGCACATTCACCGCAACCAGCCCGGCGTGATGAACCAGATCAACCAGATCTTCGCCGACGAGGGGATCAACATCGCCGGCCAATACCTGCAGACCAGCAGCCACATCGGCTACGTGGTGATCGACGTGGAGACCGAGCACAGCGAGAAGGCGCTGGCCAAGCTCAAGGAGATCGGCGGCACCATCCGTGCCCGTATCCTGCACTGATTGGCCTGCAGAGCCGTCCAGCAAAAAGCCCGTCGTGATGACGGGCTTTTTTATGCTGCGATGCTAAGCGCACATCCGAGTCGTTGCTTCTTTGCCCCCTCTCCCCTCGCGGGAGAAGGGGTGGGGATGAGGGAGAGAAGAGACCTCCCTCACCCAGTCATCTCCCAAATGGAGAGAGCAATGACGCGAGAGAAAATGCAGCCTGACTTACCACCAACCCAGCAGGTTGCGGCCAACCAACGCGCCCCACACCAGGGCGTTCAGGGCTAGCGCGATAAAGACGGCGGCGGAGCCCAGATCCTTGGCGCGACCGGAGAGCTCATGATGTTCGGAGCCGATGCGATCCACCACCGCCTCGACGGCGGAGTTGAGCACCTCGACGATCACCACCAGCCAGCTGATGCAGACGAGCAGCAGGATTTGCTCGAGGGTATCGCCGATCCAGAATGCCAGCGGCATCAACAGCAGGATCAGCATCAGCTCCTGCCGGAAAGCGGCCTCGTTGATCCAGGCTGACTTGAGCCCCTTCATGCTGTAACCGGTTGCATTGATGATGCGGGTGACCCCGGTTGCCCCTGGCTTTGCCACGCTATCTACCTCATTTGGAATCGTTTTGGGGCTCACATCCTATCAGAGCCCCTCGAGGTTTCCATCAGGGGTTTTTTGCTTTATTTTATCCCTTTGCCTCTTCGGCACTCAGTCATTGCTACTGCCCACGCCACCCATTTCGAGAATCGAGTCGTATGTCCATTCACACCGATGAATTGCGCACCCGTCGCCTGGAGTCCCTGATCACTCCCAGCGAACTGGCGCACGCCTTCCCGTTAAGCGACACCGTTGCCCAGAATCTGCTGGATGCCCGCCGCGAAGTGGAAGCGATCCTGGCCGGTGAGGATCAGCGCCTGCTGGTCATCGTCGGTCCCTGCTCCATTCACGATCCGGCCGCCGCCCACGAGTACGCCCTGCGCCTCAATGCCCTGCGCGCGCAGTATAAAGAGAGCCTGTGCATCGTGATGCGCACCTATTTCGAGAAGCCGCGCACCATCGTCGGCTGGAAAGGCCTCATCAATGATCCGCGCCTCGATGGCAGCTTCGACGTCAACGAAGGGCTGAAACTGGCTCGCAAGCTGCTGGTGGACATCAACGCCCTCGGCATGCCCACCGCCACCGAGTTCCTCGACATGGTGACCGGCCAGTACATCAGCGATCTCATCACCTGGGGTGCCATCGGCGCTCGCACCACCGAATCCCAGGTGCACCGCGAGATGGCCTCCGCCCTCTCCTGCCCGGTCGGCTTCAAGAACGGCACCGATGGCAACACCCGCATCGCCATCGATGCGGTGCGCGCCGCCCGTCACAGCCACATCTTCTACTCCCCGGACAAGGACGGCAAGATGACCATCTACCGTACCGCCGGCAACCCCTATGGCCACGTGATCCTGCGCGGCGGCCACCGCCCCAACTACGACACCGCCAGCATCGATGAAGCGTGCGAAGCGCTGGCCGACGTCGGCCTGCCCGAGCGGCTGGTGGTGGACTTCAGCCACGGCAACAGCATGAAGGATCACCGTCGCCAGTTGCTGGTGGCGCAGGACATCTGCGATCAGCTGCGCCGCGGCCGCACCGGTATCGCCGGCATCATGGCCGAGAGCTTCCTGGTGGAAGGGCGGCAGGATGTGGAGAACGGCTGCGCCGTCACCTTCGGCCAGAGCATCACCGATGCCTGTCTGTCGTGGAGCGACACCGAAACCCTGCTGGCCATGCTGGCCGAGGCCGCCCAGGTGCGCCTTGCCAAGCAGCAGGCCTGAGTGCGGATGACGAACGCCGACTGGCGGATAGTGCCCCTCGACGAGACGCTGCTGGCGCAGTGGGCAACCCTGCGCCAGCAGCTGTGGCCGCACCACGGGATGGTGGCCCATCTGCAGGAAGGGACCGAACTGCTGGCCGCTGCCCATCTCAACGCCTTTCTGGTGCTGGATGCGCAGAGCCAGGCGGTCGCCTTTGCCGATGCCGCCCTGCGCCGCGATTACGTGAACGGCTGCGAGAGCAGCCCGGTGGTCTATCTGGAAGGGGTCTATGTGCAGCCGACTTCACGCCGGCGCGGGTTGGCCCAGGCCTTGATCGCCCGGGTGGCCCAGTGGGGCCGCGAGCTGGGTTGTCGCGAGCTGGCCTCCGATGCCGCCATCGACAACTTCGCCTCCCAGCAGCTGCACCAGCGACTCGGCTTTGCCGAAACGGAGCGGGTCGTCTTCTTCAAAAAGGCCCTCGGCTGACGCCAGGGCCTTGTTTGTTTCTCACAGGCTCGGCATAAACCAGACCCGGCCGCCCGCCTCGATGCGATCGGTCTTTATCTGAAACACCTGCGCCAGCAGCGCCTCGTCCACCAATTCGACGCCCCCCTCCCGCACCACCCGCCCCTGTTGCAGACAGAGCAGGCGATCGGCCCAGTCGATGGCCAGGTTGATGTCGTGGATGGCGAGCACCACCAGCAACCCCTGCCCGGTCAGCTGCTTGAGCAGCCGCAGCAGCGCCAGCTGATGGTGCAGATCCAGCCCCGCCAGCGGTTCGTCCAGCAGCAATACTCGCCCGCTCGGGTTGAGGCTCGGCCACACCTGCAGCAGGGTACGGGCAATCAGTACTCGCTGCTGCTCCCCGCCCGACAGCCGGCTGAAGTCCCGCGCCAGCAAGGCTTCCAGCTCCAGCGCCTGGCACAGCGCCTGAATAGCCTCGTTCTGTCTGGCCGCAGGTTGAGCCTCATCGAGCCCCAGGCTCAGCACCTGAAACACCGGGATATGGAACAGCTGGGGCTGGCGCTGGGGCAGCATGGCGCGCCGCTGTGCCAGCGCCGGCCAGCTCAAGTCCGCCAGCGACGCCCCGCCGATGCGTACCTCCCCTTGCCCCGGCAAGAGGCCGGCCAGGGCCCCGAGCAGGGTCGACTTGCCGCTGCCGTTGGGGCCGAGCAGGGCCACCAGCTGCCCCCCCTGCCAGGCAAGGTCGAGGGGCGCGAGCCGGTTGGCGACGGCCAGGGCGCGGGCCGCCAGCAAGGGGGGCTGACCCCCGAGGTGATCAGGTGCTGGCATGGGCATCTTGCCTCAACAACAGATAGATGAAGAGCGGGGCGCCGACCGAGGCGGTGATGACCCCGATGGGCAGCTCCCCCGCCCGCAGGGCGGAGCGGGCGATGAGATCGGCCGCCAGCAGCAGGGCGCCGCCCCCCAGCGCCGAGGCGGGCAGCAGGAAGCGCTGATCGCTGCCACCACAGAGCCGCAGCAGATGGGGCACCACCAGCCCGACGAAGCCGATGACGCCGCACAGCGCCACCGCCATCCCGGTGAGCAGGCACACCGCCAGCACCAGCCGCACCCGCATCTTGTCCACATCGAGCCCCATCAGGCGGGCCTGGGTCTCTCCCAGCAGCAGTTGCTGCAGCGCCTTGCCCTGCCAGGCGAGCCAGCCAAGGGCGAGCGGGAACAGCAGCCACCACCAGGCCAGTTGCTGGCTGCCGTAGGCCAGGCTGCCCATCATCCAGAACATGAATTCACGCAGGGAGCCATCATCGGCAAAGTACATCAGCCAGGTCATGGCGGCGTTGGTGAGGATGCCGATGGCGACCCCGAACAGCAGCAGCCGGGCGTGGCCGAGCCGGGCCCGGCGCGCCAGCCGAATGAGCAGCATGGTCACCAGCAGGGCGCCGCCGAAGGCCGCCAGTGACAACCCCCAGCCCGGCAGATAGACGCCGAGGGTCTTGGCCACCGCCATCGCCACCATGGCGGCCAATCCCGCCCCGCTCGAGACGCCTAGCAGGCCGGGTTCGGCCACCGGGTTGTGCAGCATCACCTGCAGCACGGCGCCACCGCAGGCGAGCGCCGCCCCCGCCAGCAGGGCCAGCAGGGCGCGCGGCAGGCGCAGCTCCAGCAGGATGCGCTGCTCGAGATCCCCCAGCGGCTGCCAGGGCAGCAAGACGAATTCGCCCCAGGCGAGGGAGCAGAGGAACAGCGCCAGGGTCAGCAGCAGCAGGCCGAGCAACCAGCGCCGCTGCCAGCGCTGCTGGCGGGCGAGCAAAGAGAGATACACAGAGGCTCTCCGAAGGTGAAAACGAGCCGGCGCCAGAGCCGGTTAAGCAGCTGGCGCGAGTCATGAAAAACGCATGATAACAGCGTGTTACTACCCGAGGTCAAGGCTGGTAAGGCTTGGCGAGGGCGGCGATCTCGCCGCTTGCCACCAGCTCCTGCAGGGCCAGTGCCAGCGGTTGCTGCAGCGCCTGATGGGGGGAGTGCTTGCTCATGCCCAGATAGAGCACCACAGGTTGCGGTGGCTGATAGGCCGCCTTGAGCAGGCCGGCCTCGTTGTCCTGGCTCAGGGCGTAGTCCACCTGGCAGTCGGTGCCGATCATCAGCGGCAGGTGACCGCGCTGCACCATACGCAGCAGCTGATCCTCGGTGGGCACCCCGTGCTTGTCGAGCCGGTTGTCTGCATCAAAGGGGGCAAAATAGGCCGAATTGAGCACATACCCCACCTTCTTGCCCTGCAGGTCGGCGTAGGTGCGCAGGGTCGATACCGCCGCCGCCTTGCCGTAGAAGGCCGGCCGGCACTGATAGTAGGCCGGCTGCAGATAATCGATGAAGGCTGCCCGCTCCGCCGTCATCGCCAAGCCGATCATCAGGTCCACCTGGCCGGTCTGCATCTGCTTGAGCGCCCGCCCCCAGGGCACCCGTTTCACCTCGAAGCGGATGCCGCTGCGGCGCTGCAACTGCTGCAAGATGTCCATGTCCAGTCCGCCGAAGCGGCCGTCCGGCTGCACGATCCGAAACGGCGGCCAGACATCGGTGGCCACCGTCAGGGTCGGCGCCCCATGCACCAGGCAGGCAAACAGCAGACCAAGCACACCCCAGCTTGTCTTGCCCATCCCGTACAACCCTCTGTGACTTCATCCTTGATGGATTAAAAATACCCTGCCGCCCCACTTATGAAAACCCGTGGTTCGGAGATAAAATGCGATTGATTTTAAAGGAGAACCTAATGAACCCTATCTTTACCAGCATCGGCCTGCTGCTGTGCAGCAACGTCTTCATGACCTTCGCCTGGTATGCCCACCTCAAGAGCATGAATCACAAACCCTGGATCATCGCCGCCCTGGTGAGCTGGGGCATTGCACTGTTCGAATACCTGTTGCAGGTGCCTGCCAACCGCATCGGCCACACCGTGCTCTCCGTCGGCCAGCTCAAGATCCTGCAGGAGGTGATCACCCTCACCGTGTTCGTCCCCTTCTCCATCTTCTATCTGAAAGAGGATCTGAAATGGGATTACCTGTGGGCCGGCCTGTGCATCCTGGGCGCGGTGTTTTTTGTCTTTCGCGAGAAACTGACCGGCGCCTGACGCTGTACACTCAATGACATTCGATGTAATTGCATCTGCTTGATAGACGAGGCAAAACCAATGGAATTGCGAGACATGCTACAGATCCTGGCCAAGCAGGATGGCTCCGACCTCTATCTGTCGACCGGCGCCCCCCCTTGCGCCAAGTTCAACGGCGGCCTGCGTCCGCTCAGTGAGACGCCGCTCGAACCCGGCGAGGTGGCCAGAATAGCCGACGCCATCATGGACGGCGAGCAAAAGCAGCAGTTCGAGCGGGAGCTGGAGATGAACCTCGCCATCTCGCTGCCCCAGATCGGCCGCTTTCGGATCAACATCTTCAAGCAGCGCAACGAAGTGTCGCTGGTGGCGCGCAACATCAAGACCGAGATCCCCCGCTTCGAGGATCTGAAACTGCCCCCCGTGCTGCTCGACACCATCATGGAGAAGCGCGGCCTGGTGCTGTTCGTCGGCGGTACCGGCTCGGGCAAGTCCACTTCGCTCGCGGCCCTCATCGACCATCGCAACCGCAACAGCGGCGGCCACATCATCACCATCGAGGATCCGGTGGAGTTCGTGCACCGCCACCGCAAGAGCATCATCAACCAGCGCGAGGTGGGGGTGGATACCCGCAGCTTCCACGCAGCCCTGAAGAACACCCTGCGCCAGGCGCCGGACGTGATCCTCATCGGTGAAATTCGCGACCGCGAGACCATGGAGCATGCGCTGGCCTTCTCCGAGACCGGCCACCTGGCCATCTCTACCCTGCACGCCAACAACGCCAACCAGGCGCTGGATCGCATCATCAACTTCTTCCCGGAAGAGCGCCGGCCCCAGCTGCTCAACGACCTTGGCAACAACCTCAAGGCGTTTGTCTCCCAGCGGTTGGTCAAAACCAGCGATGGTGGCCGCCGGGCGGCGGTGGAGATCATGCTGGGTACCCACACCATTCGCGACATGATCAAACGCGGCGAATTTGGCGGCCTCAAGGAGGTGATGGAGAAATCCAAGGCCCTCGGCATGGTCACCTTCGACAGCGCCCTGTTCGATCTGGTGGTAGAGGGGGTGATCGACGAGGAGGAGGCGGTGAAGAACGCCGACTCGGCCAACAACCTGCGCCTCAAGATCAAGCTGTGGAAGGAGAAGGGCCAGATCGCGAGCAGCAGCGATGCCACCGGCTGGAGCCTCGAGCCCACCAAGGACGAAAAAGACGATCTGTTCTGACCTCGCCCGCCCCCTGACAGCACCTGCAAACACCCGCTTCGGCGGGTGTTTGCACAAGAAATGCCCGCATCTGGCCGCCCTTCAACGCCACTGCCCTCCCCGCCAGCCCAGCCCCGCAGTGACATCTGGTGAACTATCGCGCCATCTGCGACAGATTCTGTCACCACAAATGACAAAACCATCACTTCACCAAAAAACCGTGTGAGAAGTGTGAGTGAAAGCACTTTCATACTGGCTTCAAAGGAGGCAGTATCAAGGGGTTCTATCAATAAAGGGGTATTCAATGTTGTTACAACCTGCCAATACAGCACAGTCCAGACAGTTGCTGAACGAGACCATGGCCTTGGTTCTCGCAGGAGGGCGGGGCAGTCGCCTCAAACAGTTGACGGACAACAGGGCGAAACCGGCAGTGCATTTCGGCGGCAAGTTCCGCATCATCGACTTCGTACTCTCCAACTGCATCAACTCCGGCATTCGCCGGGTCGGGGTGGTGACCCAATACAAATCCCACAGCCTGCTGCGCCACCTGCAGTCCGGCTGGTCCTTTCTGCGCTACCAGATGAACGAGTTCATCGATCTGCTGCCCGCCCAACAACGGGTGGACGAGGTCAACTGGTATCGCGGCACCGCCGATGCGGTCTACCAGAATCTGGACATCATTCGCGATCACGGCCCCAAGTATGTGGTGGTGCTGGCAGGGGATCACATCTACAAGATGGATTACGCCGCCATGCTGCTCGATCACGTCAACATGGGAGCCAGGGTAACGGTAGCCTGCATCGAGGTGCCGCGGGATGAGGCGAGCGCCTTCGGGGTGATGGCGGTGGATGGAGATCGCAAGATCAACGCCTTCGTCGAGAAACCCGCCAATCCGCCCGCCATGCCGGGCAAACCGGACACCGCGCTGGCCTCCATGGGGGTCTACATCTTCGAGGCCGACTACCTCTACCAGTTACTGGAAGAGGATCTCGCCAACCCGGCCTCCCACCACGATTTCGGCATGGACGTGATCCCGCGGGTAGTGCAAGAGGGCACCGCCTACGCCCACCCGTTCAGCATGTCCTGCGTCGGCTGCTGCCCACAAAAGCGCCCCTACTGGCGCGACGTGGGCACGGTGGATTCGTTCTGGGAAGCCAACATGGATCTCGCCTCCGTCACCCCGGAGCTCGACATCTACGATCAGGACTGGCCCATCTGGACCAGCCAGAACATGACCCCGCCCGCCAAGTTCGTGCAGGACAGAAACGGCCAGCACGGCATGACCATCAACTCCATGTTTGCCGGCGGCACCATCGTCAGCGGCTCCTTCATCGTGAGCTCGGTGCTGTTTACCAATGTGCGGGTCGACTCCTTCTGCACCCTGGATCAGGCGGTGATCTTCCCCGGGGTCGAGATAGGCCCGGGCTGCCGGCTGCGCCGGGTGGTGATCGACAAGGGCTGCAAGCTGCCGGAAGGGCTGGTGGTGGGGGAAAACGCCTGCGAGGATGCCCGCCGCTTCTACCGCTCCGAGCAGGGCATAGTGCTGGTCACCAAGGAGATGCTGGCCAGATTGTGATGCCGAACAGCCATAGCAGAGGGAGTCATAGAGGCTCCCTTTTTACATTTGCTTACCGCTCGCCCCTTGCCTGACAGGTTGCTGGGCATGCTACTCTGCGCTCGGCCCTGCCTTCGTCTCACCATGGAATCGCATATGAAAAAACTGGATGTTGCCCGCCTTGCCAGCCTCGCCGACGAGGCCGCCCAATCCCCGCGCCTGCGCATGAACCACAACCTGCATCAGGAGCTGGCCGACCCCATTCAGCGCCTGGCCATCGCCATGGAGCCGGGTACCTATATTCGCCCCCATCGCCACCTGCAGACCTGGGAGCTGCTCACCGCACTGCAAGGCCGCTTCGTGGTGCTCAACTTCGATGACGAGGGCACCGTCATTGCCCGCGCCGTGCTGGGGGAGACGACCTCGGTGCTGGAGACCCCCGTCGCCGGCTGGCATGCGGTGCTCTCTCTGGATCCTGGCGCCGTCATCTTCGAGGTGAAACACGGCCCCTACGCCCCCTTTCGGGAAGAGGACTTCGCCCCCTGGTCACCGGCGGTGGACGACCTCGCCGGCCAGCAGGCGCTGATGGCCTGGTATCGCCATGCCGAGGTGGGCCAGCGCTGGCCGGGGCGCTGATCTGCTCCGCCACCCTACGCGAACCCAGCCAATACGGCGAACACGCGCCAATAAAAAGACCCGCCAGCGGCGGGTCTTTTTGATATCTGAATGCGGGGGTTCGGACGTGAGCTCAGCCCTTCTGTACCAGACCAATCTGGCCCGGCTCGCACCACTCGAACATCACCTCCTGGCTCTTGCCGCAGCAGGAGCCGCCGCACACCTGGGTCTCCCGCTTGGCGACCCGCCCCTTGCGCATCCAGACGCCGAGCATGGCCTCCACCACATCTTCCGAGGTGTGGAAGTGGCGGGCCAGCTCGCGCCGGCTCACCTTCTGCTGCGCGGCGAGGTACTCCCCCAGCTCGCGCAGGATCATAGGGTCACCACCTTGCGGGCGACGATGTCACCGTGGCGACGACCGGCCCACCAGAGCAGCAGCAGGGAGCCGCCGTAGCTCGCCACCCAGAACAGGCTCTGCTCGGGGTGCGCGGCAAAGGTGGCCAGCTGATAGAAGACGGTGGCGCACATGAAGGCCATGTAGTTGCACCAGGCGGCGGTCAGCAGGGCCCACTGGCGGCCTGTCTCCCGCACCAGGGCGCCCATGGCGGCGGCGCAGGGCATGTAGAGCAGCACGAACAACAGGTAGGCGAAGGCACCGGCCGCCCCGTCGAAGTGACTCTGCATGTTGCCGTAGGTGGAGACGTCTACCTCCTGCGCCTCGGCGGCGGCTTTCTGGTCATCCAGGTTGCCCACCGCCAGCCCCATGGGGTCGGTCGGGTCGATGTCGGCCAGATTGGTGGCGACCGCGGCGATCGCCTCCTGGAAGCTGCTTATCAGGGAGAACTCGCTCGCCTCCTCTTCCCCGTCGCCGCTGCCGGCGTAGAGGCTGTTGAGAGTACCGACCACCGCCTCTTTGGCGAAGATGCCGGTGACGATGCCGACCGTGGCCTGCCAGTTGTCATCGCGCACGCCGATGGGGTGCAGCACCGGGGTCACCGCCTGGCTGATTTTGCTCAGCACCGAGCTTTCCTGATCCTGGTGGCCGAAGCTGCCGTCGGTGCCGAGCGAGTTGAGCACGCTCAGCACGGCGACCACCAGCACGATGGTTTTACCGGCGCCAAAGACGAAGGATTTGAGCTTCTGCCAGGTCTTGATGCCGACGTTGACCGGGCGCGGCCACTCGTAGTCCGGCATCTCCATCAGCATGGAGTCGCTCTTGCCCGGCAGCAGGGTGCTGCGCAGCAACAGGCCGGTGAGCACCGCCACCAGGATGCCGATGAGGTAGAGACCGAACACCAGGTTCTGGCCAGATTCGGGGAAGAAGGCCACCGCAAACAGGGCGTAGACCGGCAGGCGGGCACCGCACGACATGAAGGGAGCCATGGCCGAGGTCATCAGCCGCTCACGCTCGGAGTTGAGGGTACGGGTTGCCATCACCGAGGGCACGGTACAGCCAAAGCCCATCAGCATGGGGACGAACGCCTTGCCCGGCAGGCCGAGGCGGCGCATCAGGGCATCCACCACAAAAGCCGCGCGGGCCAGGTAGCCGGAGCTCTCCAGCACCGCCAGGAACAGGTAGAGGCAGCCGATCACCGGGATGAAGGTGGCGACGGTCTGCAAGCCGACGCCAAAGCCGTCCGCCAGGATGGCCCCCAGCCAGTCCGGCGCATGGACGAGCCCCAGCAGGTGGTGCACCCCGTCGACAAACAGGGCGCCGCCCATGATGTCGAAGAAGTCGATGAAGGCGCTGCCCACCTTGATGGCGAACATGAACATCAGGTACATCACCAGCAGGAAGAAGGGGATGCCGAACCAGCGGTTGAGCAGCACCCGATCGAGCCGCTCGCTCTGGGCTGCAGTGAGCTTGCCCTTCTGCTGGCACGCCTGGGCGGCCCACTGGTGGATGTGGCCGTAGCGGATGTCCGCCAGTTGCAGGTCCACATCCTGCCCGTGGTGAGCGCGAGCCACCACGTTGGCGGCGGCGGCCTGCTGGCCGGGCAGCAGGGTCTCCTGCATCACCGCATCCTCTTCCAGCAGGCGCAAAGCGCGGCCACGGGTGGTAAGGTGGTGCGGGGCGAGCAGGGTCTCGAGCTCCGCCAGATCTTTTTCCAGCTCGCTACCGTAGTCCAGCAACAGCGCTGGCTGCGGCTGGCCGATGAACTGCTGGATCTGGTTCTTGAAGGCGGCGACCTGCTGGCGGTTGTGGGCCGAGAGGGCCACCACCGGGCAGCCGAGGGTGTTGGCGAGCTTGCTCTCGTCGATGGTGATACGCCGCTTTTGCAGGATGTCCATCTTGTTGAGCACCACCACCATGGGCAGCCCCAGCTCGCGCAGTTGCAGCGTGAGGTAGAGCGAGCGCTCCAGGTTGGCGGCATCGATGACGTTGAGCAGCAGATCCGGCTGCTGGCCCTCCACGAAGCGGCTGGCGATCTGCTCGTCCAGGCTCCCCTCCTGGTTGGCCAGGCTATAGATGCCGGGCAGGTCCATCAATTTGTAGTCGTGGCTCTGGGCACTGAATTCGCCCATCTTCTTGTCGACGGTGACGCCGCTCCAGTTGCCCACCTGCTGGCGGGCCCCGGTCAGGGCGTTGAACAGGGAGGTCTTGCCGCTATTGGGATTGCCGACGGTTACCAGGGAGTAGTTCATACCGGTTCGACCTCGATTTGCTGGGCAAGGCTTTTTTGCATGGAGAGGCAGATCCCCTGACACTGGATCTGCAGCGGATCCCCGAGCGGGGCCGCGCGCAAGTAGATGACTTCAGTCTGGGGCAACAAGCCCATCACCATCAGCTTGCGCCGCAGGGGACGGGTTAATTGATTCATGTTCTTGATGCGAGCACTCTGTCCCGGTGACAACTGCGCGAGTACCATGACTGACTCCTGAAGTTAAACAATAATAATTCTCTTTTACTTGGGGCATTATAATCCGTGTTTTCAACGCTTATTTGAGTAAAATCAAACTCCGCTTAGCTAACCCACAAATAACTGCCATGAGTCACGACAACAACAGCCGCCTGGTTTACAGCACGGACGGCGGCATCATCAAAGAACAGAACCAGCCGCAATCCGCCTCCCCCTTCCCCACCGACGGGGTGGTGCGCATTCGCCGCGAAACCAAGGGGCGCAAGGGCGCCGGGGTCATCACCATCCACGGTGTTCCGGCCGAACAGCAAAAGAGCCTCGCCACCCTGCTCAAGAAAAAGTGCGGCACCGGCGGCGGTCTGAAAGAGGGAGTGATCGAGATCCAGGGGGACAAACGGGATCTGATCAAGGCCGAGCTCGAGAAGGCCGGTTTCAGCGTCAAGCTGGTGGGCGGCTGATCCCCGCGCCGCCCGGCTTGCGTCACTTTCGCTTTTTCCCTAGAATGCCCGCTCCCATCGAGGGGGAGTAGTCTCGCCAGCCGGCCCCAAACCGGTTCGCGACCCTGATCAACATACTTGGTGCCAACTCACCATGGTCAGGGTGATCCACGCCAGCCGCGGATTTGACAAGACCTTTGACGGGCCAGTGCCAATACCGGGGACGGATGGCGCAGGCTTGTCTCAGGTATAACAATTCCGTCCCCCGGTCATTTTTATGGAAGCCTTGTTAACCTCAACCCTCAGCGTGGCCATCGCCGAAATCGGCGACAAGACCCAGCTGCTGGCGCTGTTGCTCATCTGTCGTTTTCGCAAGCCCTGGCCCATCATCGCCGGCATGCTGGCAGCCACCCTGCTCAACCACGCCGGCGCCGCCTGGCTTGGCGAGTTCATCAGCCGCTGGCTCGATCCCAAGGTGATGACCTACCTGGTGGCCGGTGCCTTCATTGCCATGGCCGCCTGGATCCTGGTGCCGGACAAGATGGACGACGAGGAGAGCCCGCTCGACAAATACGGCCCCTTCATGGCCACCTTCGTGCTGTTCTTCATCGCCGAGATCGGCGACAAGACCCAGATCGCCACCGTGCTGCTGGCGGCCAAATATGACTCGCTGACCCAGGTCATCACCGGCACCACCCTCGGCATGATGCTGGCCAACGTGCCGGTGGTGCTGCTTGGCAAGCTGGGGGCCGATCGCCTGCCGCTCAAGGGGATCCGCATCGCCTGCGCCATCCTGTTCGTGGGCCTCGGGGTGAGCACCCTGCTGTTCGCCTGACCCGGCCGGATCAGAAGGTGGCGAGGCAAGGGTGAGCACTTGCCGACGCCGCTCCCGCGCCCATGTCGTGTCCTTGCAAGCAAGCCCCGCCCTTTGGCGGGGCTTTTTGCATCCGCTTGCCGGGCTGGTCGCGCCCGCAGACGGGGGCTGCCAATCGGCGCCATGGCCGTGGCATAATGCGGCAAACCTGATGGAGCATCCCATGCACTTCACTTCAAGACAGACGTTGCTCGACTGGGTCAGGCGTGGACGCCTCGAGCGGGCCAGCCTGCCCGCCGCCCTCGCCCTGTGCGAGCTGCCCCCCGGCCCTGCCCGCTGGCAGTGGCTGTTCGATCGGCTGCTGCTCTGGCTTGGCAGCCTGTGTCTCGGCGCCGGCCTGGTGTTCTTCGTCGCCTTCAACTGGCAGGAGCTGGGCCGCCTCTCGCGCCTCGCGCTGCTGGAGCTGCCGCTGCTCGCCATGCTGCTGTTGCTGTGGCGCAAGCCCCTCGCCGACAGTCAGCGCCAGGCGCTGCTGCTCGCCATCGCCCTCAACATCGGTGCCCTGCTGGCGCTGGTGGGACAGACCTACCAGACCGGCGCCGATCCCTGGCAGCTGTTCGCCACCTGGGCGCTGATGCTGCTGCCGCTGGCGGCGCTCGGCCAGAGCCCGCTGCTGTGGACCTTGAGCTGGTTGCTTGGCCAGCTGGCGCTGGTGCTCTACTGGCGGCTCGGCCTGTTCAACTTCTTCTTCGCCTTCAACGAGGAGGCCCTCGGCTGGTGCCTGACCCTGTTCAACGCCGTCCTCTGGGGCATATTGCTGCTGGTGCCCGCTCACTACCGGCTGATACCCTCCTGGCTGGCGGGGCTGGCCGCCGGTTTCGGCGTCACCCTGCTCACCCTGCTGGCGCTGTTCGATGTCGCCTCCCCCTGGGTCTGGCCGGCCTGGCTCGGCTGGCTGGCGGCCGCCTACCTGCGCTGGCACCACAGATTCATCGCCGGGCTCGCCATGGGCTGCCTGAGCCTCATCGTGGTACTGCTGACCGCGCTCGGCAAATGGATGGAGCCGGACGTGGACGGCTTCCTGCTGCTCTGCCTCATCGCCATCGGCCTGTCGGTGGCGGCCAGCCGCTGGCTGCAACAACAACGGAGGCTCCATGAGTGATCTGACCCCCTGGCAGCGACTGCAACGGGCCCAGCTGGTGGAAGGGGATGCCCCCCGTGACGACCAGCCCCACTGGTCGAGCCGCTTTCTGCTCGGCATGGTGGGCTGGATTGCCGCCCTGTTCCTGCTGTTCTTCCTGTTCATGTCGTTCTCCCAGCTCACCCGGGATGCCGACAGCGCCCTGCTGATGGGCGTCGTGCTGATGGTCATTGCCTTTTGCCTCAACCGCTTCGCCACCCGCAGCGATCTGTGGGATCAGTTCGTGCTGGCGCTGGCGCTGGCCGGCGACGCCTGGCTGCTCTACGGCCTGCTCGATCGGCTGGATCTGCACTCGGCCCCGCTCTGGTTCGGCCTCGCCCTGCTGTCGCTGGCCATCGCCGCCCTGTTCGAGCACTGGCTGATCCGGCTGTTCCACAGCTTCGCCACCGCCATCCTGCTCACCCTTGCCCTCGCCTGCCTCGGCCTGCAACTGCTGGCCCTGCCGCTGGTGATGACGGCGGTGGCCCTCTGCTGGTTGCAGGCCGAGCGCGATCCACTGCGCCATCAGCTCTATGAATCCCTCACCCTGGGGCTGGCGCTCTCCCTGCTGGTGCTGGGGCGCCTGCACCATCCGCTGTGGGACGGCGGCGCCAGCATGCTCGACGAGCTGGGCCACTCCCGCCTGCCGCTCTGGCTCAACCCACTGCTCTGCGCCGCCCTGCTGCTGGGGCTCATGGTCAGGCTGAAACTGCCGCTGCTGTACGGGCTGCCGCTGGTGCTGATCAGCGCCCTCATTCCCGGCATGGGAGCCGGCGCCCTGGTGCTGGTGCTCGGCTTCTATGCCGGCAGCGTCGGCCTGATGACCCTGGCCGGCCTGCTGCTGGTCGGCTTCGGCTCCCTCTATTACTACGATCTGGGGCTGACCCTGATGACCAAATCCTGGCTGCTGCTGGGCTCGGGCGCCCTGCTGCTCGGCGCCCGCCAGCTGCTCAAACGGCTGAGCCTGCGGAGCCCCTCATGAGACGACTCGCCCTGCTGCTGACCGGCCTCGCCATCCTGGCGGCCATCAACGTCACCGTCTGGCGCTACGAGCGCGCCATGAGCAGCGGTGAGGTGGTGCTGCTGCGCCTCGCCCCGGTCGACCCGCGCTCCCTGATGCAGGGAGATTACATGCGCCTCAACTACGAGCTGGCCCGCCAGCTTGGCAACCGGCAACAGGATGAGGCCCCCGCCAACACTCTGGTGATCCGCCTCGACGAGCAGCAGGTCGCCAGCTGGGTGGAAGGGGGCAAGCCGGATCAGCTGGCCCGCGATGAGCGGCGGCTGCAGGTGCGCCGCAGCGACGGCCAGTGGCTCATCGGCCCCGACGCCTACTTCTTCGAAGAGGGCACCGGCGAGCAGTACGAGGCGGCGCGCTACGGCGAATTTCGCTTGCAGGAGAGCGGCAAGGCGCTCTTGGTGGGGCTTCGCGATGAGCAGTTGAAACCGGTGGGAAATACCAGAGCGCGCTGGTAACTACTGGCAATATCAGGCTTTTTTGCCCACACTAGGGCAAGATGGATCGCCCGCGCTACGCCAAGGAATGCCCATGAGGATAAGGTTTTGCGGTTGCCTGCTGCTGTTGTCATGCCTTGGCACGGCGCAGGCCGAGCTCGGCAAGCTGGAGTACCTGACCGAGGAGTATCCCCCCTACAACTTCACCGACCAGACCGGCCAGCCCGGCGGGCTGGCGGTGGAGCTGCTGCAGCTGATCTGGCAGCGCACCCAGACCCCCGCCCAGCCCATTCGCATCCTGCCCTGGGCGCGGGGTTACTACCTGCTGACCCAGAAACCCAACGTGGTGCTCTTCTCCACCGCCCGCACCGACACCCGCGACCCCCTGTTCAAGTGGGTGTGCCCCATCGGCTACTCCGAGTACGTGCTGCTGGCCCACAAGCGCCGCCCCCTCACCCTCAGCGCCGTCGAGCAGATCAACGACTACCGCATCAGCGCCGTGCGCGCCGATGCCTCCGAACAGCTGCTGCTCAACCGCGGCATGGACGAGAGCCGCATCATCTCCGCCAACCGGCTGAGCCAGGCGCTGAAGATGCTGGTGTCGGGCCGCGCCGATCTGCTGGCCACCGGCAAGCTGGCGGGTTATGACGCCATCAAGGCGCTGCAGCTCGATGCCAATGACTTCACGGTGGCCTTCGTGCTGGATGCCGAGGAGCTCTGCTACGCCTTCAGTCGCCAGGTGGACGACAGCGTCATCAAACAGTTCCAGCGCGCCCTCACCCAGGCGCTCGCCTCTTCGGAATATCAGGGGCTGCGGCTCAAATACCTGCCCGCCCCCTGAGAAGGCCCCATACCTCTCACCGCCAGTACGCGGCGAGTGGCGATTTGGCGGGCTTTGATAACACTTGAGAATGACGCTACACCCCACCAGGATGGCCAACATGAAAAAATGGATTGGATTCGCCGCACTCGCGTTTGTCACCCTCGCCCAGGCCAGCCCGGAGCTTGGCAAGCTGCACTACCTCACCGAAGAGTACAAACCCTACAACTTCTCCAACGAATCCGGCGCCCCCACCGGGCTCGCCGTCGAGCTGCTGCAGCAGGTATGGCAGAAGACCAACACCCCGCAGCAGCCCATCACCATCATGCCCTGGGCGCGGGGTTACTACTTGCTGACCCAGAAACCCAACGTGGTGCTCTTCTCCACCGCCCGCACCGAGGCGCGGGATCCGCTGTTCAAGTGGGCCTGCCCCATCGGCTATGCCGAGATCGTGCTGATGGGGCTGGCCAAGAGCCCGGTCAACATCGCCAAGCTGGAAGATGCCGAAAAGTACAACATAGGGGCGGTGCGGGCTGACGTGGGGGAGCAGCTGCTGCTCAACAACGGCTTTGACGAGCAGAAGATCATGACCGCCAACCGCCTGCCCCAGGCGCTCAAGATGCTCACCTCGGGCCGGGTCGACCTCATCTCCACCAACAAGACCACCATGCTGGATCTGATCGCCTCCCAGCAGCTGGATCCCGCACAGTTCAAGGTGTTCTGGATGCTGAGCTCGGAGCAGTTCTGCTTCGCCTTCAGCCACCCGGTGAGCGACGAGCTGGTCAAGGAGTTCCAGAGCGGCCTGACCCAGGTGCTGGCCAGCAGCGAGTTCCAGCAGATCCAGGCCAAGTACTTCCCCGCCCGCTGAGGGGCGGCATGAAAAAGGGGCCCGCCGGGGCCCCTTTTTCTTGTCTCGCCTGCGCAGTCAGCTCGGCCGACGGCGCTGGCGCTTGACCTCGTACATGCAGGCATCGGCCAGCCTGAGCGCCTCGTCCACCGTACTGCTGGCCGGATCGATGGCCACCACCCCCACGCTGGCGCCAGGGTAGTGCAGCAGGCCGGCGGGCACCTCGAGCTGCACCAGGCTCGCCTCGAACAGCCGGCGCTGAAAGCCCTGCACCGCCGCCTCCCGCGTCTCTTCGCCGCACTGCGGCCCCATCCCCACCGCCACGAACTCGTCGCCCCCCACCCGCGCCAGCAGATCGCTGCCGCGCAGCACGGTTGACAGCGCCGCGGCGACCCGTTGCAGCAGCAGGTCGCCGGTGTCGTGGCCGTGGGTATCGTTGATGGCCTTGAAGCCGTCGAGATCGATGAAGCCGAGCAGCAGCGGATGCTCGACCCGCTCCGCCAGTGAAAACAGCCGGTTGAGCTCGTGCATCAGCGCCCGCCGGTTGGGCAGCCCGGTCAGCGGGTCGCTCAGCGCCTGGCGCGACAGCTCGTGGTTGGCCTGCTGCAACTGCTGCAGCAGCTGTTCGCGCTCCACCTGCTCGGCGATCAATCGGGCAAAGAAGGCGATCAGGTGATCCGAGCCCGCCGTCAGCGGCTTTTGCTCGGCACTGGCGGCGCACAGGGTGCCATAAAGAGAGCCCGAAGGGGTCTGCACCGGGCAGCTCAGGTAGGTGCGAATGCCAAGGGCCCGCGCCGCCTGGGAATCTCCCCAGCAGCTCGCCACATCTTCGGTGTAGAAGCGCCCTTCGTCGAGGGCCCGCCGGCAGAGGGCATCGCCCCACTGTACCGAGCCCCCCTCGGGGATCTGCAAGGTGGCGGCGTTGCGGGCAAAGCGGATATGTTGGGTGTCGTGACCAAGGTCGATTTCGGTCAGATAGGTGGACTCGAGCCCGGTGACCGTCTCGAGCATCTCCAGCAGCGGGCGGGTCAGGCTCTCCAGATCCCGCGCCCCGGTCACTTGCAGCGACAACGCCTGCAATATTCTGTCCATGCACACCTCCCTGCTTGCATGTCTATTCCTGAAACGATAGCCAACCCCGGGGGCCCTTCACAAGCCACGCGCCCCCGCCGTGGCACAAATTTTGCGGTTTTGGCGGCCTTTGTCGTCGAACGACCCTCGATTGTCCGGCAACGCGCTCCGTTTGCAGCCAATGCGGGGCGGCCCGGCCTGAGCCGTGGTGAGCACCCCCTATTGAGGGCAGCGGCGCCTGTCGTGCGGCATTATTGGCTGCGGCGGCTTGGCGGTGGCGCGAGTGTTGTCGAGGGGTGAGCCCATGCTGGCCCCTGACGCTCATCGCCTTTGTCGGTGGCGCAGTCCCGCTTTGCCCCTCACTGCGCCCGGCACTCTGCTTATTTGCTTATCAGCCGGGCGCGGCGCCCATCTTCCATCACACCCCGGCCGCGGGTCAACCGCCGGTTGCCACTTTGCAGCAAAGGAGAAAAACCATTTAATTCTGATAGTTGCATCACTAATTTCATGGATTTGGATGGCCCCGCCGAGGCGGGTTCCGTAAGATGACCATCGGCCCCCGTTGGCCCCGAGTATTCATGGATGGTCAAGGGCGCAAGGTGGCGGCGACAGTCAGGGGCGGCAGCGTCTTTGGCAGATAGCGCGCGGACTGTGAACCAGCCGCCCTGTTTGGCCCAACGCCCAATAGGGCCGGCGCTCTCCGGGTTATTTGACCCGCATCAGGCGATGGCGGATGTCACCCAGTTCGACCTGGATCACCTGGGAGCGTTGCATGGCATCCACCCGCTGCAGCATGTCGGCGCTGTACTGCTTGCGCCGCATCCACTGCATGGGCTCCTCGAAGCTGCCTTCGTTGACGATAAAGGTATCCGTGTAGGTGTCGTTCACTATGCTGACCACCCAGATGCGCTGCTGAAACTCCGAGAGTTCGGCAAAGAGCGCGGCGCCGCGGGTTGCCAGCCAGCGCCCTGCCCGAGTGATCTTGTTTTTACTGCCAACGAGCCGGTTTGCCATAACTGATAAGGGTTGGATAAGAAGACGGTTGGGCATCCTAGCATCCAGGGGGGTGGGCACCAAGCAGCGAGAGAGTTGCCTCTCCCACCACGGGATAAGGCGCAGGGTGCAATAAGCCTGTAGGGTCGATTAGCGAAGCGTAATCGTCCGCGGTAACCATCCCCTCCCCCCTTGCGGGAGAGGCCTTGGGATCAATGGGTGGAGTCGAGTAGGGTCGATTAGCGAAGCGTAATCGTCCGCGGTAACCGTCCCCTCTCCCCTTGTGGGAGACAAGTAGGGTGCCAATAAGCGAAGCGCATTGCACTGGGGAACGATCCCCTCTCCCCCTGCGGGAGAGGGTTAGGGTGAGGGGTTGGGTAACGTCATTGATTTGCGATGTGTCGTCCCACGCGTAAATGGCGCGGCTGGGCGAGTGACTTTGGAAAGACCCGCTCTCTTTGGCAAATAACACCAAAGGTCTTATCCCCCACTTGTTCGCCCTCCTGCGTCGGGTTCCCTCGGTTCACCCGTTTGTCCTACGGCACGCGCCGATGGGCCATCCATGGCCTCGCGGCCTGGACAAACAACAGGGGGCAACTCCAAACCTTCAGCCCAGAAACCAGTTAACGTTTCTTGATTATGCATAGATGCAATAAAACCTTATTTTTCGAATGCCCGATTAGGCTCCGCTAATCGAACCTGTGGCCCTTAACAGAATATTAAATAGCCATCATTCATATCAAAATGGTCTACTGCTAAAAAATACCGGGGTAATTTATGTTAAAAAGGATAAAGTTAGTTCAAGGCATTGGTAATTATACGCAAACTAGAGCAAGCGGTATTGAATTAACAAATGTAACAGTTGTTTATGGAGAGAACCGATACGGGAAAAGTACTTTATGTGATGTAATATATTCTCTTTCTGAAGACTCTCCCGAAATAATATTAAATCGAGAAACTATCCCCAACAATCCAGCTAAGCCTCCCAAAGTCGAGTTTCTATTCTCAACAGCCACTGGAAATTCAACTTCTAACTTTGATAATGGACAATGGCAAACAAAAACACCTGCTTGCTCAAAGCTATATGTTTTCGATCACAATTTTATTCATCGTAATGTTATTACTGGCCAGAGGCAAGAACGTCCAAATTCAGAGAATATGACAAGCTTCATACTGGGAGAAGACAACACGAATTTATATACAGCTCTTGCAGACATGAATAGAAGCCTGAGGGATGAACGCCGCAATCTTAGCGAAATCGAACGTCAGTTAAATACTCACGCCGTGGGGAATGCAGAACAATACTCAACAACAATGTTGCCCCTTCAGACAAAAGAGCAATTAGAATTAAACTTTCAAACACTAGAAATAGCGAAGCAACAGCTAGCAAACACAATACAAAATATAGATAATATAAAACGTCGAAACAATCTCACAGTCGTTGGACAACAAGTAGATTTCTCCAAAATAATTTCACACATGAATACTGTAATGGCCTCTAGTCTCAAAAATGTACACCAAGACTCGTTAGGTGTATTACAAAGGCACATGGACATGCATGTGGGTAATGTCTCCGCATTTAAAGGTTGGGCCGCTCAAGGTCTTGTTCAGATAAAAGATGACTGTCCATTTTGTGGGCAAGGCCTAAGCACTGACGCTAGAGCTCTTATCTCATCTTATCAGCAAGCATTTAATGCTGAATTTGATAGATTTAATTCTAATACGAGAACAAATCTCAACAGTCTTCGCACGCCATTTCAAATCCCAAATACTCACGAACAATTACACCAACAACATTTAAGCAATTGCCACACAATAGAGATATACGTTGAACCTCAGATCACTAGCAATCCTACATTAGCACCGTTGATCACAGCATTAGATCAAAATAGTAAAATGATATTGATGGCGTTTGATGCTGTATTGGCACGAAGCCAAGAGGCAACAATTTTTTGGACCCCTCAGTTAGAACAGAAGTTCGCTACACCATATGAACAAGCTGAAGTGATGGACTTTGACCACTTACTTGCAGCATCTAAAGAGTACAACCAAGCCATTTATGAATACTGGCAAGTTACAGAACAAATCAACACATTACTCAATGCATACAAAAATTCGCTTGATGTGGTCCAGCTAAATAATCATCTAATCGAAATCAATAGGCAACAAAACCAAATTCAAATTTCATTAAAAAGAATATATCTGGAACCACTCTGTACCTCATATCGACAAAAACAAGCCGAAGTTATAGCTTTAGACGCTGCTTACAGAACAAGAAAACAGCAACTAGACCAATCTCAAAGTACATATTTGGATACGTACTTCAATCAGATTAATAGTCTTTTTCGTCAATTAGGATCTAGTAACTTTGAAATAATTAAAGTTCCTAATAATAGAGGGCAGCAAATAGTTTATGATCTGAAAGTTAAATTCAAAGGCGAAGATATCCCAGCTGATAGAATCAATACAATATTTAGTGAGTCTGATCGCCGAGCGTTGGCTTTATGTATTTTCCTTGCAAAAGTAATATCGCTAACACCAGAAAACAAAGCAAAAGCAATTTTAGTATTGGATGACCCTGTTACCAGTTTTGACAATGAGAGAATAGCTTTAATTTTGAACAAACTTGATGAAATACAACGAACTATAAAGCAGATCATTATTACCACTCATTATAAGGGGATGGCATCTAAAGCGGTTAAGAAATTCAAACGATGTGCAAAAGCCATAAGACTACATTATGGTGCAGATACATGTTCTATTGAAGAAGTTGATATTGACAGCATGATGGCTACAGAACACGATATTGCTTTTGATAAAATCAAGTCTTTTGTTGACAGAGAAAGCAACACTGACATCCTTACAAGTTTGCGACCATTTTTTGAAGAAGAAATAAGGCATAGATATAAGAAGCAGCTTAGAGAATTAGGACATGCCAAATCTGATCTCTCAGTATGTACTGCAGCATTAAGAGATCATGGTTTTATGAGCTCAGACACGGAGGCTAGATTAAGTGCTATTAGAGACACACTCAACACCCCAATGCATGAAATAGGACATGATACTCTTGAAAATACCAGAGCATTAGCTGGAGATATTTTAGATGTTATATATAACCGACTGAATTTCCATTTATAGACTGAAATTTAGTGTTTATTTATATCTTAGTCATGCGATAGTTTTTTATACAATCCAGCAACGTTAGCTCCCCTCACCCTACCCTCTCCCCCTAGGGGCGAGGGGATCAGACCGAAGGATGCCGAGCCCTCCGGCAGACCACAAAAAAACCGCAGCCCTAAGGCTGCGGTTTTTTTATTGGGTCAACCAGTTGGCACCAACAGAGCCACCGGCCTTAGGCACGGCGCCAGCTGGTCTTGCCGGCGCTGTCTTCCAGCACTATGCCCATCTCGGTGAGACGGTTGCGGGCGGCATCCGCCGCGGCCCAGTTCTTGTCGGCACGAGCCTGATTGCGCTGGGCGATCAGTTGCTCGATTTCGGCAACCTCTTCGTCCGCTTCATCACCCTTCAAGAAGGCATCCGGATCTTGCTGCAGGATGCCGAGCACGGCACCCAGCTCGCGCAGGCGGGCGCCCAGCGCGGCGGCAACGGCCATATCTTCACCCTTCTGGCGGTTGATCTCGCGCACCAGATCGAACAGGGCGGAGTAGGCTTCCGGGGTGTTGAAGTCGTCGTCCATCGCTTCTTTGAAGCGGGCCACCTGCTCGTCGCCACCGGCAGCGGCGGCCGCCGGCAGATCGCGCAGGGCGGTGTACATGCGCTCCAGCGCGGCGCGGGCCTGCTTCAGGTTGTCTTCCGAGTAGTTGAGCTGGCTGCGGTAGTGGCCAGACATCAGGAAGTAACGGACGGTTTCGGCGTCATAGTGGGCCAGGACGTCACGGATGGTGAAGAAGTTGCCAAGGGATTTGGACATCTTCTCTTTATCCACCATCACCATGCCGCTGTGCATCCAGGTGTTGACGTAGTCGCCACCGTGGGCACAGCAGGACTGGGCGATCTCGTTCTCGTGGTGCGGGAACTGCAGATCGGAGCCGCCGCCGTGGATGTCGAAGTGGTTGCCAAGGTGCTTGGAGTTCATGGCGGAGCACTCGATGTGCCAGCCAGGACGGCCCGGGCCCCAGGGGCTGTCCCAGGTCGGCTCGCCGGGCTTGGACATCTTCCACAGCACGAAGTCCAAGGGGTTGCGCTTGGCATCCACCACGTCAACCCGGGCGCCGGCCTGCAGCTGCTCCAGATCCTGGCCGGAAAGCTTGCCGTAGTCGGCGTAGGAGTCGACGATGAACATCACATCGCCATTGTCGGCCACGTAGGCGTGCTCTTTATCCAGCAGGGATTGCACCAGCTCGATGATCTCGCCGATGTGCTGGGTGGCGCGCGGCTCGACGTCCGGGCGCACCATGCCGAGGGCATCGAAGTCGGCGTGCATGTCGCCGATCAGGCGCTCGGTCAGATCGTCACAGGTGACGCCGGTTTCGGCGGCGCGCTTGATGATCTTGTCGTCCACGTCGGTGACGTTGCGCACGTAGTTGAGCTGATAACCGCTGTAGCGCAGGTAACGGGCCACGACGTCGAAGGCGACGAAGGTGCGGCCGTGGCCGATATGACAGTGATCGTAGATAGTGACGCCACACACATACATGCCCACCTTGCCCGGGTGGATAGGTTTGAATTCTTCTTTTTGACGAGTGAGTGTGTTGTATATCTTCAGCATCTTATGACCACTGCCTGTGAGTAAAATGGCCTGCCATTCTACCCGCATCCCGCGTAGAAAACGAGGCAGAAAACGTGCCGGATCAGGCGCACCATCTATGCCGCAGGGCCCTGATGGGCTAGAATTGCCACCACTTTATGCCATACACCTGCGGGCACCTGGTCGCCCGCATCAAATGAAAGGACATATCATGGTCACTCTGCACACCAATCACGGCGACATCACCCTCACCCTGAACGCTGAAAAAGCCCCGGAAACCGTGGCCAACTTCCTGCAATACTGCCGTGACGGTCACTACGACAACACCATCTTCCACCGCGTCATCGACGGCTTCATGATCCAGGGCGGCGGCTATGCCCCGGGCTTCGAAGAGAAAGACACCCGCGCCCCCATCAAGAACGAAGCGGCCAACGGCCTGTCCAACAAGGTCGGCACCATCGCCATGGCCCGCACCATGGAGCCGCACTCTGCCAGCGCCCAGTTCTTCATCAACGTGAACAACAACGACTTCCTCGACTTCAAATCCGCTACCACCCAGGGCTTCGGCTACTGCGTGTTTGGTGAAGTGACCGCCGGCATGGACGTGGTCAACAAGATCAAGGGCGTCAAGACCGGCAACTACGGCCGCATCCACCAGGACGTGCCGACCGAAGACGTCGTGATCACCAAGGTGACCCTTGCCGAGTGATCTCTGCCTTCTGCGAGATGAACTGACTGCGGCCCCGGCCGCAGTTTTTCCATCTGCGAAGGCCGGCCCCATCGACTGGCGCCGTCTCGATTACCTGGCCCACGGCAACCCGCGCCAACGCTCGGCCCATGCCCTGCTCACTGCCGGGGTGTGGGATGAGCTGGCAGCCCAGTGCAGCGATCTGGCGCTGGTGAGCACGGTCGCCATCGGGCTCGACCGCCCCGGCAGCGATCTCGACATCGTCTGCCAGTATCCGGAGCCGGCCACGTTTGCCGCGACGCTGGACGCCCAAGGCTGGCGGGTTGCGCAAAAGGGTGCTGACATCTGGCTCGCCGAGCAGACCGTTACAGGCGTTGATGGCCACCCTTGGCCCCTTGAGCTCTACCTCACCCCAGATCCCCTCGAGCGCCTCAACGGCTGGCGCCACCTCAGCCTGATGGCTGCCCTGCTTGAACAGTTCGGCGCGGCGTTTTATCACCAAGTGCTGCGCCTGCGCCGCGAGGAAGGGCTCAAAGGGGAAGCGGCCATGTGCCACTTGCTGGGCCTTGCCGGCGACCCGTATGCTGCGCTGCTCACCCTGGAGGGCGGCGCGCTTGCCCCATTGGTGTGGCAGCCGCGGGCGACGGGCCCTCACTTCACTTCTAATTTCACTGCTAGCTCCAATACCAGCTCCACTTCCAGCCACCTCAACAGGGCCCAGCACACTTTCTCATGAGCACCCTCTTTATCAGCGACATTCACCTGTGTGCCCAGCGGCCCGACATGACCGCCGCCCTGGTGCGCTTTCTGGCGCACGACGCCCCCGGCGCCGATGCCCTCTACGTGTTGGGCGATCTGTTTGAATTCTGGATTGGCGACGATGATCCCAATCCCCTCCACGGCGAGGTGGCCGACGCCTTTGCGGCCCTGAGCCAGCAGGGGGTGCCCCTCTACTTCATTCACGGCAACCGCGACTTCTTGCTGGGCCAGGCCTTTGCCAAGCGCGCCGGCATGACCCTGCTGGGGGATCCCTGTGTCATCGAGCTCTATGGCGAGCGGGTGGTGCTGAGCCACGGCGATCTGCTCTGCACCCTGGATGAGGGCTACCAGAAGTTTCGCCGCATCACCCAGCTCAAGTGGCTGCGCTGGCTCTTTTTGCGGCTGCCGCTCGCGCGCCGCCAAGCCATCGCCCACAAGATGCGCGGCCAGAGCCAGATGGAAAATGCCCACAAGAGCCAGACCATCATGGACGTGACCCCGGCGGCAGTGGACGAGATGCTGCGCCAGCACGACTGCCGGATGATGATCCACGGCCACACCCACAGACCCGCCATCCACGACTTCAGCCTCGACGGTCATCCGGCGCGGCGCATCGTGCTGGGGGACTGGTTCGAGCAGGGCTCGGTACTGGTCTGCCGCCCCGGCGAGCAGCGCCTCGAGCAGCGTGCGCTGATCTGACCAAGCAGGCTGACGGCAATAAAAAAGGCGGGAAGATCCCGCCTTTTGTTTGCCTGCGATCTACCTCTATAACGGCTACATCACCGTCATCTGCCCCGCGTAGAGGATGAAGTAGCGCAGCAGCAATATCCCCACCAGGCTCAGGCTGCAGATAAGTGCCAGCCGGGCCGGTTGATGGGCCTTGGCCGGACTGCCCACCCGCCCCAGCAGCTGGGGCAGCAGGATCCCCAGCCCGATGACCCCGAACCAGAACACCTGGGACCAGAAGCCGCCGCCGATGGCCGCCCACATCGCCGCTTCCCGCTGGCCGCCACCAAAGTAGAGGCCGGTGAAGAAGCAGAGCAGCAGGAACAGTTCGATGGCGACGATGGGCCGCTCGAAGCGGTGCACGAAGCTCACCCCGCGGCTGTGGCCATCCTCCCGAAACAGGGTGACCGCCAGCAAGATGGTGGAAGCCACCCCCGAGCTGATGCCGGAGACCAGAAACAGCGCCGGCAGGATCGGGTTGTTGAGCATGGGGTAGGTCTTGAGGGCGGAGAGCAGAAAGCCGGTGTAGGCCCCGAGCAGAACGGCAAGCAGCAACAGCAGCGGCGCCAGCAGCCGCTCGAGGCGTGCAAGCCAGCCAATGAGGCCGTCCACAAAGGCGAGCTTGTCCATCAGCAGTTGCCGGCGCAGTACTGTAATTTCTGTCCGGAACACCACCGCCAACCAGGCGAACAGCACCGCCATGTAGACCTGAAACAGCATGACCCCCATCGACATCACGGAGTCGAACTGGTAGTGGAACATCAGCTTCCAGAAGGTCCAGGGACGGGCCAGGTGGAAGATGAGGATAAGCAGCCCCAACACGACGCTCACCGGCGCCAGAATGGCGGTCGCCTTGATGATGCCGCTTTCGCTGCCGGCCCCCTGGCGGCGTAGCAGCACCGAGAGGGTGGCCGAGCCTGCCGAGATACCGAGCAGGAACAGGTAAATGGCGATGGGGCCATCCCACACCAGCGAGTCGAAGTGAAACGCATCATGCCACATGGTGCCTCCCTCCTGTCAGCCGGTCTGCGTCATACAGATGAGATGGGATCATGACTTCACCTCCCCTTTCGGCACCCGGTACATCTTGGGCGAAGTACCGAGGAACTGCTTGTAGCGATAGGTGGTCTCCTGCACCAGCTGTTTGGCGATAGGGCTGTTGGGATCGTCCAGATTGCCGAACACCAGCGCCTTGGTCGGGCAGGCTTCCACACAGGCGGGTTGCTTGCCCGCCGCCAGATTGGTCTTGCGGCAGAAGTCGCACTTGTCAGCAACCCGGGTGACCGGGTTGATGAAGCGCACCTGATAGGGGCAGGCGGCTAGGCAATAGCGACAGCCGACGCAGAGGTCGGGGTTGATGTCGACGATGCCATCCTCCGCTCGGATGTGGGAGGCGCCGGTCGGGCAGACGTGCACGCAGGGGGCGTTGTCGCAGTGCTGGCAGGATTTGCGAAAGAAGCGGTACTCCTGCGCCGGATACTCTCCCACCGGGCCGCTGCGCAGGATCTGCAGGCGGGCGACCCCTGCCGGCACCTGGTTCACCTCGCGGCAGGCGTCCATGCAGGTGGTGCAGCCGATGCAGGCCGTCTCGTCGTGGATCATGCCGTAGCGCACGCCCTTGATGGTCATGCTGTTGGCCAGGGCGCGCGGGGCCCCCGTCAACAGGATCAGGGCGCCGGCGCTCATGCCCACCATGAAGTCGCGGCGGGTCGTGCTCATGCGCCCTCCTTGACGGCGCCGCCGAGACCGGCCTCGTGCTGCTTGCGGTGACAGTCGACGCACAGCTTGATGCGCGACTTCTCGGGGATCCCCACCATGGGCTCCTTGGCCGGGTGCAGTTGGTGACAGCTGGTGCAGCTGACCCGGGTGGCGTGCACGTCGTGGGCCCACAGGGCCTTGCGCAAATCGTCCGGCTCATGGCAGCTCATGCAGACGCCGTTTTGCTGACTCAGCGGGAAGGCGTCGTTGCCAAAGCGCATCACATCGACCATGCCGCCGCGCTGTTTACGGTGATCGGCCGACGCATTGCCGTGGCAGTTGGTGCAGGTGACCTGCTCCCCCGTGTTGGGGTTGGTGACCTGGCCATGCTTGCCGTGCATCCCCTCCTCCCCGTCGTGGCACTTCTCACACTTGGCGAAACGGGCCGCGGCCTTCTTGGCGGCGGCTTTCTTCTTTTCCGCCTTGGCCTGCCGTTCGGCCAGGGTGGGTTGCGCTGCCTGATCGGCACTGGATGTGGCACTCGGCGCAGCCGGCGTGGCATCCGCTGCCTGTGCGCTGGCCAGCGCCAGCTGACCCGCCCCCAGGGTGAGGGAGGCAAGCAGCAGCCACTTGATGATCTTTTTCATAGGAAACTCCGAAACGGTGGCACCCGCCGGGTGCCGTCTGCCCGCCTGGCAACAAAAAGGAGCTGGTGACAGCTCCTTTGACGGTCATGAACACGAGACCACACCCCGCCAGAAGCGGGGTGGCTGCGTCAGCGGGAGGGGCAGCGACGTTACTGCTGGCTGGCGTAGTACTCGGCCAGCGCCTTGAGGTCGGCATCGCTCATGGCGATGATGGCCTTGTTCATCTTCTCGTCGTTGCTGCGCTTGCCGGCCTTGAACTCCTGCAGGGAGGTCAGCAGATAGCCCTTGGGCTGGCCGGCGAGGATGGAGGCCTCGTCTTCGGCCACCGAGCCGCCTTCGGAGTGGCATTTCTTGCAGCCGGAGTCGTCGTGCAGTTTCTGCCCCGCCTTGGCCAGCGCCGCATCGAACGGCTGCTTCATCGGCTTGTAGAGCAGCTCGGCATAGTGCGCCGCCAACTCGTCGATCTGCTCGTCGCTAAGGCCCTTAACAATGTCGGTCATGTTCCCCTTCTTGCTGGTGTCACCGGTGACATGATTAACGGTCTTGGCCGGCCGGCCGTCCAGGTAGGTGCGCATCTGCTCGGCAAGATTTGATTCTGCCAGCCCTGCAATAGTCGGAATATCGTTCTGGGTGCTGATCCCCTGATTTCCATGACATGAGTTACATGTATCCACCAATGAGTCCAGGCTGGCATGTGCGGTGCCAATAGAGCCCAAAAGCAACGACAGTCCCAGTATTTCCAGCTTCACACTGCGTTTCATTTCTTATCCCTCTTCCAGAAAAGGTCTATAAACCCCAGTAAAAACAGACATTTTTATACTAAAGGTTGATTTTCGATCCGTTTTTGAGACTTAGATCAACGCCGTCTAATATATAAACCTTACAATTAAGATGGAAATGATTTATACCGTATTTAGTCCTCTTTTGACCCTTAAGTGGTATCTTTTTGGGAATTTTTTGAGCTGGCTCATATATGGAACAATAAGTCCGATAAAAAAGGATAAAACAATGAAATACTGGAAAGTATTGGTGGCTGCAGCAATGGTGTTCACCCTCTCCTCCTGTGGGGGCGGCGGTGATGGCAATGACCAGACGGATCCACCTCCCCCTCCTCCGGGAACCCCAGATTCGCTGGTGATCTCGGCCTCCACCCCACAACTTGGCGAGAGCGGTCAGCTCTCGGTGCAATTCAAGGTAACCGACAAGCAAGGCAAGGGTTATGAGCTGGGAACCACCCTTCCCTCCTTCACCCTGGCCAAGGTGATCCCCGGCCGCGACGCCAAACGGGAAGACCCTGTCATCTGGAAGAGCTTCATCTACAGCACCAAGAACAACCGCCCCACCGGCGAGAACGGCGGCAAGCTGGAAGCCCTTGGCAATGGCCAGTACCGCTACACCTTCTCCTTCAATGCCACCACGGTGCGCGACCCTTATCCGAGCGATTCGCAGGACAACAACGGCTTGATCCGCTGGGATGAGGCAGCGACCCACCGCCTCGGCATCTACTTTGGCGGCAGCAACGGCATTCCGGTCACCGACTACGTGCTGGACTGGGTACCGGCCGGCACGCCGCCGCTGCTGACCCGCGACATCCTGGAGCAGCAGAGCTGCGACAGCTGCCACATGAAGCAGCCTATTCACCACAGCAACCGGGCCGATCCCAAGCTCTGCGTCACCTGCCACAACGAGAGCGTGCCCGGCAGCGGGCGGGGCGATCTGACCACCCTGGTGCACAAGCTGCACGGCAACCTGGATGCGACCGCCACCAAGCTGGTGAGCCACTTCCCGCAGGATCCGCGCAACTGCGACACCTGCCACAAGGGCGTCACCCCGACCACCCCGGATGCCAACAACTGGCAGCACGCCCAGGAGAAACCCTGCGGCGCCTGCCACGCGGACTCCACCACGGCGACCGGCTACGTCAGCCACATCAACGGCAAGATCACCAGCGGCACCCTCTGTACCCAGTGCCACGCCGAGACACCCGGCAACACCAAGTCCCCCAGCAGCGTGCACATGGGCTACCTCGCCAACGAGGCCGCCGGTCGCGACAAGCTGGTGTTCAAGTTTGACGACGTGCGCTACGCCGCGCCCAACATCGAGGTGGAGCTGACCGTGACTGCCAACGGTACGCCAGTCGAGACCATGGACGGGGTGCTCAAGTACATCAAGTACGGCGATCTGGCCAAGGCTCCCTACGTGCTGGTCAACTGGGATCAGGGCAGCGGCTTCGAGCTGGGCTACACCAACCCGCAGACCTTCGTCGCCGGCAACAAGATTGACTTCACCAAGTGCGAAAGCCAGGGCGGCGGCAGCTTCCTGTGCCGTAAAGAGGTGGGTAACGAGGTGACCGGCACCTTGGCGGCCACGGTCGCCGAACTGCAGGTGTGCGTGGCCCGCAAGGCGGATCGCAACGGTGCCTTCGCCGCCGGGGATCTGCTCCCCTGCAGCAGCACCGCCAGCGCCCTCTCCTACGTGGCCATCAACCCGGTCAAGGCCTACTTCCGGGTCGAGGGCGGGGTCGACGGCAGCTATGTGCTCAAGGCAGGCGCGGATCTGGCCTCCTGCAACGGCTGTCACAAGGATCTGGCAGTCCACACCGAGGGCAACGCGGGCTCGGCTCACGCCTCCAAGGACTTCGCCCAGTGCACCAGCTGTCACAACGCCACCCGCACCTCCTTCTATGCGGGTGTGCCGGGGGATCTGAAGTACCACGTGCACTCCTTCCACGCCTTCGGCTCCCATCGCAGCGGTGATGCCACCTTCCCGGGCAAGCTGAACAACTGCGAGTCCTGCCACACCAAGGGTCAGTACAACCTGCCCAACCAGCAGAACGAACGACCCTCGCTGGTGGCGACCACGGCGGACAACAAGCAGCCCAAGTTCTTCAGTCCGACCCTGGTGGTCTGCGCCAGCTGCCACCTCAAGTCGCCGCTGGGGCTGGTCAAGCCGGACAGCCCGGTCGCCGGGGATGAGTGGGCCACCCACATGAAGAACAACGGCGCCATCTTTGGTGCAGAGACGATAGAGGCCGCCACCGGAGTTGAACAGTGCGCGTCCTGCCATGCCGTCGGGCAGGAACAGGGCGTCGACAAGGTTCACAAGGTGTATGACTTCCGTTGAGACCACCAGGCCGGGGGGATGCCTCCCCCCGCCCCTTTGCCGTTGAAGGACACGATATGAAAAGAATCACCCCGCAGTGGCTCCTGGCGGGTTTGCTGGCACTCGGTTGCCTGCCGGTCTGGGCCAAGAGCGATGCCCAGCCGGCGGCCGATGCCGATCCACGCCTGCAGGTCGAGGCCACCCTCGACCAGAAATTCGACCAGGGCAAATACTCCCCCAAGGGGGCCGATACCTGCCTCAAGTGCCACGATGCCGACTCGCGCAAGCCCGCCACCGGCATCTTCCACAATGTGCACGGCAACCTCGGCAACCAGAACGGGCCGATGGCCGACAAGCAGTGTGAAGCCTGCCACGGCCCCGCAGGCAACCACCCGCGCAATCCCCGCAAGGGGCAGAAGCGGGAACCCATGATCACCTTCGGCCCCGACTCGCCGGTGCCGGTGGAGAAGCAGAACAGCGTCTGTCTCTCCTGCCACACCGATACCCAGCGGATGGGCTGGCATGCCAGTGCTCACGCGGTGGAGGATGTCTCCTGCGCCAGCTGCCACAGCCTGCACCAGGCCAAGGATCCGGTGATGGACAGCAAGCTGCAGGTGGAGACCTGTACCAGCTGCCACGCCCAGCAAAAGGCCGATCTGCACAAGCGCACCAGCCACCCCATTCTCAATGGCGAACTGCCCTGCTCCAGTTGTCACAACCCGCACCAGTCGCAGAACGAGGCCAGCCTCAAGCAGCCCAGCCTCAACGAGAGCTGCTACGAGTGCCACGCCGAGAAACGGGGCCCCTTCCTGTGGGAACACGAACCGGTGACCGAGGATTGCTCCCTCTGCCACAGCCCGCACGGCTCCATCAACCAGGCGCTGCTCAACAAGCGGGTGCCCCAGCTGTGCCAGGAGTGCCACAGCGTGCCCCATGCCAACGTCTCCATCCCCGAGGGGGATCTCAAGGTACGTGGCGGCAGTTGCCTGAACTGTCATAACCAGATCCACGGGACCAACCATCCCAACGGTCAATCACTGCGGCGCTGAGGAGAGAAGTCATGAAATACTCAACACTTTGGCTCTCCCTGTTGGCGGTCTGCTCGGCCCAGGCGGCCGAGGAGCCGCTGGCAGTCGGGGATTACGCCCTGCAGCAGAGCAAACCGGCCAAAACCGAACGCTGGAGCTGCAAGTCCTGCGAGCGCGATGAGGGCTGGTTTGGCGAGGTGGGGCTGGGTGCCGGCTATGCCAACGACGATGGCGCCACCCGCTTTCGCAACTGGGTTCCCAGCCAGCAGGACAGCGGCATGCTCGGCATCTTCAACGCCGACCTGCAATACCGGGGGGAAGGCTCCCGCTACGGCAGCCTGGCGGTGAAAAACCTCGGCATGGAGCGCTTCAGCCTGACAACCGAACAGGGCCACTACGACGGCATGCGCGCCCGGCTGGGCTACTCGGAGTCCCCCTTCTACTGGAACAGCCACGGCCGCAGCGTCTATCAGCCGGGCGAGAGCCCGCTGACCCAGGGGTCGCTGGCCGAGTTCGACAAGGAGGTGGTGCGCAAGAAACTGACCGCCGGGCTCGCTTATACCCCGAAAAGCCCGTGGCGCCCCTACGCCGATTTTTCTCATGAGAAAAAAGAGGCCACCCTCGCCTACTACCAGGCGAGCGTGCCCGGCATCGGCAGCGGGCCAGGCCTTTTGCCCAAGCCCATCGACGGCAGCTCGACCACCCTGGTCAAGAGCGGCGTCAGCTACCTGGGAGAAGGCTGGCTGGTCGATCTCGCCTACAACGGCTCCCTCTACCGTACCGATGACACGGCGCTCTACTATGGCAGCGTTGCCGATCCTTACGCCAACGAGCGCGCCTACGAGCCGGACAACAACTTCCACCAGCTGAGCCTATCCGGCCAGTACAACTGGGACCGGCAGAGCCTGACCGGCCGCGTGCTCACCAGCCAGGCCACCTCCAACGGCAGCCTGACCGCGTTTCGCAACGCCCCCATCAGCCAAGATGACTTCCACGGCGAGGTCAGCACCCTGCAGGCCGACGCCAAGTGGGTGGGTCGCTTTGGCCGGGATCTCACCCTGCGCGCCGGCGGCGAGTATCGGGACCGCAAGGACAAGTCCGATGAATACGCGGTGGTCGGCAAGCAGCGCGGCAAGAGCGATCGCACCCGCAGCAAGGCGGATCTGGCGGCCGACTACCGGCTCAGCCGCTCGGTCAAGCTCACCACCGGCTATCAGTACAAGGCCGATCAGCGCGAACAGGCCGACCGGCAGGACACCGATGAGCACACCCTGTTCCTCAAGGGGCGCTACCGCCCGGCCGGGGCGCTGCAACTGGGCGGCAAGCTCGCCTGGAGCACCCGCGACGGCTCGGACTGGCGCCACGACAGCGCCGGTGGCAATGGCAGCCCGACCCTGCGCCAGTTCTATCTGGCGGACAGGGACAGGGTCGAACTCAGGGGAGACCTTGGCTATCAGTTCAGCGAGGGGATGGATGCCCGCCTCGAAGGGTGGTGGGCCAGGGATGATTACAAGGAGCCGGACATAGGGCGCAGCGAGGGCAAGGATTATGGCATCGACCTGACCCTCAACCAGCAGTTCGACGACAACCTGAGCGGCCACCTGTTCAGCAACCTGCAGTGGATCACCTCCAGCCAGAACCACGCCTACACAGGCGCACCGGACTGGGATCCCTACAGCACGGCGGTGCGCGACGAGATCACCACCCTCGGGCTCGGGCTCACCCAGAAGAAGGCGTTTGACCGGGATCTCGAGCTCGGGCTCGATTACAGCTTCGCTTATGGCCGTGGCAAGACCGACGCCAGCAAGGGCTATGACTACCCGGATCTCACCAGCAAGCAGCACCGGCTGGAAGGCTACGCCCTCTATCAGCTTACCAAGCAGCATTCGCTGCGCTGGGATGTGCGCTACGAATACTTCCAGGACGTGGATTACCTCTACACCGGCGAAGAGCGCAACCTCGGCAACCTGAACCAGGACTACAACGGCTACTTCACCGCCGTCTCCTGGCTCTACAAGTTCTAAAGGCGCGATTACACACCGATAAGGGCAGACGGTAGTATTGCCAACCCAATAAAGAGGGGAGCCCAGGCTCCCCTCTTTCATCATCTCGTCTTTGTGCTCTTGATTGCCCCTTCACTCTGTCGGCCAAGCAGGCTGCCGCGTGGCGGCCATCCACCTGTCGGGCTCGACACGGCATCAGCCGGTATAGGTCGGTTCCAGCGCATAATGCTTGAAACAGGCCTCCAGCTGGCTGCGCGCCTGCGGTATCACCTCGATGAACTCCAGCCCGTATACCTCGCCCTCTTCCGACTGACGGGACCACATCACCCTGGCCTTGATCGTCAGCGGCGTCTGGTTGCGATACAGATCGATGGAGGGCTTGGGGGTGTAGATCTTGAGCTCCACCTCGGCGCGCTTGTCCAGAGCCAGGGGCTGTACCGTGCGCAGTCGCAGGCCGGTGATGCTGAAATCCTCGGTGATCGACTCGTGGAACCCGCCCCCGGCCTGTACCTTCACCATCATGTGCTGGTACATGCGCGGCGCCCGGCGCAGCTCGTGCTCGCTGCGATCCGCCCCGCTCTCGGCCTCGAAGCGGAACTGCTCCATGATGTCGCGCAGCTGGCTCGACTCCTGATAGAGGGTGCGGCTGATGATCCCGGTGGTCTGCACCTTCTCGGTGTTCTCCGCGAGCGCATGCAGCAGATCGTGCAGATGGGCATTGAGCGAGGAGAGCTTGCCCATCTGCTCGTCGCTGGTGCCGCGGATCTGATCCGCCGCGCCGACGCTGCGCTCGATCTCCGTCATCAGGCCGTTGATGGACTGACTCGCCTCGTGCGCCTTGTCCATGGTCAGGTGAGTGCGGGCGATGACGCTCTTCACCGAGCTCTCGTTCTCGCCGATGAGCCGGCTCAGGGTAGTGACGATCTCGTTGATCTCCTTGGTGGCCTGACCGGCATTGTTGGCCAGCTTGCGCACCTCGTCGGCCACCACCGCAAAGCCGCGGCCATACTCCCCGGCCCGGGCCGCCTCGATGGCGGCGTTGAGGGCCAGCAGGTTGGTCTGCTCGGTGATGGCAGTGATGGACTGGGTGATCACCTGAATGCGCTGGCTCGCCTCGCTCAGCTGGCGGGTCTTCTGTTCCGCCTGCTGCGCCTCGGTCACGGCGTGGCGCATCTCTTCGATGTTTTCACTCATCACCCGGGTGCTGCGATGGGCGCTCTGATAGGCAAGCTCCGCCTGCTGCCCCACCTGGCTTGCCAGGCCGGAAACCGCCTCGGCCGCGCAGGAGAGGTCATTGCTGGCGCGGGTCACTTCCGTCGAGTGGTGCTGTTCCAGCTGGGAAGCGTCGGTGATGGTTCTCGAGATATCGGAGATCTGATAGGAGGACTGGGCCAGTTGCCGGGTCCGCAGGTCTATCTGGCGCATGTGGCGACTCAGCTGCGCCGCCATCAGCCGCATGGCTCCGAGCACGCTGTGATTGTCTGCCGAACGGGTCTGGATGGTGACGGTGAGGTTGCCCGCCGCAATCTCGGCGGCCACCCGCGCGGCATAATCCGGCTCGCCGCCCAGGGTGCGCATCAGGTAACGGTACTGGATGAAGTAGGCCAGCGCCACGAACAGCAGGGAGACCAGTCCGGCCACCAGCCCCATCAGCAGGGCCAGCTCCTTGGCCTCGTCGCGGCTGGCCACGGCACTGGTGATCCTGCTGTCCAGCTGATTATCAATACGCTCAAGGCGCTCGTTGATGTTTATCACCATCTGATCAAAGCCACCCTGGCTGCTCATCATCAGGTTGCCCGCCGCCTGGCCCTGGCGACTGTAGGTATCCGCCATGACAACCCCTTTCTCATACAGCCCCTTGACCGTCTCCTGCATCGGCAGCAGCTCGTTGCTCAAGTCCGGCAGGCTGCGCATCAGGGTATCGAGATTCTGCAAGGCGGTATCGCGGAACGTGGTGGCCTCGGCGAGGCTCTCTTCTGTGTTGCCAGTCACCGCCGCATCTGTGATGAACTGCTGGATCTGCACCAGGTCATAACGTGTCTCCTTGAAGATGAGGTGAGCCTGATTGAAGCGCTCGACCTTCTCCTGCGCGCGCAGCTGGGCCTGGCTGCTCCACAAGGAGACGATGGATGCCATGATCAACGGCACCGCCACCAGGATCCCCCCCAGGATCATCATCCGTTTGACCGAATGCCTTCCTCGGGGCGCATGCGACATCGCATGTGCCTCGGTCTGGTCGAAGGCGGTGTCCTGCAAGAGTCCTTGTGCAGTAGCCATGGCATCACCTCATCCTAGTAGCAGAGCGTCATTGGGCCATCGCAGCAAGGCATTCAGCTGCAAAGAGCCGATCCGTTTTGTCGACCCAAGCAAAACCCAAGCCAGAAAAAATGGCCTGGTTTCCCCCCCCTTCCGCCCCCAATGCGGGCAACTTGCCACAAGGCCCGCCCAAAGCCCGCAAAACGCAATGCAAACTGCAATGAAAGCGGCTTTATCTGCCCAAGCAGCCACCTCGGACCACCACGCCTTGCCCTGATCGACCCATCCCCCTTTATCATGCCCGGCTCACAGACACGGCTTCCCGGCCTGGGGTGAATCACCGCCAACGCCCGGTCATATTGATGATCAACACACTATTGGCAGGTACCCAGCTCAGGGGTCAGCACCATCCGTTGGCGCACCATGGCGTATTAGGCCTGGTTTTTGAATGGAGTAGCCCGAGTCAGTGGTCGGCGGGTGTTGCACTCACAAGCGGAGCCTTATACCTGCAAGGTGTAAGAGGTGGATTGAAGGCTCATTGAATGATTTGACCTGGTTGGGGAGTTCCTATGTTCAACGCAAAACTCAAGAACGAGCTGGCAGCAGAAAGAGCAAGGGCCTTGCAGAGCGAGGCACTGAGCCACGCCATGCATGGTCACCTGCCGATGATCGAATTCACTCCCGAGGGCCATATCCTCGATGCCAGCCCGCTGTTCCTCAGCACCGTCGGCTACTCCCTCAAGGAGATCGTGGGGCAGCACCATGCCATCTTCTGTCGAAAAGAGGACTCTGACTCCCCCTCCTATCGGGAATTCTGGAGGAAGCTGGCCAATGGCCACAGCCAGCAGGGCACCTTCCAGCGAGTCGGCAAGCACGGCCAGGAAATCTGGCTGGAAGCAACCTACTTCCCGGTCAGCCAGGATGGCAAGGTCAGCAAAGTCGTTAAAATCGCCTCCGACGTGACCTTGCAACATGACCTGCTCATGACGCAGAAAGCGATATTCGAAGCGCTGGATCGCTCCCTTGCGGTCATCGAGTTTGAGCCAAATGGCGTCATCATCAACGCCAACCGCAATTTTCTCGACACCATGGGCTATCGACTCGATGAAATAAGAGGTCGTCAGCATCGCATGTTCTGTGATGAGTTGTTTTATCGGGAACACCCCGATTTCTGGCAGGAACTGGCTCAGGGAACCTTCAAATCGGGGCGCTTTCAGCGCTTTGACAAGCAAGGCCATGAAATCTGGCTGGAAGCGACCTACAACGCAGTGCGAGGCAGTCATGGCAAGGTGATCAAGGTCATCAAGTTCGCCTCCAACATCACCTCGCAAATCAAAAAAGATCAGGCCGTGCAAAATGTGGCCAAAGTGGCCAACGAAACCTCCGTCACCACCAAGGCTTCCGCCATCAAGGGTGAGGACATGCTGACCACCGTTGTCTCCACTTCAGACAACATCGTCACCCAGATGGAAAATGCCAGTACGCTGATGGGCAAGCTGCATGCCCAATCCCAAAATATCACCGCCATCGTTTCCACCATCAGCAGCATTGCAGACCAGACCAACCTGCTGGCACTCAACGCCGCCATCGAAGCCGCGCGAGCCGGTGAACAAGGCAGAGGCTTTGCCGTCGTCGCCGATGAAGTCCGTCAACTGGCGGCAAGAACCTCTCAATCCACCAACGAGATCGCGAGCGTGGTCAACCAGAACCAGCAGCTCACCCATCAGGTCAGCGAACAGATCCAGTCCGCAGCAGATGGCGCCATCCATGGACAAAGGCAGATCGATGACGTCGCGAAAGTGATGCAAGAGATAAGAAATGGCGCCGAAGAAGTGTCTACCATCATCTCGGAACTCTAGAAAAAGCAGCGAGGGTCACCTTAGGAGCTCAGCTCCCTGATAGACGAGGCCGACTGGCTGCTCACCCAGGTGGTGCACGACCTCACCAATCAGGGCTACACCAACTGCTTGCAACTCGAAGTGAAACTGGCAGAGCTGCCGGAATAAATCTGTGTGAATCAAATGTGGACACTGGGAGAAAACAAAAAGGCCGCTATCACTAGCGGCCTTTTTAAGTCTTTGATTTTAATGGTGCCCGAGGCCGGAATCGAACCGGCACGACGCGAACGTCGAGGGATTTTAAATCCCTTGTGTCTACCGATTTCACCACTCGGGCACCGTAATCGGTATCAAGCTCGCGCCGCGGGCTTGTCAATATGGAGGCACGTTCCGGAGTCGAACCGGACTAAACGGATTTGCAATCCGCTGCATAACCGCTTTGCTAACGCGCCATGCAAAAGAGAGAAACTCTCTATTGTCTGAATTTGGAGCGGGAAACGAGACTCGAACTCGCGACCCCGACCTTGGCAAGGTCGTGCTCTACCAACTGAGCTATTCCCGCAATGGTCTGGCTGACTGCCTGACTACGAGGACGCATTCTAGCGATGTTCCTCGCCCAGTCAACCAAAAATGTTTAATACCCTGATCGTTCGGGTGTTTTTTGCCCTTTTCCTGCATTTTCAACGTTCACGACCGTTTCCCTGCCCCAAGTGCGGGGAAACGGTGCTTAGTATAAACGCAGACTAGAAGCGGGAGTGGTAGGTCAGATCGCCCCAGGCGGCCTTCATGTACTGGAACATGGACCAGAAGGTGAGCACGGTGGCCACATAGAGCAGCACATAGGCCAGCCACACCATCCAGATGTCGTACTGCCAGATGAGACCGGTGAGCGACACCATCTGGATCATGGTCTTCCACTTGCCAATCCAGCTGACCGCCACCGAGGAGCGCTTGCCCAGCTCGGCCATCCACTCGCGCAGGGCGGAGATGATGATCTCGCGACCAATCATGGTCATGGCAGGAATGGTCACCCAGATGGTGTTGTAGTGCTCGACGATCACCACCAGCGCCGCCGCCACCATGATCTTGTCGGCCACCGGATCGAGGAAAGCGCCGAAGGCAGTGGACTGATTCAGCTTGCGGGCAAGGTAGCCGTCAAACCAGTCGGTCGCCGCCGCCAGGATGAAGACGATGGCCGCCGCCAGATAGGACCACTGATAGGGAAGGTAGAACAGGATGACGAAGACGGGGATGAGCAAGATCCGAAAAAACGTCAGCAGATTAGGAATATTTGTCATTATTTTCAGCCACTTCTTGTATGCCGCTACATGGTAGCCCCAAGCCGATCACGGATGCAACCGGACAGGCGCCCGCCTTGGTCTATGAATCCATCAACAACCTCAGGATGTGGGCCATTATGGCATTTACGGGCCCCCTGCGTCACGGCTCTTGTGTGCCGGGATCCCCGAAGTGAATGAACCCAGAGTGAATGATGTGACTCAACTCGCCCCTTGCCGATACTTTGGGCGACAGCCCCTGTTCGCCGTCAGGGCAAACAGGGGCAGCATGGAGGCGCATTCACCCCGTCTCGGCTACCAATGGCTAGAGCGAGTGCAGGGCGTCGTGGATGGACTGGGCCAGCTCCTGGCTGATGCCGGGCACCTTGGCGAGCTCCTCGACCCCTGCTTTTTTCACCTCCTGCAGCCCGCCCAGGTACTTGAGCAGCGCCTGCCGCCGTTTCGGCCCCACCCCCGGAATGTCCTCCAGGGTACTGGTGGTGCGGGCTTTCGCCCGTCTGGCGCGGTGGCCGGTGATGGCAAAACGGTGGGATTCATCGCGAATGTGCTGAATCAGGTGCAAGGCGGGCATATCTGCCGGCAAATGCAGCTCTTCGTGGCTCTCCCCCAGGATCAGGGTCTCCAGCCCCGCCTTGCGGGTCACCCCCTTGGCGATGCCCACCAGCAGCGGATACTTGCCCCCCAGAAACTCCAGCTGGCGGGCCAGGATCTCCTCGGCGCGGCGTAGCTGACCGAGACCGCCATCGATAAACAGCACGTCCGGCACCTTGTCCGGCTCCTGCTGCTTGCCAAAACGCCGCTCCAGCGCCTGCTCCATGGCGGCGTAGTCATCGCCGCCGGTGATGCCGTCGATGTTGAAGCGGCGATATTCCGATGAGAGCGGTCCCTCCCGGTTGAACACCACGCAGGAGGCCACGGTGCGCTCACCCATGGTGTGGGAGATATCGAAGCACTCCATCCGGGCGATGGGGCGCTCCAGCTCCAGCAGCTCCTCCAGCTGGTCGTAGCGGGCGGTGGTGGTGCTCTTGTGGGCGAGCCGCGAGCGCAGCGCGGTCTGGGCGTTGATGGAGGCAAGCTTGATGAAGCGGGCCCGCTCGGCGCGGGTACGGCTCACCACCCGCACCTTGTAACCGGCAGTCTGGCTCAGGGTCTCGGCGATGACGTTCTCGTCTTCGAGTGCCACATCGAGCAGCACTTCGCTCGGGATCTGCCGCCCCCCCTGCCCCGACAGATAGAACTGCAGCAGGAAGGATTGCACCACCTCGTCAAGCTGGGTGTCGGCCGGCACTTTCGGGAAGTAGCTGCGCGAGCCCAGCACCTTGCCCTGGCGGATGAAGAGCACGTGGATGCAGGCGGTCCCCTGCTCGAAGGCCACCCCCACCACGTCGAGCTCGTCCAGCACGTTGCCGCTCACCGACTGCTGTTCGGTCACCCGGCGCAGCGCCTGGATCTGATCCCGGTAGCGGGCCGCGTCCTCGAAGCGCAGATCGCCGCTGGCGGACTCCATCTTGCCCACCAGCTCGCCTATCACCTGCTGGTTCTTGCCCGCCAGAAACAGCTTGGCCAGCTCCACCTGCTGGGCATACTCGGCCTCGCTCACCAACCCGGCCACACAGGGGCCGGCGCAGCGCTTGAGCTGGTAAAGCAGGCACGGGCGGCTGCGGTTGGCATAGACCGCATCCTCGCACTGGCGCACCGGGAAGATCTTTTGCATCAGGTGCAGGCTCTCGCGCACCGCACCGCCGGAGGGATACGGGCCGAAGTACTCCCCCTTCACCTTGCGGGCGCCGCGATGAACCCCGATGCGCGGGTGCTGGTGCGCGGTGATGATGATCCAGGGGTAGGATTTGTCGTCGCGCAGCAGCACGTTGTAGCGAGGCTGGTACTGCTTGATGAGGTTGTGCTCGAGGATCAGCGCCTCGGTCTCGGTGTGGGTGACCGTCACCTGCACGTCGGCGATCTGGCGCACCAGGGTGCGGGTCTTGATGCTGTCGACGTTGGCCCGAAAGTAGGAGGCGAGCCGTTTTTTCAGATCCTTGGCCTTGCCCACATAGATGACGGTGCCGCCGCTGTCGTACATGCGGTAGACGCCGCTCTGGTGGGTGACGGCACTGAGAAACGCCTTGCTGTCGAAGAGAGGTTCAGACGAGGTCATGCTGACTCCAGCAACGGGGATCGAGGTGCTGGATCTGGGGGATCGCGGCAAACGGAAGATTGAAAGAGAGGCTCATCGGCAACTCGGCTCAACGGATGAAAGCAGAAGACGGCACAGAGCATACTGCGCCAGACCGGCAAAAAGCAAAAAGGCGGCACAGGCCGCCTTTGATGGCTACACGCCGCCCATTACAGGGTATCGGCATCCAGCATGCCATAGCGAATGGCCAGATGGGTCAGCTCCACATCGCCATTGATGTTGAGCTTGCTGAACAACCGGTAGCGGTAGCTGTTGACCGTCTTCGGGCTCAGGTTGAGCTGTTCGGAAATATCGGTCACCTTCTGCCCCTTGGTGATCATCATCATGATCTGCAGCTCGCGCTCGGAGAGGGACTTGAAGGGGTTCTCGTCGGCCGAGGCAAACTGGCTCAGGGCCATCTGCTGGGCGATCTCCGGGGAGATGTAACGCTGACCGGAGTGGACCAGGCGAATGGCATGGATCATCTCGTCCGGTGCGGCCCCCTTGGTGAGATAACCGGCGGCCCCCGCCTGCATCACCTTGGTCGGGAACGGATTTTCTGAATGAATGGTCAGCACTATGATGCGCACATCGGGCCGGATCCGCAGGATCTTGCGGGTCGCCTCCAGGCCGCCGATGCCCGGCATGTTCATGTCCATCAGGATCACGTCGGGATGGTGCTGACGACAGAAAGTGACTGCGGTTTCCCCGCTCTGCGCCTCGCCCACCACCTTGATCCCACGGACATCTTCCAGAATGCGTCTTATCCCTGTACGCACCAACTCATGATCATCGACCAGGAATACATTAATCACCCAAACACCCCGTTTTTTATCTCGTTATATGCCAGTTAGGGTTAACACGGCGTCTTGCATCATAACCAAACTCGCTGATTTGGCAAACCATGGCCGGGAAAAGTTTGAAAGTGCTCATAAATGGTGTTTTGAATCAAATAATTATATAAAGATTAAACACAAAAAACGGCGCCCGCAGGCACCGTTTAGAGTCATTTTTGCTGTTGTCGGCATCAGTTCGCCAGCAGCGCGCGCACCTTGTCCAGATCGGCCTGGGTATCCACCCCGACCGGCGGCGCCTCGAGCGCCTGGGCCACGTGGATCTTCTCCCCGTACCAGAGCACCCGCAGCTGCTCCAGCGCTTCGATCTGCTCGAGCAGGCTCGGCGCCCAGTCCACATAACGCTGGATGAAGCCGGCGCGATAGGCGTAGATGCCGATGTGGCGCTGGTAGTGATCGCCAATCTGCTCGCGATTCGCGGCAAAGCGATCCCGATCCCACGGAATGGAGGCGCGACTGAAGTAGAGCGCGTAGCCCTCCTGGTCGGTCACCACCTTGACGGCGTTCGGGTTGAACACCTCTTCGGCGTCCTGGATCGGCACCGACAGGGTCGCCATGGGCGCCGTGGCGGTGGCCAGGTTGTCCGCCACCTGACGGATGATGACCGGCGGAATGAGCGGCTCGTCCCCCTGCACGTTGACCACTATGGTGTCGGCGGCAAAGCCGTAGTGACGGCACACCTCGGCCAAGCGCTCGGTACCGGACTGATGATCCTTCGAGGTCATGCACACCTCGAAACCGGCCTGCCCGGCGCAGGCGGCCAGCGCCTGCTGCACCCGCTCGTCATCGGTGGCGACGATCACCCGATCGGCGCCCGACTGCAGGGCTTTTTCCACCACGTGCTGCACCATGGGCTTGCCGTGGATGTCGGCCAGCGGCTTGCCCGGCAGCCGGGTGGAGGCGTAGCGGGCCGGAATGACGACGACGAAGCTCATGACGACAGCTCGTCGCTGCTGAGCGGACGGGCGCGGTTCTCCAGCAGCACCGGGATCCCCTCCTCCAGCGGATAGGCCAGCTTGTCGAAGCGGCAGACCAGCTCATGCACGGCCTTGTTGTAGTGCAGCTTGCCCTTGCAGACAGGGCAGGCAATGATGTCGAGCAACTTGATGTCCAAAGCCAAAACGATACTCCTTCAACGATGTCGCGCCGGCGGATTCATCACGCCGGCGATGGATGTCGAGCAACCAGATATTTCATGCGGGGCATGATAAGCCCCTGCTCCCCCACGCGGGCGAGAGAGATTAACCTTGTGCCTTGGTTGTGCCTTGCCCCTTCCAGCTCCCGCCCAGCTTGTGCAACAGGGTATCGAGCAGGGAGGCGGGCAACTCTGCGCTGACCGGCAGATACCACCAGTTGCCGAGGGCAAAGGCGCGGCACTTGACCGCATCCTTCTCGGTCATTAGCAGCGGCTTGCCGGCAAAGCGGCCCACCAGCTCGTCCCGATCGAAGGGGTGGTGATCGCCGTAGGCCACCCGCTGATCCAGCTGATAGCCGAGTCCTTCTAGGGTGGCGAAGAAACGGGGCGGATGACCAATCCCCGCCAGCGCGTCGACCGGACCGGCCAGTGGCGTGGCCAGCGGGGCCTCGTCACACACCCGGCGAGGAACGTCGGCCACCAGCCTCATGGGATACTCTCCCCGCCCCGGCTCGCCGCCGTTGCAGATGATGGCGTCCACCCGCTTGAGCCGGGTGACCGGTTCGCGCAGCGGCCCCATGGGCAGCAGGCAGGCGTTGCCGAAGCGACGCGTCCCGTCCACCACCACCAGCTCGATGTCGCGGGCCAGCGCATAGTGCTGCAGGCCGTCGTCGGTGATGATGATATCCACCTCACCACTTTGCTCCAGCAGACGCACCGCCTCGGCCCGCTTGGGCGCCACCACCACCGGGCAGCCACAGCGCCTGGCAATCAGTACCGGTTCATCCCCCGCCTGCGCCGTGGTGCTGGCGGCATCGAGCCGGTACGGGTAATGGGGCGCCTTGCCGCCATAGCCGCGGCTCACCACCCCGGGGCGATAGCCGCGGGCCTGCAACTGCTCCACCAGCCAGACCACTACCGGGGTCTTGCCGTTGCCACCCACCGAGATATTGCCCACGACGATGACCGGCACAGAGGCACGATAGCCCTTGCGCCAACCGTGGCGATAGGCATAACGGCGAGTGCCGCTGATGATGGCAAACAGCAGGGCAAAGGGGACCAGCAACCAGCGCCAGCCACTCTTTGCATACCAGAGCCGCTCCAGCATCAGGCGTTGCCACCTGCGGTGGCATGGCCGAACTGGATGGCGCGCAGCTGGGCATAGGTGCCCTGCTGGGCCATCAACGCCGCGTGGTTGCCGCGCTCGACGATATGGCCTTCATCGATCACCAGGATCTCGTCCGCCTTCTCGATGGTGGAGAGGCGGTGAGCGATCACCAGCGAGGTGCGCGCCTTGCACAGCTCGTCGATGGCCGCCTGGATGTGGCGCTCGGACTCGGTATCCAGCGCCGAGGTAGCCTCGTCCAGCAGCAACACGGGCGCATCGCGCAGCAGGGCGCGGGCGATGGCGATGCGCTGGCGCTGACCACCGGAGAGCGACGCGCCGTTCTCGCCGACCACGGTGTCATAACCGTTGCTCATCTTGCTGACGAACTCGTCGGCGTGGGCGATGCGGGCCGCCTGCTTGATCTCGTCGAGGCTGTATTTCTCTTCCGCGGCGTAGGCGATGTTGCTCGCCACAGTGTCGTTGAACAGGTGGACATGCTGGGAGACCAGGGCGTACTGCTTGCGCAGCTCGCTCAAGCGGTAATCGCGGATATTGACGCCGTCCAGCAGGATCTCCCCCTGTTCGATGTCGTAGAAGCGGGTCAACAGGCTGGCGATGGTGCTCTTGCCGGAGCCGGACCGCCCCACCAGCGCCACCGATTTGCCCGCCTCCACCTTGAAGCTGACGTTGTGCAGCGCCGGGGTGTCCTTGGTCGGGTAGGTGAAGGTGACGTTGCGAAACTCGATCTCGCCGCGGGCGCGCTCCAGGGTACGGGTACCGGTATCCTGCTCCGGCTCGGTGTCAAGCAGGCCGAACAGGCTGTGGCAGGCGGTGATGGCGCGCTGGAACTGGTTGTTGACGTCGGTCAGGCTTTTCAGCGGCTTGAGCAGCATCATCATGGAGGTGATCATGACGGTGAAGGTACCGGCAGTCAGCTCGCTACGCACGCTGTCGATGGTGGCCACATAGAGGAAGGCCGCCAGCGCGATGGAGGCAACCATCTGCACCACCGGGCTGCCGATGGCATCGGCGGCGACCATCTTCATGGTCTGCTGGCGCATGTTGTTGCTGACCTTGAAGAAGCGCTTCTCCTCCACCTTCTGGCCACCGAACATCAGCACCTCTTTGTGCCCCTTGAGCATCTGCTCGGTGGAGGTGGTGATGTCACCCACCGCCTGCTGAATGTGGCGGCTGATCTGACGGAAGCGACGGCTGATAAGGCCGATGATGATGCCCACCACGGGCCCCACTACCAGGAAGATCACCGACAGCTGCCAGGAGTGCCAGAACATCAGGCCGAGCAGACCGATCACGGTCGCCCCTTCCCGCACCAGGGTGACCAGAGTGGTACTGGCAGCCGAGGAGACTTGGCTGGCGTCATAAGTCACCTTGGAGAGCAGGTGACCGGTGTTCTGGCGGTCGAAGAAGCTCATCGGCATCGCCACCATGTGATTGAACACCTGCTGCTGCAGGCGCATCACCACGTGGTTGCCGACCCAGGCCATGCAGTAGTTGGAGAGGAAGTTGGCGACGCCGCGCAGGGCCACGATGCCCAGTACGAAGAAGGGCATCCACTTGAGCACGGTCGGATCGTTGCCGTTGATCCCCTGGTCGATCAGCGGCTTGATGGAATAGACGAAGGTGGTATCCACGGCGGCGTAGCCCAGCATGCCGATGATGCCGCCGATCAGGCCAAGCTTGCGGTCACGGACATAGCCGAGCAGACGCTTGAAGACAGGCCAGCTGTCTTGTGAGGTTTCTTGTTGCATGAATAGCCGTTAATAAGGGAAATGACGGGCTATTCTAGCCAAAGCGCAGGATTACACCAAGCGGTGCCCATCACCAAGGCGGGAAATGACGGTCGTTATCCCAGCCAAAGCGCAGGATTACACCAAGCATCGCCAGCGCATGTCCCTCGCCAAGACAGGAAATGACGGTCGTTATCCCAGCCAAAGCGCAGGATTACACCAAGCATCGCCAGCGCATGTCCCTCGCCAAGGCGAGAAATCACGGCATTTATCCCAGCCCAAGCCGGGTTTACGCTCAGCGATCAGGCCAGAATGCAGGCCGCCACCAGTCACCATTGCGGCGAAACCAGGGGCCCTGCTCCCGCTCGGCCCGGATCCGCAGCCCGCCCGGCGCAGGCTCGACCAGAATTTCTCCGTCCAACCCGGTGACCCATTGCTGCGCCTCCTGGTAGCGGGCCACCACTTCGGGGCGGGGAAATCCCCACTGGTTCATGAAGCCGGCGCTGTGCACCACATAGCGGGGGGCCACCGCCGCCACGAAGGGCGCCGTGGAGGAGGTGCGGCTGCCGTGGTGAGGACTCACCAGCAGGGTGCTGGAAAGCCCATCCCCTTCCAGCGCCAGCAACCGCTGCTCCGCCTGCCGCTCGATGTCGGCACTGAGCAGGATACGGCGATCCCCGTCGCGGATCTGCAGCACACAGCCGTCGTTGTTGTGACCGCGCCCCGGTTGCTGTGGCCAGAGCACCGCCATCTCGAGCCCCTGCCAGCGCCACTGCTGGCCGCGCTGGCACAGGGCCGTGAAGCGGCCAAAATCGAATGACGAGAGCTCGTGGCGCACCGGCAGAGCCTGCAGAATGGCGCGCCGATTGCCGGCGTGGTCCCGGTCCTTGTGACTGATGATCAGATAATCCAGCACCCGCACATCGAGCCGGTTGAGCAGCGGCAGGATCACGGCATCCGCCATGTTGTAGCCGCCCGGGTAGCGATCGCCGGTGTCGAAGAGGATGCCACGCTCACCCCGGGTGAGCAGTACCGCCAGCCCCTGCCCCACATCCAGCCCCCTCAGTTGCCAGTGGGTCGGCGCCGGCCAGGCCGCCAGCAGCAGAGCCACGCCCCCCGGCAACAGCAGCGGACGGCCGCCCGGCACATGCCAGGCGCACCAGAGCAGGGTCAGCAGCGCCGTGAACGGCAGTACCCAGCCCGGCACCGGCCACCAGAGCTGCCACTGGCTGGCCAGGCGGGTCAACGCCCACAACACCCACTGCAGACCAACATCGGCCAGCCAGAACAGCAGGTGGGCCAGCTCCGCCGAAAGCGGCGCCAGCAGCACCCCGATGAGCGCCAGCGGTATGATGCCGATACAAAAGAGCGGCAATGCCAGCAGATTGAGCAGCAGCGACAATGGGGCAATCCCCTCGAACAGCGCCAGTTGCAGTGGCAGCAGCCCCAGCAGCAACAAGCCCAGCAGACGGATGAGCCCGGGTTTGGCCTCCAGCAGGCTCGCCACCAGCAGCAGAGCCACCGCCAGGAAGGAGAGCCAGAATCCGGCCGAATAGAGGGCGAAGGGATCCCAGAGCGTGAGCACCACGAAGGCCCACAACCAGATGCGATGGGCAGGCCACTCCCGCCGTCGCCAGCGCAGCAGACTCCACACCAGCACCATGATGAGGGCCCGTTCGGTGGCCACCGCAAAACCGGCCAGCCAGCTATAGAGGGCAGCAAACAGCAGGGCGACCAGAATCGCCCCCCGCAGCCCGCACAGCCGCCCCAGCCACCAGCCGAGCACCGCCACCAGCGCGATGTGCTGTCCCGAGATGGCGATGATGTGGGTCAGCCCGCTGCCGCGAAACAGGCTCCACTGCTCATCCGTGATGCCACCCTGCTCGCCGAAGGTGAGCGCCGCCAGCAGCGGGCCCTGGCTCAGATCCTGCCAGCTGGCGGCAGCCCGGGCCAGCCAGCGCTCGCGCAGCCCCGTCTGCGCCGGCTCAATCTGGATCACCCGGCGCAGGTTGCCGGTGGCGGTGATCCCCTTGCCGAGCAGCAGGCGCCGCCCATCCATCCCCGCCTCGTTGGCCAGGCCGTGGGCCGGTTTGAGAGAGACCACCAGCGTGAGGTGGCTGCCTGCCGTCATGGCGGGCAGCGCCTGGTAGGCATTGATGCGCACCAGCGGCGCCGGAGTGAGCGCCTGCTCGTCGAGCCTGTTCACCCGCAGCACCAGCCGGATAAATTTATCGCCCTCGGGTTCTGCACTTTGCAGCTGTGCGGTTATGATGTGGCTCGTTTTTTTGCCAAGCTGATCCAGCCAGGCAAGCCGGTAGTGCAAACTCCCCTGCATCCAGAGGATGCCGCACAGCAGAAACAGCAGCCGCCAGCAGCGGTAACCGGCCAAGGGGAACGCGAGCAGCAGCATCAGGCCACCCCATTCCCATGAAGACAACCATGGCCAAAGCAGTGAGGAGCTTGCCCCGAGGGCAAACGACAACAGACGCAGATCCATGGTGCAAGTATTTAGCAAGGTTTCAATATGCCCAAACAACTCATACAACGCTGGCTGCCTGATCCGGCGACACTCAAGGAACACAAGCACTTGCGGCTGTTTGGCAAGCTGCTGCTGGATGCCAACCTGTGGCACCTCAATCGGCGCTCGGCGGCCGGTGCCTTCGCGGTGGGGCTGTTCATGGCCTGGGTGCCGCTCCCCTGCCAGATGTTGCTGGCGGCCGGCGGCGCCATCGCCTGCCGGGTCAACCTGCCGCTCTCGGTAGCCCTGGTCTGGCTCTCCAACCCCTTCACCATGCCGCCACTGTTCTACGGCGCCTATCTGACCGGCTGCCAGCTGCTGGGCCAATCCTCCCAGCACATCGAGATCGAGTTCACCTGGGCCTGGCTGGTGTCGGTGTTCGAGACCGTGGCCCCGCCGCTGCTGCTGGGGTCGCTGGTGCTCGCCCTGCTCAGCTCCCTCATCGGCTACGCCCTCATTCGTACCTGCTGGCGCATCAGCACCGTGCGCCAGTGGCAGAAACGCAAGGTGGCACGCGCATGCTGAATCGCTGGTTTGCCCGCTTCAAGATTGACCCCGATACCCTGCGCCAGCAGAAGTGGTTCTCCCTGTTTGGCGAGCGGCTGCTCGCCCCCGCCCTCTGGCAAGGGGGGCCGCGCGCCCTGAGCGGAGCGGTGGCAGCCGGCATCTTCGCCTGCTGGTTTCCCATCCCCATGCATTCACTCATCGCGGTCGGGCTGGTGCTGGCGTTCAGCCTCAACCTGCCGCTGGCACTGCTGGCGGTCTGGTTCAACAACCCGCTGACCCTGCCCTTCATGTACCTCTACGCCTATCGCACCGGTTGTCTGGTACTGCACAAGACACCGGAACCGTTTCACCTCAGCTGGACCCTGCACTGGCTGGAACACGAGGCGGCCACCCTGGTGCCCCCCTTCCTGCTCGGCAGCCTGCTGCTGGCGGTGCTGACCGCCGCCAGCGGCGGCCTCCTCACCCTGCTACTGTTGCGCCTCGGCAAGCTGGTCCGCAGTCGCTAGCACGCCCGCCTCGTCAGCCTCTGGCGCGCTGACGAGGCACTGCCTTGCCATCCCCGGATCCTGCCACCACACTCCTTGTAACCCGTTGTTTTTCGTCCCCCATTTGCCACAAGGAGCCCACCATGGCCGAACCGCTCACGCTGGCCCATGCCAATGGTCATCCCCTCGCCCTGCTGCCAGCCATGGCCAATCGCCACGGCCTCATCACCGGCGCCACCGGGACCGGCAAGACCGTCACCCTGCAGGTGCTGGCGGAGGGGTTCTCCCACCTCGGTGTGCCGGTCTTTCTGGCCGATGTGAAGGGGGATCTGAGCGGACTGGGCGCCGCCGGGGCGGGCTCGGCCAAGCTGGACGCCAGGCTGGCCCAGCTCGGCATTGCGGCCCCCGCCTTTGCCGCCAGCCCCACCCTGTTCTGGGATCTGTTTGCCGAACAGGGCCACCCGGTGCGGGCCACCGTCTCCGACATGGGACCCCTGCTGCTCGCCCGCCTGCTCGGCCTCAACGATACCCAGAGCGGGGTGTTGGAGCTGGTGTTCAAGGTAGCGGACGACGAGGGGCTGCTGCTGCTCGATCTCAAAGACCTGCGCGCCATGGTGCAGTTTGCCGGTGACAACGCCAAGTCGCTCACCACCCGTTACGGCAACGTCTCCACCGCCTCCATCGGCGCCATCCTGCGCAACCTGCTCACCCTGGAGAGTGCGGGCGGCGATCACTTCTTCGGCGAACCCATGCTGGACATCCAGGACCTGCTGCAGACCGATGAGGCTGGCCACGGTCATATCAATGTGCTGGCCGCCAGCAAGCTCACCCAATCCAGCCGGCTCTATGCCTGCTTCCTGCTCTGGCTGCTCTCCGAGCTGTTCGAGCAGTTGCCGGAGGTGGGGGATCCGGACAAGCCGGTGCTGGTGTTCTTCTTCGACGAGGCGCACCTGCTGTTCAACGATGCCCCCAAGGCGCTGCTGGAGAAGATCGAACTGGTGGTGCGACTCATCCGCTCGAAAGGGGTGGGCGTCTACTTCGTGACCCAGAGCCCGGCCGATATCCCCGACAGCGTGCTGGGGCAGCTTGGCAACCGGGTGCAGCACGCCCTGCGCGCCTTTACCCCGAGTGATCAGAAGGCGGTGCGGATCGCCGCCAACACCCTGCGCGCCAACCCCGCCTTCGATGCCGCCGGCGTCATCACCGAACTCGGTGTCGGCGAAGCGCTGGTCTCTCTGCTCGACGAGAAGGGACGGCCCAGCATGGTGGAGCGCGCCTTCATCGCCCCGCCAGCCAGCCGCATCGGCCCCTTGAGCGACACCGAGCGGCAGGCGCTCATTCAGGGCTCCCTGCTGCACGGCCGCTACGAGACGCCGGAGGATCGCGAGTCTGCTTTCGAGCGGCTCAACGGCGGCAAGGTGACAACCACTGGCGAGCAAGGCCGCGAACAGCCATCCAACGGGGAAGGCGGCTTGCTCGATGCCCTCAATGGCATCCTGTTTGGCCGCACCGGCCCCCGTGGCGGCCAGCACGACGGCGTGGTGCAGACCGCCGCCAAGAGCGTGGCCCGCACCGTCGGCAACGAGGTAGGTCGCCAGCTGGTACGCGGCGTCCTCGGCTCCCTGCTGGGGGGCGGTAAGCGCCGCCGCTGAGACCAGCACCAGGAAATGAAAAAGCCCGCCGGGTCTCCCCGGCGGGCTTTTTACTGAACGGATATCGGCGGTCGTGCTTACAACACCTTGGCGATCGCATCGCACAGGGGATCGATATTGGCACGGGTGATACCGGCCACGCTGATCCGGCCCGAGCCGACGATGTAGATGGCAAACTCGCTCTTGAGGCGCTCCACCTGATCCTTGGAGAGACCGGAGAAGGAGAACATGCCGTTCTGCTCGCGGATGAAGCTGAAGTCCTGGTTCACGCCGCGCGCCGCCAGTTTCTCCACCAGCAGCTCCCGCATCTCGCGAATGCGCACCCGCATGGCCGCCACTTCTTCCACCCACTCGGCATAGAGGGCCGGATCGCTCACCACGGCGGTGACGACGGCGGCGCCGTGTGACGGCGGGTTGGAGTAGTTGGCACGAATGACGGTCTTGACCTGGGTGAAGGCCACGTCGGCGATCTCCTTGGTCGCACTGACCAGGGTGAAGGCGCCGACCCGCTCGTTGTAGAGGCCGAAGTTCTTGGAGAAGGAGCTCGCCACCAGCAGCTCGTCGTGGCACTCGGCGAAGATGCGCAGACCTTCGGCATCCTCTTCGATACCGCGGGCAAAGCCCTGATAGGCGAAGTCAAACAGCGGCAGCCAGCCGGCAGCAGCACTCTGCTTGGCCAGTGCGCGCCACTGATCAGCGGTAGGGTCGATACCGGTCGGGTTGTGGCAGCAGCCGTGCAGCAGCACCAGATCGCCTGCCTGCACTTCAGCCAGCGAGGCCTGCATGGCGGCAAAGTCGAGACCCTTGCTGGCCGCATCGTAGTACTTGTACCACTTGACGGAAAGGCCAGCAGCCTGGAACACGCTGACGTGGTTGGCCCAGGTGGGATCGGAGATCCAGACAGTCTTGGCCAGACCGTTGCGCACCACGAACTCGGCGGCGATGCGCAGGGCACCGGTACCGCCCGGCGCCTGAGCAGTCTTGGCCCGGCCGCTGGCGACCAGCGCAGAATCGTGCCCGAACAGCAGTTGCTGCACGATGCGGCCATATTCGATATTGCCTTCGATACCGAGGTAATTCTTGGTCTTCTCGTCGGTCAAGAGCTTCTGCTCGGCTTTCTTGACGCAGTGGAGAATGGGGGTGGCACCGGTCTCATCCTTGTAGATCCCGACCCCCAGGTTGATCTTGTGGCTGCGAGAGTCAGCACGGAAGGCTTCGGTCAGGCCCAGGATCGGATCCGCTGGGGCGGCAACAACCTTTTCAAACATGGTATTCCCTGTATTCCGTTGAGTTCGTTGGCTGGCAAAGCGTGTTGGCACACCGTCCGTGACACGCAAAACACGTGGCAAACAAAAGCGCCCATCTGGCGAGCGCTTCGTCAACTCTTTATATCACCGTGCAGAGTGGGGGCAAACCGCTTTTTCGGCCGGATCTGCGGCAATCTCAACCGATGGCATGCCAGCCCGATGCCAGGGCACACACCTCGGCCGACAAGCCGCGGTTGGACTCCACCAGATCGCTGCACCACGCCCGCAATGGACGGGGGATCCGGCTCGGTTCCCAGGGGCGCGCGTCCTGCAGAGGGGCGGCATAGGCCTCCTTGATGGGAGCCAGATCCCGGGGCAGCCACCAGCTTGCCGGACGCCCCAGTCGCTGGGCCAGCGCCTGCACCCGATCCACCCCGGCAGGGTCGAGAGCGGTGAGATGGCTCCACAGCACATTGGGCGGCAAAGCGGCCACCACCTGCTGCAGGGCTAGGGAGGCAGATGGGGGTGCCCACACCAGCAAGCAGCCTGACTCAAGAAGAAGCTCGGCAAAGGCGCCGACGCTGTCGGTGGTGATCACCCGCTTGATATTCCCTTCCCCCCACAGGATCTTGCCAAGATCCTCAAGGGTGCGCTCAGGTAGGGCCACTTCGCCGAGGGCCTGCAGCCAGGGCGCCGCGTCGATCAGGGTACCGCTGCTAAAAAAGAGGCTGAACGGCTGGGCGGAGCGCAAGCGCAACAGCTGATCGGCACAGAGCCGAATGCCCTTGTCCTCAAAGTCGATCTGCTCGTTGGGGGTGAAGTTCACATCTGACTTGCGATAGAGCGCCGCCAGCACCCGCTCGTTAACCTGCTCCCCCAACTGCCAACCCTGAGCATGAAGCCACTCCTCAGGCTCGGGGAGAGCGGTGGCGATCTCGGCCAGCATCAGCTCGCGGGTGAGATAGCGCCGTCCGGCCGGGGTCAGCTCATAGCGGTGATTGCCAAGGGGGAGCAGCAGCTGATTGTCCTTGAGCATGCCGATGAGGGGCTGCCACTGGCGACCGCGGATAACCTGGGGCGCCTCATCCAGCAACTGCTGAGCCAGCGCTCGCCACTCGGGGTGACTGAAATCGATCACACGCATCCTTCCCTGTCGGCAGACCATCTTTCAACGAATTGAATAATCTAGCGATTTACGACTAAGGAGCCAAGGGCGGAAAAGAGACAACGTGACCTGGCGCAGGGCCAAACGGCGGAGGGAATAAGGTGAAAGGCAGATAAAACAAAACGGCCAAGCAAGCTTGGCCGTTTCATCAACTCTTTCAACGTTCCCTACGAGAGGGAAGCGTGATTAGAAGTTGTATTGCATACCAACAGTCCACTCGTCATCTTGCTGACTCAGGCCTTGGATTTTGTATTCGGTGTAAGCTTTCAGCTTGGAGTTGAAGGCGTATTCAACACCCATGGAGGTGAAATCTACGGTGTCTTCGTAAGAAGTTACACCTTCCACTTTCGCTTCAGCGAAGTTGTAGCCAGCCAGGAAGGTCCAGGCGTCTACGTTGTAGGAAGCAGCCAGCTCGTAGCCACGCGCCTTGGCATCGTTGAACCGTCGAACTTGTAGGTGGATTCGTTATACAGGGCAGCGAAGTAGAAACCCTGATAGGTGTAGCTTGCGGCAACAGCCCAGTCATTCTTGTCGGTCAGATCAGCACGGCTGAAAGTACCGTTTTCGGAAGTGATGGTGAGGGTGGAGGCATCTTCGAAGCTCTTGGACTCGTAACCTGCTGCCAGACCCAGACCAAAGTCGAAGTCATAGGTTGCGCCCAGGGTGTAGCCGTGGTCCATTTTACCTTCAACACCAGACCAGCCAGCGTAGTTCGCATCATAGCTGCCGTTGTTGGTGATGTAGCCACCCTTCAGGCCAAAACCGTTCCACTGACCGTTATAGATAGCCTGACCTTCTTGACGACCATCATAGACGTTGGCCATGTCACCGTAGTCGTTGAAGATATCGGTCTTGGCGACGGTTGCATTGTAGAAAGCAGTTTCTGTCTGACCAAACAGGAACTGGCCATACTGGGAACCATCGAAGCCAGCATAGATGTGACGAGCCTTCAGCTCACGCTTATCGCTGCCATAGGAGTTTTCGGAGGCCAGTTGCCACTCAGTTTTGGCAACGCCAGACCAGGTGTCATTCAGAGCCATTTTGCCGGACCAGCCCAGACGGGCATAGGTGGTCAGCTCACCATCATTCTTGGAGTAAGAATCTGCGTCTGCATCGTAGGAGTCGTACTCGCCGAAGTACTGGGCATGTACACGACCGTAGATGTCGAAGGTGGTACCGTCTTTGTCATAGATGACGGCAGCGTTAGCTGCGGATGCAAACAGAGCCGGGATAGCAATAGCCAGAATTGTCTTTTTCATAGTTTCCAATGCCTACTGTAATTAAACACTAAGTTGTTGTTATTCCCTGTGTTAGCGATGTTCTTTGCATCACTATGGGGCCCGAGACTAGCACCGGGTTTTGCAATCCGCAATGAAAAAACTTGGAACTTTTTGAGAAAACCATAGTCATAGGGAAAAAATTGTGAGCTGAATCCCATATTGTTTGCCCTCTCAGGGAAAACGTTTACAGCGATACGCGCTGCCTGAAACGCCCTTTTTTGGTGGTTTATTGCACGCACAATCCACCCCATGACATAAGTGCGGATCCCGGCCCATAACCCCTGCCTCACCTTGCCTCGACCCAGGCCGCCTGTTGCGGGTATCCTGTGACCATTCATCCCAGACACGGTCACACCCCATTCATGCTATCGACTCGCCTCAAAGCCACCATTCGCAATACCTATCGACAGATTGCCGATGGTTTACCCGGTTTTGTGCCGCGCAAGGAGCAGAATTTTCTGGTGGCCGAAATCGCCAAGACCCTCACCGGAGAGTATGAAAAGAGTCGCCGCATCCTGGTGGCCGAAGCGGGCACCGGCATCGGCAAGTCCCTCTCCTATGCCCAGGGCGCCATCCCGGTGGCGCGGCTCACCCAGAAGAAGCTGGTGATCTCCACCGCCACCGTCGCCCTGCAGGAGCAGTTGATCCACAAGGACCTGCCCTTCTACCATCGCCACAGCGAGCTGCCGTTTCGCTTCATGCTGGTCAAGGGGCGCCAGCGTTACTGCTGCGAACATCTGCTTGAACAAGCGGCAAGCGGCGCCGATATGGCCAATTTCGAACTCGATTTCGGCAGCTTGAGCAAACACAAGCCGTCAGATTCTGACAAGGAGCGCTATCAGGCGCTGTGGCAGGCCTACACCGAGGGGAAGTGGGACGGGGACAGGGACAACTGGCCCAAGCCGATTCCGGATCTGTGCTGGGATCGCATCGCCGCCGATCGCCACAGCTGCAACAAGGCGCTGAGCCACCACCAGCACTGCCCCTTCCACCGTGCCAGGAATGACATGGACGCCGCCGATGTGCTGGTGGTCAACCATGCCCTGCTGCTCTCCGACCTCACCATGGGCGGCGGCATCATATTGCCGCCACCGGACGAGTGTATCTATGTGCTGGATGAGGCCCACCACCTGCCGACCATAGCCCGGGATCACGGCGCCGCCTCGGCCAGCATCAAGGGGTCTCGCCGCTGGCTGGAAAAGCTGGTGCAGAGCGCCGGCAAGCTGGCCAGGGCACTGAACAAGGAGAGCTTGCTCGACCCCCAGCTCAAGCTGCAGGATGCCCTGGCCTCCCTGCAACCGGATCTCAAGGCGCTGGAGCAGTGGCTCGCCGGCAACGATCAGCTGTTTGGCACCGAGCAGCACCACAGGTTTGCCGAGGGGGTGCTGCCCGATCCCCTGCCCATGCTGGCGGAGAACCTGAAGGAGGCGAGCAAGAAGGCGCTGCGGGCGCTGGACAGGATGCAGGGTGCCATCGGCGAGGCGCTCAAGGACGGCGAAATCCGTCGCAAGGAGGCCGAGCCCCTGCTGGCGGAGAGCGGTTTTCACCTGCAGCGGCTGGAGAGTTTCTGCGCCCTGTGGGAGATGCTGAGTCGCCACGTGCCCACGGGCAAGACACCGCTGGCCCGCTGGATGGCCAAGAACGAGGATGGGGACATCTGGCTGCACGCCTCCCCCATAGAGGTGGGTTATCTGCTGGAGGAGTGGCTCTGGTCTAGGTGCCTGGGCGCCGTGCTGGTCTCGGCCACCCTCACCGCCCTCTCCTCCTTCAGCTATTTCCGCCATCAGGTGGGACTCAAGGAGCACGACGGCACCCGCTATCTGCGACTGCGCTCTCCTTTCGAGTACCACAAGGCCGAGCTCTATCTGCCAAAAATGACCCATGAACCCAGCGCCCCCGGCTTTACCCAGGAGCTGGTCGATACCCTGCCCCGTCTGCTGGCAGGCAAGGAGGCGAGCCTGGTGCTCTTCTCCTCCTATCGGCAGATGAACGAGGTGGCGGTAGGGCTGCGGGCCAAGGGGCTCTCCCTGCTGGTGCAGGGGGAAGCGTCACGCAACGCCCTGCTGACCTTGCACAAACAGAAGTGCGATGGCGGCCAGGCCAGCATCCTCTTTGGCACCGGCAGCTTCTCCGAGGGACTGGACCTGCCCGGTCACTATCTCACCAATCTGGTGATCACCAAGCTCCCCTTCGCGGTGCCGAACTCCCCGGTGGAAGAGGCCACCGCCGAGTGGGTCGAAAAACGCGGTGGCAACCCCTTCCTGCAACTGACGGTGCCGGAGGCGTCTCGCAAACTGATCCAGGCCTGCGGTCGTCTCATCCGCAAAGAGGCGGACAGGGGCCGGGTCACCATCCTCGACCGACGTCTATTGACCAAGCGTTATGGCAAGGGGTTGCTCGACGCGCTGCCCCCCTTCAGCCGTCGGATTGAGTAAGACAGGGGCCCATTGGCTCGGTCAGCACCCGTGTCGTGGCTTGCGTTCGCTTTAAGCATCGGGGCCGAGAGGCAACCCAGGCGCCATAAACGCCTATTGCTGCCCTTGGGCAAACCTGTAAAAATGAGCCCCTGTTTTTCAGTGGGCACTCGCCGACTGTTCAAGGAGATGAAATGAAACTGACTGTTCTGGTGCCGGCCCTGGCTGGTCTGTTGTGGGCAGGTAGTGCCCTGGCCGATGCCCAATTGGAAGTGACCAACCCCTACGTCGTACAGCTGGTCGATGGCCAATCCATCAATCCCAAGCTGCTCGACAAGACGAGTACCTATCCTATCAAAGCTGGCAAGCACCAACTGGTTGTCGCCTTTGAAGGCAACTACTCCAGCCGCAGCGAGACCAAGCTGGTGACTGCCGAGCCCCTGGTGATCAACTTCACCGCCGCCGACAACCAGAAGCTGGTGCTGGACTACAAGAAGCCGCGCAACGAAGCTGAAGCCAAGTTGTTCGTCAAAGAGCAAAAAGTCGCACTGAAAGACAAGAGCAGCAACCAGGTCGTTGCCAGCGAGCAGTTCGTACTGCCGAAAGTCGAAGGCTTTCAGCTGACCCGTGACTATCAGCAAGAACTGATCAACATGGGCAAAGCCTTCAATCAGCCCAAAACTGTTGCCATCTCCACCGCCGCCGTCATGGCCGCCAACAGCGCCCCGGTGCAAGTGGCCCCGAGCAAGGCTCAGAGCAACCCGGAAGCCCTGACCCAGCTGCAAAACTGGTACAACAAGGCCGATGCGGAGACCCGCAAAGCCTTCCAGATCTGGGTGATCCAGCAGCAGTAATGGCGCGCGAGCACTCGTTTCGTGCGACAAGGGGAGCCTGGCTCCCCTTTTTCATATCTGCCTCTCTGCCAAGGCCCTGCCGTCATGTCACTGCGCATCTTCTATCACCCCCTCTACTCCGCCCTGACCCTGCCAGCGCGCCATCGCTTCCCGCTGGCCAAGTACCAGGCGCTGTTCGAGCGGCTCGGCCGCCTCGGCTATCCGCTGGCAGAAGCCGCCCCCGCCAGCCCTGATCAGATAAAGCGAGTGCACGATACCGCCTATGTGGAGGCAGCCCTCGCCGGCACCCTTGATGCCGGCGCCATTCGCCAGCTCGGTTTTCCCTGGTCGCCCCTGTTGATGGAGCGCACCCTGCGCTCGGTGGGGGCCACCCTGGCCGCCAGCCGCCATGCCTTGGAGCAGGGTTGCGGCCTGCAGATCTCCGGCGGCTATCACCACGCCCACCGGGACGTTGGCAGCGGCTTTTGCCTCTTCAACGATCTGGTGATCGCCGCCCAAGTGTGCCTGGACGAAGGGCGCTGCGAGCAGGTACTGATCGTCGATCTCGATGTCCATCAAGGGGATGGCAGCGCAGCACTGTGCCAGGGGCGGCGCGACATCATCACCCTCTCCCTGCACGGGGAGCACAACTTCCCTCGCCACAAGCCCGCCTCCCACATGGATTTCCCCCTGCCAAGCGGCATGGCGGACGATGCCTATCTCACCACGCTGGCAGAGGCGCTCAACCTGGCGTTGCGGCTCTATGCCCCCGACCTCATCCTCTATCAGGCCGGGGTCGATGTGCATAAGGACGACGAGCTTGGCTATCTCGCCTTGAGCGATGAGGGGGTACGCCAGCGCGATGCCATGGTCTTTGACTGCGCACAGCGGCACGGGCTGCCCATCGCCGCGGTGCCGGGCGGCGGCTACCGGCGCGACTGGCAGCAGTTGATCCCGCTGCATATGTCCTTGTTTGAAGAGGCGAAAAAGCGCTACGGCTAGCCGTTTATCTCTTCGTGAATCTCTCCTCTCCATGAATCTCTAACTGGCAACCGTTGCAAACAACGAGGCGGCCCTGGGGCCGCCTCTTCTTTATACCCGGTACCCTATTGATAGCGGGCACCCTAGCACCGTCTTTCCCCCTTGTCGGGAAGCGAGGTTGGGATCCTGCAGCCCCCGTTCAGGCGTGGGCCACCGGCGTCGGGTGTTCACCCAGCTTGCGCAGCAACATCAGCAGATACACGCACGACACGCCAGCGATCACGATGAACAGCTGGTTGTCCGAGTAGTGCTGCATCAACAGCGAAGTACAGGCCGGGCCGAGCAGGCTGCCGATGGTGTAGCTCAGCAGCAGCGCCTGGTTCATCGCCACCAGCTGATGGTGCTCGACCTTCTCGCAGGCCCACGCCATGGCCACCGGGTAGAGGGTGAAACCGGCGGCGCCCAGCACAAACAGCGCCGGGCCCATCGCCACACCGCTGAGCATGGCCCCGCACCCCAGGATCACCACCAGCACCTGTACCCGCAGCACCGGCAGGCGACCAAACCGATCCGCCAGACGGCCCACCGGCCACTGCCCCAGGATACCCGCGCTCACCATCACCGCCATCCAGTAGCCAATGCCGGCATCGCTCACCCCGCGGTGGTTCAGATAAAGCGGCATCAGGCCGTACAGCGACCCCAATACCATGCCGGAGATGATGCAGCCATCGACCCCGAGCCGTGCCTGCCGCAGCCGCAGCATAGGCCAGACCCGGGTGCTCCCTTGCTGCTCATTGCGCTCACTGACGATGCGGGTGAACAACAGCGGCAGGATAGCCGCCAATACCAGCCCGGTCGCCCAGGGCAGCACATCCATCAGCGCGGTCGGCAACTTGCTGACCAGCAGTTGCCCAAGCACGGTCCCCAGGTAATAGACCATCATGTAGGCAGCCAGCAGCCGCCCTCGATTGCGCGCGTTGCCACTGCACATCAGCGCGCTCTCCACCACCACCCAGATCATGGCGCAGCCGATCCCGGCGAGGAACCGCCAGCCGAGCCAGCTCCAGAAACCAAGGGTAATGCCGAGCCCGACACAGCCAGCGGCAAAGAGGGCGGAGGCCAGGTAGTAGCTGCGGTTGAACCCGTAGCGTTTGATCAGCGCCCCCGCCAGCAGGGTGCCCAGCAGATTGCCGCTGAAATAGGAGGAGCTGACCATGCCCACCTGCCAGGTCGGCAGATTGTCATGGGCCAGCCAGAGTGGCACCAGGGTGTTCAACACCGCGATGGCCAGCGTGAGCAGCAGCAGGCCGCAGAGCAACAACAGCACTGGCCGGGTGTAGGTGGTCATGGGTAATACCGTGAGGAGAGTCAAAATGCGAGCGCATCATGCCACCGCCAATGCCATTGTCAATCGGCGTTAATTGGCGCAGGGGATGTTTTTTTCGCGCTGGCAACAAATCCTCATTTGGCACAGAGCTGCACTTGCTCGGCAGCCGGCTTATCCCCTTGATTAACGGGTAGTTTGGCGGTCTTGATGAGGGCATGGCCGGTCTATCATTCTCATCGACCTTGCGCGGCGCCATGAAAAGGGCCGCGGAGCGCGCACACCGAAGTACGCCACAGCAGTGGCCAAGCCGCCCCGTCACTGATGCTCAATCTGCCCAAAAACGAAGAGACGACCCCAGGGTCGCCTCTTGGTGAGTACCAGACACAACGCCGGTTAGCGCTGACGCTTCTTGGCGTACTTGCGACGTGCCCGTGCCTGACGCTCCTCTTCCCGCTCCGCCTTCTCCTTGGCCTTCTGTTCGGCCTCGGCCTCGGCTTCCACAATCTCGACGCTCACCATCGCCGGGGTCTCCAGCGAGATGCGCCCCAACAGGCCTGAGCGGAACTCGTTGACCAGGATCTCGGAGGCCTTGTGCAGATCGGCCAGGCCGCCCTTGCGCATGAAGCCGCGCTGGCGGGCGATGAGCTCCAGCAGCTCGATCTCGGTCTCCGGCAGCTCGCTCAGCTGATAGCGGGCCTGGATCCGCTCCGGGTAGGCCTTGATGAAGTAATCGGCGGCAAACATGGCGATGTCGGCGTAGTCAAATACCGTGTCCTTGATGGCGGCGGTGATCGCCAAGCGGTAGCCGCAGGAGGGCGGGTTGAGCTTGGGCCAGAGGAAACCCGGGGTATCGGTCAGGATGACGTTGTTGTCGAGCTTGATCCGCTGCTGGGACTTGGTCACCCCCGCCTCGTTGCCGGTACGGGCGATGATGCGCCCGGCCAGGGTGTTGATCAGGGTGGATTTGCCCACGTTGGGAATGCCCATGATCATGGCACGCACGCCGCGCAGCTCCAGATTGCGCTCCGGCAGCATCTCGTGGCAGAGAGTCAGCAGCTGCTTGATCTTCTCCGGCTCCTGCTGGGTCAGAGGCAACGCCTTGATCCCCTTCTCCTGCTCCATGTGGGCCACCCACAGCTCGGTGATCTCGGGGTCGGCGAGATCCGCCTTGTTGAGCACCTTGATCACCGGAGTATCGCCGCGCAGCTCGGGCACCAGCGGGTTTTCGCTGGAGAAGGGGATGCGGGCGTCGAGCATCTCGATGATGACATCGACCTGGGGCATGACCTCGGCAATCTCTTTGCGGGCCTTGTGCATGTGGCCGGGGAACCAGTTGATGGACATATCCGTTACTCTCATCTAGGGACTGCGGGCGCTGGCTTGCGGTGGCGCGAGCGGCGAGCGGTGGCGGACGCAGGGCGTCGCAAGGGGGCGCATTTTACCTGCACACGCCCTGATTTGACAGGCCATTCTAGCCGCCGACCGGTAATCCGGCCAGATTCTCCCCCACCCGGCCCCGTCGCCCACCGGTGCCCAGTACTTCGGCTGCATTAATATAAGCTATTGATACAACATAACATTCACGCAACACCTTCATCGGATTGTCATCCCGTTTCACTAAAAGTGTCATCTGCGACCTCTAGGCTGCGCTCAGGTTTTACAAGGAGCGAACCCCAATGAGAAAGATGGCAGGACTTGCATTGATGATCGGCGCCGCCCTGGCTGCCGGCTGCAACTCCAACAACGACAGCAGTGCGCCCGCCCCCGGCGCCAAGAACGTGATCTTCTTCCTCGGCGACGGCATGGGTCTCAATACCCTGACCGCCGCCCGCATCTACGGCGTCGGTGAAGAGGGCAGCCTCACCATCGATACCCTGCCGGAGACGGCCTTCATCAAGACCTTCTCCCACGACGCCCAGGTGACCGACTCGGCCCCCTCCATGTCCGCCTACATGACCGGGGTCAAGAGCAACAACGGCGTCATCAGCATGGACAGCGACGCCACCCAGGAGAGCAACTGCAGCAAGAGCGGCGGCAAGCCGGTCACCACCCTGCTGGAGCTGGCCAAGGCCGCCGGCCGCGGTACCGGCGTGGTTACCACCACCCGGGTGACTCACGCCACCCCGGCCGCCACCTATGCCCACCTCTGCAACCGGGATCTGGAAGCCGACATCGCCGCCCAGCTGGTGCCCGGCGGCGTGGGTTACAACAGCGCCCTCAAAGAGGGGGTGGACGTGGTGCTCGGCGGTGGCAGCAGCTTCTTCTTACCCAAGGCAGACAAGGGCAAGCGCGAGGATGGCCGCAACCTCATCGATGAGATGAAGGCCAAGGGCTACCAGTTTGCCGGCAATCTGGACGAGCTGAACAAGGCCGAGGCGGGCAAGCCGCTGCTGGGGCTGTTTGGCTCAAGCCACATGAAATATGACCTGGACCGGCCCGCCAGCGAGCCTTCCCTGGCCCAGATGACCCTGGCCGCCATCAAGCAGCTCAAAGACCAGAAACAGGGCTACTTCCTGATGGTGGAAGGGGGTCGCATCGACCACGCCCTGCACGACACCAACGCCAAGCGTGCCCTGCAGGACACCCTCGCCTTCGACAACGCCATCAAGGCGACCCTCGACGAGGTGAAGAAAACCGATCCCGAGCTGAAAAACACCCTGATCGTGGTCACCGCCGACCATGACCACACGCTAGTCCTGAATGGTTATGCCAAGCGCACCGGCAAGACCACCGCCGACAACCCCGGCGTGCTCGGGCTGGTGAAGAACTACGAAACCGGCGAGCCGAGCAAGGATGCCGATGGCATGCCCTACACCATCATCGGCTTTGGCAACGGCTACAACCGGGTGGACGGGCCGCGCAGCAGCGTGGCGCCGCTGGATGACGCCACCGTCTCCGCCAACGACTATCACCAGGAGGTGGTGGTCAAGGTGGGCGAAATAGGCAACGAGACCCACGGCGGCACCGACGTCTTCCTCGGCGCCATCGGCCAGGGAGCGGATAGCTTCCACGGCTCACTCGACAACACCGCCGTGTTCGGCAAGGTCAAGGCTGCGGCCGGGCTGTAAGGAGCATTCCCATGAAAATAGCCATCAACCAATCCATGAAGCAGAACCTGCATAAAACCCTGGTCAGCACGGCCCTGCTGGCCGCCCTCGGCGGCGCGGCCCAGGCACAGGCCAGCGATGCCAAGAACGTCATCCTGTTCATCGGCGACGGCATGGGCCCCACCGTGCTCACCGCCACCCGCCTCTACAAGGTGGGAGAAGAGGGCAATCTGGAGATGATGAAGCTGGCCCGCAGCGCCCGCATCAAGACCTTCTCCAACGATGCCCAGACCACCGACTCGGCCCCCTCCATGGCGGCCTACACCACCGGGGTCAAGATGAACAACGAGGTGATCGCCATGAGCAGCGACACCAAAGCCGTCGCCCCCGGCAAGGATGTCAACGGCAACAAGGGCGTCAACAACTGCGCCAGCGACAACGGCAAGCCGGTGCCCACCCTTCTCGAGCTGGCCAAGGCGGCGGGCAAGTCGGTGGGGGCCGTCACCACCACCGAGCTGACCCATGCCACCCCGGCAGCCACCTACTCCCACATCTGCCACCGGGATGCCGCCTACGCCATCGCCGCGCAGGCGGTACCGGGCGGTGCCGGCTTCAACCAGGCGCTGGGGGACGGGGTCGACGTGCTGATGGGGGGGGGCGCCAACCACTGGACACCCTACAACAGCACCAGCAACAAGGGCGGCCGCGCCGACGGGCGGGATCTCACCGCCGAGCTGACCGCTCAGGGCTATCGCTACGTCACCACCAAAGATGATCTGGCTGGCGTCAACTCGGGCAAGGTGCTTGGGCTGTTCAGCGCCAAGTCCCACCTCGACTACGAGCTGGACCGCGTCGCCAAGGGGGCGGCCAATACCCAGCCGTCGCTCTCCGAGATGACCGCCAAGGCGATCGATCTGCTCAGCCAGAACAGCCAGGGCTACTTCCTGATGGTGGAAGGGGGTCGGATCGACCACGCCCTGCACGGTACCAATGCCAAGCGCTCGCTCACCGATGCGGTGGCGCTGGACGACGCGGTCAAGACCGCGCTCGGCAAGGTGGACTTGAAAGATACCCTGATCGTGGTCACCGCCGACCATGACCACACCATGACCATCAACGGCTACTCGGCCAAGGGCAACAAGGTGCTGGATCTGGTGAAAAATGGCGATGGCTCGACCCAGAACGACGTGGATGGCAAGCCGTTCACCACCCTGGTGTTCGGCAACGGTCCCAACCGTCCCGACGTGCGTCCCACCCTCACCAGCGATCAGGTGATGGCAGACGACTACCTGCAGGAGACCGGGGTCAAGCTCGGCTCCGAGACCCACGGCGGCGGCGATGTCATGCTGTTTGCCGACGGCGCCGGCAGCAGCCGTTTCAAGGGGACGCTGGACAACACCCGGGTGTTCGGCAAGCTGAAGGAGGCGCTCGGCCTGTAAACGGCAGGGCCCGGCAGGGTGCCGGGCCCTGCTCGTTCGAGCGATCACCCATGATGCGATATTTACTTCCGTTGTGGCTGCTCGCCAGCAGCCTCTCTTTTCCCCTCCTGGCCGATGAAGTCCCCGATCTGGCCGCCCGCATCCGCTATCAGGACAGGGTCACCAGCAGCGATGGCATCAGCAAGGAGAGCCAGTGGCAGGAGAAGTGGCTGCGGGTTGGCGATCAGGTGTGGAGCCAGCGGCTCATCCCGCTGCCGCTTGCCCGCGCCTATCACGCCACCCACGATGCCACCCCGGGCCACAAGCACTTTACCCACCAGATGGCGGCGCGCTGGGTGACCCGCGACCAGCAGGGGGTGCTGCAACTGCGCTACGCCGACAGCTGGCACAACCAGCTGGTGGAGGTGCCGGAGGAGGAGTACGGTCAGGTGGCTTTCAAACCCGACTGGCCGCGGATCCGCCACCTCATCAACCCGGCCCTGTTGCAGGAGATGATCCCCCTCGACGAGGCGGCCCCCGAACAGGCACGCTGGTATGAAAAACGCGAGGGCAACCAGCGCACCCGCATCCTCTGGTCTAGCCGCTGGCAGTTGCCGCTGGTGGTGGAGTCGGCGAGCCTCGACGGTTATCGCAGCTACCGGATGGAGGTGACTCTCAAGCCCCTGCCAAAGAGCCTGCCCTGGCAGCAGCTGGAGGACTACCAGACCTTGGATCTGCGGGATTTCTTCGACTGACGGGACGCCCCGAATGGGGTGAGCTGATTTGTGCTGACGGGATGTTACACTCTGTGTACTCATCCCGGATCCGGCCTGCCATGCGTATTTCCCTGCTCTTGCTGCTTTGCGCCCTGCTCTTCCCCGCCACCCAGGCTAAGGCCGTGGTGGTCATCGCCGCCGAGATCCCCCCCTATGTCATTCGCTCCTATCAGGGTGCCCCGAGCGGCATGGCCATCGAGGTGCTGGAGGAGGCGGCCCGCCGCCTCAAGGAGCCGCTCACCATCGAGCTGATGCCGCTGGCCCGCGCCCTCAGCCAGACCCGCCACCGCCAGGACGTGCTGCTGGTGCCGCCGGTGCGCAGCCCCCAGCGCGAGCCGCAGTTTCTGTGGATTGCACCGCTGCTGGACGAGGCCTTCGTGCTGGTCAGCCATCGCCAGTACCATCCTGCCCCCATCACCAGCAAAGAGCTGCCCGGCCTCACCGTTGGCGTGATGCGCGGCTCCTATGGCCAGAGCCTGCTGCAGCCCTACCCGCAAGTGAAACAGGCGCTGGTGGCCGAGGAGATCCACAACGCCAGCAAGCTGGCGCTGGGCCGCATCCAGGGCTGGGCGGTGGCCTGGAACAGCGCCCGCTACAACCAGCAGCAGGCCGGCCTGCCGCTGGCGGATCTGGTGCGCGGCGACACCCTGCAGCGGGCCTCGCTCTATCTGGCCGCCAGCCCCCGTTTCCCGGCCGCCGAGGCAACCCGCTGGCGCAAGATCATCGCCACCATGCGCGACGATGGCAGCCTGGCGCGCATCATCAAGCAGTACGATTACCAGGCCCCCTGACAAGCTTGTCAGGATAATTGCCAAAGCAGTCCAGAATGGTTATGGTATCCCCATGAAAGCGCTCATTATTTTATCAAGCCAGCTCACACCCCGTTGAGCCCCCGCCCTCGCCTCCGACAGCGAGTCGTTCGGGGGCATCGCATTCCCGATCTGTTTTTTCGTATCGCACACTCTTTTTCGACCAGCTTGCCCGTCATCCTGGTCCTTTAACCCATTGATAAGGAATATCTTATGAAACAGCCTCATCTCGTGATCTCCAGCCTGGATCTCGATCGCATCGAGCAACTGCTCGGCAACCATCCCCAGCACCTGGCCCTGCAGGAGGAGCTGGATCGCGCCGAGATGCGCGAGCCGGCCGACATGCCGCCGGACGTGGTCACCATGAACAGCACGGTGCGCTTCAAGATGCCGAGCAGCGGCAACGAGTTCTGCCTGACCCTGGTCTACCCCAAGGACGTGCAGGGTGACGAGTCGAAGATCTCCGTGCTGGCCCCGGTCGGCAGCGCCCTGCTCGGCCTGAAGGTAGGCGACAGCATCGCCTGGCCCGGCCCGGCCGGTCGCACCATCGAGGTGGAGATCCTGGAAGTGGTCTATCAGCCGGAGCGTGCCGGCGAGCTGCACCGCTAATCCTCCCGGGTACGTGCCAAGCCGCTGCCGCAGGCCTGCGCACGTGCCCACCCCTGATCCCGATCAAGCTTTGCCACAGAAGCGCCACTGATCCCGCTCACCTGCCCTGCTTTCTCTTGAGCCCGGACGAGGCGGCAGGTATCTTGTTGGCCGCGCCAGCACCCTGGCCGCAGATTTCAGGCTGACATCATGATAAAGATTGCCCTCATCGACGATCACCAGATCGTCCGCTCCGGCTTTGCCCAACTGCTCAATCTCGAACCCGATCTGCGGGTGGTGGCCGAATTCGGCTCCGCCGCCGAGGCGCTGGCGGGCCTGCCCGGCAGCGGCGTGCAACTGTGCGTGTGCGACATCTCCATGCCGGACCAGTCCGGGCTGGATCTGCTCAAGCGCCTCCCTTCCGGCCTCGCCGTGGTGATGCTGTCGGTGCACGACAGCCCGGCGTTGATCGAACAGGCGTTGCAGGCCGGCGCCAAGGGGTTCCTCTCCAAACGCTGCAGCCCGGACGAGCTGATCGCCGCGGTGCGCACCGCCGCCCACGGCGGCTGCTACCTCACCCCGGACATCGCCCACAAGCTGGCCTGCAACAGCCAGGATCCGCTCACCAACCGGGAGCGGGAGGTGGCCCAGCTGCTGGCGCGGGGTCTGGAGGTGAAAGCCATCGCCGAGCAGCTCGGCCTCTCCCCCAAGACGGTGCACGTGCACCGCGCCAACCTGATGGACAAACTCAAGGTCAGCAACAATGTAGAGCTGGCCCACCGCATGCTGGACAGCTGGTGATCCCCCGTCTTGCCAGCTATGTCGCCATCTCGCTGGCGGCCTGCTTCATCTTTGCCGCTGGCTGGTTCTGCCTGTGGAGCATCGGCCTGCACCTGGCAGGCTCGCCCATGCTGGCGGCCCTGCTGTTCCCCTTCGGCCTGCGTCTGGGGCTGCTGCTGCAAAGCCCGATCCCCTACTGGCCGCCGCTGCTGCTGTGTGAATCCCTGCTGCTCTACTGGCTCAACCAGGAGGTGGGGCTGCCGCTGTGGCCGCTCATTCAGGCGGGCAGCCTGCTCACCCTGCTGCCGCTGCTGATCGCCCGCCGCCAGCCGGTGCGCAACGACTGGCAGCAGCTGCTGGTGCTGCTGGCCACCGTCACGGTGGCGGCGGGGCTGCAATCCCTGCTCTGGCATCTGGCTGGCGAGGATGGCCTCACCGCGCTGCTGCTCACCCTCACCGGCGGGCTGACGCTGACCTCCACCTGCATGCTGATCTGGCACTACCTCACCCGAGCCACCTGGGTGCCGCTCGGGCCGACCCTGGTGGATCAACCGGTAGACTGGCGTTTTCGCCATCTGGTCTGGTATCTGCTGCTGTTCGTGCTGAGCCTCTGGCTGCAGCTCGGCCTGCCCGACTCGCTGGTGCGCTTCACCCCGTTTTGTCTGGCCATCCCCATCATGGCCATGGCCTGGCGCTACGGCTGGCAGGGGGCCCTGCTCGCCACCCTGATGAACACGGTGGCACTGATGGCCGGCCAGGCCTGGCACGATCATCCGCTCGATCTGTTGCTCTCCCTGCTGGCCCAGAGCCTCACCGGCCTGCTGCTCGGCGCCGGCATCCAGCGCCAGCGCGAACTCAACCAGGCGCTGACCCGCCAGCTCGCCCACAATCGCCAGCTCACCGAACGGCTGCTGGAGACCGAAGAGAGCATCCGCAAGGAGGTGGCACGCGAGCTGCACGACGACATCGGCCAGACCATCACCGCCATCCGCACCCAGGCCGGCATCGTGCGCCGCCTCGCCCCGGACAATGCAGGGGTCGGCCAGAGCAGCGCCCTCATCGAGACGCTGTCGCTGGGCATCTACGACGCGGTGCGCGGCCTGCTCGGCCGGCTGCGCCCCCGCCAGCTCGACGACATGAGTCTGGAGCAGGCGGTACGCGGCCTGCTGCGGGAGCTGGAGCTGGAGCGCCACGGCATCGTCACCCGGCTCGAGTGGCAGCTGGCGGACGCCGGCCTCTCCGATGCCCAGCGGGTCACCCTGTTTCGGGTCTGTCAGGAGGGGCTCAACAACGTGGTGAAACACGCCAATGCCAGCTCGGTCACCATTCGGGCCCACCGCCAGGGCGAACGACTGACCCTGCTGCTGGAAGACGACGGCTGCGGCCTGCCCGAACACCGTACGCCCCAGGGCTACGGCCTGCTCGGCATTCGCGAACGGGTGCAGGCACTGGGAGGCGCATTGCAGCTCTCCTGCGTGCACGGCACCCAGCTGACCGTGACCCTGCCCGGCCGCAAACGGGAGGAGAGTCATGAGTAACACCCAGTCGCAGGGGAGAACCGCCTGATGCTCAGCTTCATGAGAAGCGCACCGCCCCAGCCCCTCATCCGCGATCAGGCCGAGATCGACGCCTGTTATCGCCACTGGCGGCTGCACATCTTGCTGACCATGTATCTGGGCTACGCGGTATTCTACTTCACCCGCAAGAGCTTCAACTTCGCCATGCCGGACATGCTGGCCAGCGGCATGCTGAACAAGGCCGACATCGGCATGCTGTGGACCCTGTTCTACATCACCTACGGCTGCTCCAAGTTCTTCTCCGGCATCATCAGCGACCGCGCCAACCCGCGCTACTTCATGGGCCTCGGGCTGATGGCGACCGGAGTCATCAACATATTGTTCGGGCTCTCGTCGTCGCTGTGGCTGTTCGCCGCCCTCTGGGTGGCCAACGCCTTCTTCCAGGGCTGGGGCTGGCCCCCCTGCTCCAAGCTGCTCACCAGCTGGTACTCGCGCAGCGAACGCGGCTTCTGGTGGTCGGCCTGGAACACGGCCCACAACGTGGGCGGCGCGCTCATTCCCCTCATCGTCAGCACCCTGGCCCTGCAGCACGGCTGGCGCTACGGCATGATAGTACCCGGCCTTATCGCCATCCTGGCGGGGTTGTTCCTCTGCTGGCGGCTGCGCGATACCCCGAGCGCCATGGGACTGCCCACGGTGGGCGAGTGGCGCAACGATGCCATGGAGCTGGCCCAGCAGACCCAGGATGCCGGCCTCTCCCATCGCCAGATCCTGCGCAAATACGTGCTCGGCAACCCCTATATCTGGCTGCTGGCCTGCTGCTACGTGCTGGTCTACGTGGTGCGCACCGCCATCAACGACTGGGGCAATCTCTACATGACCGAGCAGCGCGGTTTCAATCTGATGAGCGCCAACTCGGCCATCTCCATGTTCGAGGTGGGGGGCTTTATCGGTGCCCTGGTGGCAGGCTGGGGATCGGACAAGCTGTTCAACGGCAACCGCGGGCCGATGAACCTCATCTTTGCGGTGGGAATATTGCTGGCGGTGGGATCGCTCTGGCTGATGCCCTTCTTCAGCTACGTGATGCAGGCGGCCTGTTTCTTCACCATCGGCTTCTTCGTGTTCGGCCCCCAGATGCTGATCGGCATGGCGGCGGCCGAGTGCTCCCACAAAAATTCGGCGGGGGCCGCCACCGGCTTCGTCGGCCTGTTTGCCTATATGGGGGCGGCGCTCTCTGGTTATCCGCTGGCTAGGGTGTTAGAGATCTGGCACTGGCAGGGCTTCTTCGTGGTGATCTCGGTGGCCGCCGGCGTCTCCGCCCTGCTGCTGCTCCCCTTCCTCAAGGCGCAGGCGCCACGCCCCCGCGACGCCGATTGACCGGCTAGGCTTGCGCCAGCCGGCAGACCCGGTTCTTGCCCTCCCGCTTGGCCTGATAGAGAGCGCGATCCGCCTGGCTGAACAGGGTGTCGAAGTGCCAGCTGTGCTGGCAGCGCACCAGCCCCATGCTGACGGTGATGCCGATCCCGTGCATGTCCTGCGCCGCCAGAGAGCGGATGATCTGCTCGCAGCGCTGCTGCTGCGCCACTTCATCCTCCTGCGGCAGCAGCAACACGAACTCCTCGCCGCCAAAGCGACTGGCCACCAGCGCCTGCTGAGCGCCGAGATAGGCCCCCACCGCAGCCAGCACCTTGTCCCCCATCTCATGACCATGGCGATCATTGATCTGCTTGAAGTCATCGAGATCCAGCACCGCCAGGGCGCCGAACTCGGTCATCCGGCGCCGGGCCATCAGTTCCATGAAGCCGCGCCGGTTGAGCAGGCCGGTGAGCGGATCGTGGCTCGCCTGCTGGCGCAGGGCCAGTGCCCGGTACTGGGTGCAGAGCAGCAGCACCCCGAAGGTGGAGAGGTAGCTGCCCATCAGCATGGAGAGGAAGGGCAGCACGTTGACACCGCTCTGATCCATCAAGACTCTGGCGTCCCCCTGCAGCAGAAATGCCATGCGCAGCAGGTTGAAGCCATAGAGCAGGATGTTTACCACGGTGAACACCAGTACGGCGGGCAGGTAGGCAGGATAGCCGTGCCGCCAGATGAGAAAGACGATCACTGCCCCCAGCACCATGTAGCTCAGGCAGGCCAGCAGCACCCGGGGGGCCATCTGATCGTTGAAGGCAATGCTCCAGCTCAGGATCAGCACATAGCTCAGCATGAACCAGCCGCTGGCAGACCAGCTGAGAGGCTGGCCGAAGAAACGCTGCAGTGCCAGCGGCATCAGGGCGATGCAGACGGTGATCAGCAGATTGGCCAGCCAGATCCCCGCCAGACTCGGCATGAAGGCCTGCAGGGTAAAGAGGCTCTGGGCCGCCAGTGCGAACAGACTGGACCACCACCAGTATCCGAGTCCGGGGATCTCCCTGTGGGTCGACCAGATGATGGAGAGGGTGATGAAGCCGAGGCTGTAGCCACCCAGCGCCATGATCATCAGGGTGAATACATCCAGCTTGAGCAGTATTGAGGCGTCCATACCAGTGCCACTAAACGAAGGTAACTGAGTATATTGGAAGCGCAAAACAAGACCCAGCGGTGTCTGACTAAATCCTCAATTAAAAATCATCTGGTGGGTGGCAATCGCACTCGCTAAATTCATTCGAATCTGTTTTTTGGCACTTGGTGACCAGGTGAGCAACAATTGACACTGCTGATGGCGGGCTGGCCTGTAACAAAATGTGCTGAATACATTTTTGGCTTGAACCCGCCTCATTAGATAGATATGTTGTTTTCGTGTGATTTTATGAGTGTCGCCACGGGGAAAAAGCGCCACTAACCTATTGAGTCATCTGGCACAATCGGAATTTGGTACATTTTTCACTCAGCTTGCGGCAAATAGAATCTCATATGGGGCTTTTGCCTCAATCAAGACAATAATCCTGTCTTGCCCTGTTGCCGGATGCAGCAGTCTCTTGTGCCACGGAGTCGCACGGGATCAGGTTCAAGGCCGAACACACTTTTGACAGAGACGTCACTTATGATCAAAAAACTCATTCTTTCTACCCTGCTGCTGTGCGGGCTGGCCAACGCGGCGCCCACTTCCACCCTGGATGCCGTGCTGGAGCGCGGTGTGCTGCGGGTCGGTTTCGACGCCGGCTATCAACCCTTCGAAATGACCAACAAGCAGGGCCAATACATCGGCTTTGACGTGGATCTGGCCAAGATGGTCGCCAAGGAGATGGGCGTGAAGGTCGAGTTCGTCAACACCGCCTGGGATGGCATCATTCCGGCCCTCTTGACCGACAAGTTCGACGTCATCATGGGCGGCATGACCGTCACCCCCCAGCGCAACCTGCGCGTCAACTTTGCCGACCCCTACATCGTGGTCGGGCAGACCATCGTCCTGCGCAAGGACAAGGCCGGCGAGATCAAATCCTTCACCGACCTCAACGACCCGAAATACAAGATCGCGGTCAAGCTCGGCACCACCGGCGAGCAGGCGGTCAAGCGTCTGATCCCGAAAGCCACCCTGCTGCAGTTTGAAACCCAGGATGACGCCAAGCTGGAAGTGATCAACGGCAAGGTAGACGCCTTCGTCTACGACCTGCCCTACAACGCCATCTTCGCCACCCAGAACAAGGGGGCCGTGGTACACCTCGACAAGCCGTTCACCTTCGAACCACTGGCCTGGGCCATCCGCAAGGGCGACCAGGACACCCTCAACTGGTTCAACAACTACCTGCGCCAAATCAAGGGCGACGGCAGCTACGACCGCCTCTACCAGAAGTGGTTCGAGTCCACCGCCTGGCTGAACCAGCTCAAGTAACCTCGCAAGGGGCGGCCCGCCGCCCCTTCACGCAGATCCCCACACAATAACTACAACGAGGTTGCGACAGTGCACAACCCAACAAGACAGATGGAAAAACAACCCAATCAACTGCTCTGGCACGGGATCTTCCTGCTGGTCGTGCTGGCCGCCATCTTTGGCATCTACAAGGCCGTGCAATCGGTGGATTACACCTGGCGCTGGGAGCGGATCCCCCAGTACATCGCCTATCAGGTGGAACAGAAAAACTACGCCGAATTTGACGGTACCGTGGTTGCCGGCACCACAGAGGCCGACAAGGGCAAGCTGTTTTTGCAAAACGACCTCGATCCCAACCAGCGCCAAGCCATCGCCATCAGCGGCGGCCAGGTAGCGGAAGGAGACACAGTCTTTCGCGGCGACACCCTCGACACCCAGCTGAGCTGGACTGCCGGCCCCATCGCCTGGGGCGTCTGGGTCACGGTCAAACTCTCGCTGGTGGCGGGCATCTTCGCCATCCTGCTCGGCACCCTGGCCGGGCTGGCCAGACTCTCCCCCAACCCCGCCCTGCGCAACCTGGCGGTTACCTACGTGGAGCTCATCCGCGGCACCCCGCTGCTGGTGCAGATCTTCATCGTCTACTTCTTCATCGGTACCGTGCTGAACCTCGACCGATTCACCGCCGGGGTGGCGGCACTGGCGGTCTTTACCGGCGCCTACGTGGCGGAAATCGTCCGTGCCGGCATCAGTTCCATCCACAAGGGGCAGATGGAAGCGGGCAGAAGCCTCGGCATGACCTCGGCCCAGACCATGCGCTACGTCATCCTGCCGCAAGCGTTCAAGCGGGTGCTGCCGCCGCTGGCGGGTCAGTTCATCAACCTTATCAAGGACTCCTCGCTGGTCTCTGTCATCTCCATCACCGATCTCACCAAGGCAGGGCGCGAGGTGGTGAGCTCCACCTTCAGCCCGTTCGAGGTGTGGTTCACCGTGGCCCTGCTCTATCTGGTGCTCACCGGTACCCTTTCCTTCCTGGTGCGTCGTCTGGAGGTGAAATATGCGCGCAGCAACTGATCCCATTATCAAGGCCAGCGGTGTAGAAAAGTTCTACGGCACCGAGGTGCACGCCCTCAAGAACGTCAGCACCCAGGTCGCCGAGGGGGAAGTGGTGGTGATCGTCGGCCCCAGCGGCTCCGGCAAGTCCACCTTCCTGCGCACCCTCAACCAGCTGGAGACCATCAACGACGGCAATATCGTGGTGGATGGCATCAGCCTGACCGAACCCGGTGACGTCAACAAATTGCGGGAAGAGGTGGGCATGGTGTTCCAGTCTTTCAACCTCTTCCCCCATCTGAACGTGCTGGACAACATCTGCCTCGCCCCACAAAAGGTGCGCGGGCTGTCGCGTCGCGATGCCGAGGACAGAGCCAAGGCCCTGCTGCTCAAAGTCGGTCTGTCGGCCAAGGCCGAGAGCTACCCCTCCCAGCTCTCCGGCGGCCAGCAGCAGCGGGTGGCCATTGCCCGGGCGCTCGCCATGCAGCCGCGCATCATGCTGTTTGACGAGCCCACCAGCGCGCTCGACCCCGAGATGGTGGGCGAGGTGCTGGACGTGATGAAGGGGCTGGCCCGCGAGGGGATGACCATGGTGGTGGTGACCCACGAGATGGGCTTTGCCCGTGAGGTGGCAGATCGGGTGCTCTTTATGGAGAGCGGCGAGCTGCTGGTAGACGAGAAGCCGACGGACTTTTTCGACAATCCCCCCTCCCCGCGCCTGCGCCAGTTCCTGAGCCAGGTGCTGTAATAGCGCCGGTGGTATAAGCAGAAGAGGGAGCCCATGGCTCCCTCTTTTCGTTGATGCCCTGCCGACCATATCTATTTTGTCGCGTTGCGTTTTGCTTCATCCAGCATGGCTTGCAGTGCCGGCATGTTGCGCTCGGCCAGAGATTGGCCCACCAGCGAGCTCTCCTGAAAGATCGCCGGCATGGTATCCAGGGATTTCTTCCCGACCGGACTTTGATAAAAGGCGATCAGCGCCTTGAGCTCAGCCTCGGTGAAATGCTTGCGGTAGATAGCGGCCACTTCAGTACTCATGGCCCCCCAGGAGAGGTAACGGCTCACCCAGGCTTCCAATACATCGCGGTGCTGGGCCAACTCCTGTGCATGTTCACCGGCACCCCGGATGATCAGCGGGATCATCTGTGCCTGCATCTGGGCCTGCAGCTGCTCCGCCTGCTGCTCGCTGTTGAGCAGGTTGACCAGTTCCTGAGCGGGATCGGCCCACACACTGCCACTCCACACCAGAGCGATGACAACCCCTCTTTTCACCCACTGCATAACAACCTCACTAATCATATAAAAACAACAGGTTACATTGATTTATCAAACAGACCAGTCGCCAGATGGTGGTGATGCGTGCAAGGTCTGTGATGGTCACCCGGATCTGTGCCGGGGACTCCCTGTGGTACTGCCTTGCCCGCCGCCGTGACCGGTGACCCACCAAAAACAGCAGAGGGACCCTCAGTCCCTCTGCTGTGGCCGAAACCCTGTGTTTATCGGCTGAATCTGACTGGCTCCCTTATCAGTTCAGCGCGGGGACTTTCCCAGATAACGCTCCACTATGGTTCGGATCCCGTCCCGCTTCTTGAGATCGTAGAGCCGCTTGTCGAACTGCTCGGCAAAGTCCTCCTTGAAGTCGAACTCCCCCTTGCGGCTGTAGCCGAGAAACCCCTGCTCCTTGCTGAGCACCGGCCCCTGCTTGAGCTGGGACATGTCGGCCACCGCCAGCTGGTTGCCCTTGATCATGTTGAGCAGCTCATAGAGCAGGGAGAGGCGATCGTTGACGGTACAGTCCACCCGGCCGCGTACTATCTTGAGCAGGTTCTCCCGGTTGCTCTTCACCTCCTCCAACCCGATCTTCTGCTGCTGGACCGCCTGCCAGAAGGAGGCGCCACCGATGGTGAAACCGGCATTCATGCCAAAGCGCAGCCCGTAGTAATCGGCCGGGAACTGTGCCTGCGGGGTATTGACCGCCACCCCGGCGCCGCACATCACCACCAGCTCCTCGTCGAGCAGGGGTTGGGAGTAAGGCCACATCCAGGGGCGGCTGTCGGGCTGATAGTAGGGTGGAAAGATGGCGAAGGCACTGCCCTGTTCCACCATGCTGAGACCCCGCCGCCAGGGCATGGCCTTGAGCACCACCTCGTACTCATCCATGGAGGCCGTCACGCTGCGCACTATGTCGGCATAGATCCCCTTCACCTCCTCCCCCTCCTGCCAGGAGTAGGGTGGATAGTTGGCATCGGCCAGGATCTCGACCCGGGTCTTGGCCTGCGCCAGCAGGCAGACTCCCATCAACAAACAACACCACAGCCGCATCATCTGCCACTCCAGAGGTAGAAAACCTCATCAAGCATAGTCACTGCGCCATGGCCTCAGAGGGCGATCACGCCCTTTCATGGCAATGCGTTTGCGGACTCCCACCGCCAGCGTCAGATGGCGACGGCCACCGGGTGAAAATTGTTAATGAAAGATTAAATTCATCCTTTATGCTGGAGAGCAATTGCTCTGACTGGATACCCGACATGGATGTGCAACTGATCCTGCTCTACCTCTCGCCGCTCTTTCTGGCCTTCATCGGCTGGGAGATGCTCTATCTGCGCAAACATGGCGCCGCCTATCCCACCGCCGGCTACCAGTGGAAGGATCTCTTCGCCAACGCCACCCTGGCACTGATGCATCAAGGGGGGGACGCGCTGACGGCCATCGCCATCGCCTACCTCTACGACGCCCTCTGGGGCTGGCGGCTGCTGGATATCGATCTCAACCTCTGGAGCCTGCTGCTGCTCTTTTTGTTGCAGGATCTCTGCTACTGGCTGTTCCACTTCGCCAGCCACCACGTGCGTTGGTTGTGGGCTTCCCACGTGGTGCACCACAGCTCGGAGCGGCTCAACCTCTCCACCGCCTTTCGCCAGAGCCTGATGTACCCGGTCTCCGGCATGTGGCTGTTCTGGATCCCGATGATCCTCATCGGCTTCCCGCCCGAGGCGGTGGTGGCCACCGTGCTGCTCAGCCTGGGTTTTCAGTTCTTCGTCCACACCCAGGTGGTGGGCAAGCTCGGCAGGCTGGAGTGGGTTTTCAACACCCCCTCCCACCACAGGGTGCACCACGCCAGCAACGCCAAATACATAGACCGCAACTTCGCCGGCGTGCTCATTATCTGGGACAGGCTGTTTGGCACCTTCGTGGAAGAAGACCCGGCCGAGCCGTGTCGCTTCGGCATCACCAAGCCCATCCACAGCTTCAACCCGCTCACCCTCACCTTCCACGAGTGGCGCGACATGCTGCAAGAGGCCCGCGGCCTGCCCTGGCGGCAAAAGCTCGCGGTGCTGTTTGGCAAACCCGCCGGCCCCGCCAGCCGCTAACCCCTTGCCGCCGCTAACACAAGTGCATGTCGCAGACAAAAAGAGAGCGCCCCTGGGCGCTCTCTTGCATTGGGTCACAACCCGGTCAGACGTGAGCAAAAGACCAGATGGCGGGGATCAAGCTCAGCAGCGTCACTCCGGCCAGCAGCCGCTCGCGCCCGCTGAGTCGCAGCTCCGCCCCCAGCTGGCGGCGGCTGTAGAGAAACAGCAGCAGACCCGGCCCGTAGAGCAGCAAGGAGAGCAGCAGGTACTCCACGCCGGCGGCGTAGAGCAGCCAGAGGCCGTAACCACTCGACACCAGCGCTACCGCCCGCATCAGGCCATTGCCCTCCCCACGCAAGGAGAGCTTGAGCAGGAACAGACCGATCAACAGGTAGGGCACCAGGATCATCGAGGTAGAAATGAGCAGCAGGTTGGTGTAACCCTTGCCTAGCAGCCACACCAGCAGCAGGCAGCCCTGCACCGTCAGACTGGTGAGCCACAGCGATGCGATCGGGGTGCCGTTGCGGTTCTGGCGCTGGAAGATGGCCGGGAAGGCGCCGTGGCGCGCCGCGCTGAACGGCACCTCGGCCGAGAACAGGGTCCAGCTCACGTAGGAGGCCAGTACCGAGACGATAAGGCCGACACTGATCAGCAGCTTGCCCCAGGAGCCGGTCATCTGGGCCATCAACCCCGCCATGGAGGGGTTGGGCAGGGCCGCGAGCTCGGGGCGACTCAGGATCCCGAGCGCCAGCACCGAGATGAGCACATAGAGCAGCAGCGCCAGCACCACCCCGAGCACGGTGGCCGTGCCCACGTCCCGCTTGTGTCTGGCCCGGGCCGACAGCACCGCCGCCCCCTCGATGCCGGTGAAGACCCAGAGGGTGATGAGCATGGTGTTGCGCACCTGCTCGGAGACCGGTGTCGCCAGGGTACTGCCCTGCTGATCCGCCACAAAGGTGACCGGGTCGAACCAGTAGCAGGCGAACAGGATGAACAGCAGCAGCGGCAGGCTCTTGGCCAGGGTCGCCACCAGGTTGAACAGGGCCGCCTGTTGCACGCCGCGGGCCACCAGCAGGTGCACCGCCCAGAGAATGCAGGACTCGCCGACAAAAGCCGCCAGGGTGTTGCCCTCGCCAAACCAGACCCGCTCCGGGGTGTCGACGAAGCTGCCCAGCGCCGCGAAGGCGATCACCAGATAGCCCACCACGCCGATGGTGGCGCAGAGCCAATAGCCCCAGGCGGAGAAGAAACCCACCAGATCGCCGAAACCGGCGCGGGCATAGCTGTAGATGCCGCCATCAAGATCCGGCCTTAATCGCGACAGATACAGAAAACTCATGGCCAGCGCCAGGATGCCCACCCCGGTCACCCCCCAGCCGATCAGCACGGCGCGCGCGCCCGCCACCTCGGCCATGTTCTGCGGCAGACTGAAGATCCCCGCCCCCACCATGGAGCTGAACACCAGCGCGGTGAGGGACCAGAGCCCGATCTTGCTCTCTTTCATGGGCTCTCCTTAGCGCAGCCGGCTGGCCAGGGCCTGGATATGCTCCGGCCCGATGCCGCAGCAACCGCCGATAAGGTTTGCCCCGGCGGTGCGCCAGCGCTCGGCCCAGCCAAGGTAATCCAGCGGTCCCAGATCGGTGCGGATCTCGTCCAGCCCGTCGTTGGCGGTCGCCTCCTTGGGCTGGGGCGGGAAGGCGTTGGCATAGGCGCCGAGCCGGATGTCGCTGCGACCCTGCTCTTGCAAAGCGGCACCGGCCACCCTGAGCGCCTCTTCGATCACCTCGGGCTGACAGCAGTTGAACAGGATGGCGTCCACCCCGGCCGATGCCAGCGCGGTAACCGCATCGGCCACTCGCTCGCCGGAGCGCAGGGTCGGCTCACTGCCCGGCGCCTCGTCTTCCAGGGTGAAGGAGACCCAGAACGGCTTGCCATCCTCGGGCAGCAGGGCCCGGATGGCCAGCGGCTCGGCAATCAGGCTCATGGTCTCCGCCAGCCAGAGATCCACGTGAGGGGAGAGCGCCCGGATAAGCGGGGTCGCCAGATCGCTCGCCCTGCCTGCGTCGAACAAGTCGGCGCGGTAGGAACCAAACAGCGGCGGCAAGGAGCCGGCCACCTGCACGCGACCAGGCTGCTCGTCGGCCACCTCGCGGGCCAGCTGGCCGGCCAGCGCCGCCAGCCCCTCCCCCTCTGCCACAAAACGCGCGTCACCGATATGAAACGGCACCAGCGCATAGCTGTTGGTGGTGATGACCCGGGCCCCGCTCGCCACATAGGCCTGATGCACCTCGCGCACCGTCTCGGGGGCCTCCATCAGGGCCAGCGCCGACCACTCCGGCTGGCGAAACGGCGCGCCCCGCCGTGCCAGCTCGCGTCCCATGCCACCATCCAGTACCCACAAATCCTTTGTATCCATCTCTGTCTCTCTGCGTGTCCCCGTCGTGACGGGTATTTATTGTGTTGAGCCAAAAAAGCCATCAAAACATCTAGACGGCTAGAATGCCTTTTCATCATGACCCAAAGTAGAACAAGAGGCAATCGGGTGCTACGAACAAATCTGAACAAGCTCAGGGAGATAGCGGCAAAGGAAGGGAGGTATGGCTGTTGAAAGCTCAACACCGGGATGAGAAACGACAAGAGGCCACCCGAAGGTGGCCTCTTGTGGCAACAGATGATCTGGCGGCTCAACGCCCGGCCAGTACCCGCTTGGTCTGTTTGACCCAGTCGGACACCCGACCCTGCTGGGGATATCCCTGCCAGATCTGCTCCCACTGGGCGGGGCTGAGCGGGCGGCCCAACCGGCGCTGCACCCCGGCATAGAGGTAGTCGTGAGCCGTGGTGCGTGCCTGGGCGGAGGTGAGGAACTTGGCCACCGGATCGGTCAGGCGCACGTCCCGCATGCCGAGCAGCGGGTAGTCGCTGTGCACCGCCGCCAGCATGGTCTCGCGCATGGCCGATTCGATGTAGCCACGGGCAAACAGGGCGGTCACCGACTCGAGCGATCCTTGATCCGGGCCGTGATACTCCTCGTCGAACACCGGGCTCGGCTCCGCCACGGCGCTTTGCACCACCGCATCCGGGTCCTGCTGCGGCACGACCACGGCCGCCTTGGGGGCTGCCGGTTTGGCGACTGTGGTGGCCTTGCGCGGCGCGCTCTGGCTGCAGGCACCGAGTGCCAGGGCGAGCGCCACACAGGCCAGCGCACGGGAATGAGACTGCATCTTCATGATTGCTAACTAGCTCCTTTTACGATTCCTGAGCGGGTTTCTCGGCCGGCGTGGGCTCGACCCGGGTGACCAGCAGCTGGTCAATCTTGTAGCTGTCGATGTCCACCACTTCGAACTTGTAACCGGCGTATTTGACCGAGTCGGTTCGCTTGGGGATCTTGCGCAGCATGTACATGATGAAGCCGGCGATGGTTTCATAATTCTGGTTTTCCGGGAACTCCTCGATGTCGAAGGCGCGCATCACGTCGGAGATGGGGGTCACCCCGTCCACCAGCCAGGAGTTCTCGTCCCGCTGCACGATCTGCTCTTCCACCACGTGGGTGGCCCACTCGCCCATGACGGTGCTCATCAGGTCGTTCATGGTGACGATCCCCACCACCAGAGCGTACTCGTTCATCACCACGGCAAAATCGCCACGATGGTTCTTGAAGTACTCCATCGCCTCGTAGAGGTTGAGGGTGTCGGGAATGATGATGACATTCTGCACCAGCGAGCCGCTGTTGAGATCGATGCTCTGGCCGCTGATGACCCGGATCAGCAGCTCCTTGGAGTCGACGAAGCCCTTGATGCTGTCGAGGTTGTGGTCACACACCAGGAACTTGTTGTGGGGGTGCTCCGCAATCTTGGCCTTGATGCTCTCCTCGCCCTCTTGCAGGGTGAAGTAGATGAGGCTCTCGCGCGCGGTCATGGCGGAGGTGACGCCGAGGGACTGCAGCTCGAACACGTTCTCGATGAGCTGGTGCTCCTCGCGCTGGATGACGCCCGCTTCGGCGCCCGCATCCATCACCGCATAGATGTCGTCGGAGGTGATCTCGTCGTTGCGCACCATGGAGATGCGCAGCAGGCGGAACAGGCCGTTGGCCATGCCGTTGAACAGCCACACCAGCGGCATCAGCAGGGTGACGCACAGCAGCATGGGGCGCACCACCACCACGGCGATCCGCTCCGGCATGGTCATGGCGAGGCGCTTGGGCATCAGATCGGCGATCAGGATGAACATGCCGGTGACGAACACGAAGGAGGCAGCCGAGCTGATCTCGCCAAGCCAGGGCCCCTGATAGAACTCGGAGATGAACTCCTTGATGGCCGGGTTCAGGGCAGACTCGCCCAGGATACCGCCCAGGATGGCGACGGTGTTGAGCCCGATCTGCACCACGGTAAAGAAGTTGCCCGGCTGGGCCTGCAGTGCCAGTACCTTTTCGGCATGGCGGTTGCCCTCATCGGCCATCACCTGCAACTTGATCTTGCGGGAGGCGGCGAGGGAGATCTCGGAGAGAGAGAAGAACACGCTGCCGGCGACCAGCAGCATCAGGAAAAATAAACTATCGGCAAAACTCATGATTAACCTATTGCAACAGCCGCCTTAGCACAAGACGGCAAACTGGGTCCGGGGGGCCGGACCGTGAGTCAATCCGGGACTCACACAGGGGGCATATTCTAGCAGAAAAGCGCCAAGCGGGTGGCGATATCTTGCACTGACTGAAAAGGCAACAAAAAAGGCGCTCAAAGCGCCTTTTTATTCATCTCAGACTCACCCTTTCCCCAGCAGGGTGCCCAGATCGTCCGCCTTGGTGTGGCGCACATCCTTGCCCTTGACGTAATAGACGATGTACTCGCAGATGTGCTGGCAGCGATCCCCTACCCGTTCGATGGCCCGCGCCGCCCACAGCACGTTGAGCACCTGAGGTATGGTACGCGGATCTTCCATCATGTAGGTCATCAGCTCGCGAATGATGGACTCGTACTCTCGGTCCACCTTGTCATCTTCCTTGTAGACCGCCAACGCCGCGTCCAGATCCATGCGGGCGAAGGCGTCCAGCACGTCGTGCAGCATCTTGATGGTGCGGCGCCCCATGTTCTCCAGCGACACCAGCGGCGGCTGCGGCTTGTTGGCGTTGTCGGTCAGCATGCGGGCGATCTTGTCCGCCACATCGCCGATGCGCTCGAGATCGGTGATGGTCTTGATGATGGCCATCACCAGCCGCAGGTCGGAGGCGGTGGGCTGGCGCTTGGCGATGATGCGGGTGCACTCCTCGTCGATCGCCACTTCCATGGCGTTGACCTTGTGGTCGTTGGCCACGATCTTGCGCGCCGCGTCCAGATCCTGATCGTGGATCGCCGCGATGGCGTCGGTCAGCTGCTGCTCCACCAGCCCGCCCATCACCAGCACCTGGTTGCGCACGCTCTCGAGCTCGGCATTGAACTGACCGGAGATGTGTTTGTTGAGGTTCATATTGTCCATACAAATAATCCTTGATGCTCCGAGTATGCCTTAGTCGTTGAACTGACCGGTAATCTGTTTGTTGATGCTCATCTTGCTCATCTCCATCGCCAACATCCCTTAGCCGTAACGACCGGTGATGTAGTCTTCGGTCTTCTTCTTGGCCGGGGTGGTGAAGATGGTGTTGGTGTCCGAGTACTCGATGAGCTCGCCCATGTACATGAAAGCGGTCTGATCCGACACCCGCGCCGCCTGCTGCATGTTGTGGGTCACGATCACCACGGTGAACTGGCTCTTGAGCTCGTTGATCAGCTCCTCGATGGTGAGGGTGGAGATGGGGTCGAGCGCCGAGGTCGGTTCATCGAGCAGCAGCACTTCCGGCTCGATGGCGATGGCACGGGCAATCACCAGTCGCTGCTGCTGACCACCGGAGAGGCCGAAGGCGTTGTCGTGCAGCCGATCCTTCACCTCGTCCCACAGGGCCGCACCGCGCAGGGAGCGCTCGGCCGCCTCGTCCAGGGTGCGGCGGTCGTTGATGCCCTGCAGGCGCAGGCCATAGACCACGTTCTCGTAGATGGACTTGGGGAAGGGGTTGGGGCGCTGGAACACCATGCCCACCTGACGACGCAGGGCGGAGACATCGACGCTCTTGTCGTAGATGTTGTGACCGTGCAGCTGGATTTCGCCCTCGATGCGGCAGATCTCCACCAGATCGTTCATCCGGTTGATGCAGCGCAGCAGAGTGGACTTGCCGCAGCCGGAGGGGCCGATAAAGGCGGTGACCTGGCCCTTGGGGATCTTCATGTTGACGTTGAACAGCGCCTGTTTGTTGCCGTAGTACAGGTTGAGATCCTTCACTTCCAGCGCGGTCTGCTCCGGGCTCAGGTTGAGCAGGTCGGTCGCGGTGTGCTGGCTGGATGCGGTCGTTACGTTGATCATCTGTTACCTCAAAATCTGTCGGTGGCGGCGGGCACTCTCATTGCCCGCGGCCGGAACGCTTGGCTGGCAGGGAACCCCGTTCCCTGCCCGTCTCTGTGGTGCTGGTCTATCAATGTTCCAGCGACCGGAATTTTTCACGCAAGTGGTTGCGGATACCGATGGCCGTCAGGTTGAGGCCGACGATCACCGTCACCAGCAGGAAGGAGGTGGCGTACACCAGCGGGCGCGCTGCCTCGACGTTGGGGCTCTGGAAGCCGACGTCATAGATGTGGAAGCCCAGGTGCATGAACTTGCGCTCCACGTGCAGGTACGGGAAGTTGCCGTCCATCGGCAGGGTCGGTGCCAGTTTCACCACCCCCACCAGCATCAGCGGCGCCACTTCACCGGCCGCACGGGCGATGGCCAGAATAAGGCCGGTCATGATGGCCGGGCTCGCCATCGGCAGCACGATACGCCACAGGGTCTCGGCCTGGGTGGCCCCCAGTGCCAGCGAGCCCTGACGGATGGTGCTCGGGATCCGGGCCAGCCCCTCTTCGGTGGAGACGATCACCACCGGCAGGGTCAGGATGGCCAGGGTCAGCGCCGACCAGATGACACCGGGGGAGCCAAAGGTCGGGCTCGGCAGCGCTTCCGGATAGAACAGCTGGTCCAGCGAACCACCGAGGGTGTAGACGAAGAAGCCCAGACCGAACACGCCGTACACGATGGAGGGCACGCCCGCCAGGTTGATCACCGCGATGCGGATGATCTTGGTCAGGCTGTTCTTGCCCGCGTATTCGTGCAGGTAGACCGCCGCCACCACGCCGAGCGGAGTCACGATGATCGCCATCAGGAACACCATGAACACGGTGCCGAAGATGGCCGGGAACACCCCGCCCTCGGTGTTGGCCTCGCGCGGATCGTCGGAGACGAACTTGCCGATCTGGTGGAACCAGTAGCCTACCTTGGCCGGCAGACTCATGTCGTTGGGCCACACCACGTCCAGCACCTTGGACATGGGCATGGACACCAGTTCACCGCGCATGTCCTTGACCGTGATGCTGTCTCTATCCGCCTGGGCACGCAGGGAGAACAGCTCTTTTTCCAGCACCTGATAACGGTCGTTGAGGGCCTGACGCTCGCTCGCCAACTCGGCTTTAAGCTGATCGGTCAGCTTGTCGTCCAGCTCGGCCTTGCGCTCTTTGAGGCGCAGCCGCTCCAGCTGATAGTTGATGCTGCCGATGTCCCCTTTTTGCAGATCGTCGGCCTGCTCGGAGAGACCGTTGGCCCGCGCCAGCACCCGCTGCAGGGCAGGATGCAGGTTCTCGGTCAGCGCCTTGCCATCTTCTTTCACCCCGACGATGTAGCCGTAGAAGTTGCCGTTGGTGGCACGCTCCACCATGGCCAGCTCGGTCGGCAGGCTCTGGGACTTGATGTCGGTCTCCAGCACCCAGCGAAAGTCCAGGTCGACGAACTCGCGGTTGCCGGTCTTGACAAGATAGCGGGTCAGCAGCTCGCGCTCTTCCCCCTCCAGCGGCAGGCCGGCGGCCCGCAGCCGCTCTACCGGCACCAGCTCGCGGTCGTTGATTTCGCCGATCAGCACGCTCTTGTTGCCCTGGGCGTCTTCCAGTTGCCACTCATAGATGGGATGGGGCCAGAAGTAGACCAGCCCACGCCAGCCGATCAGCAGCAGCAGACCCAGTACCGCTACCAGACTCAGACTGACGGCGCCGCCGGTCATCCAGATCCAGGGGGCCCCCGATTTAAACCACTTACCCATTGTCGATTCCTCGGTCCTTTCAGAGCAGCCCATCACAGAGAGCTATATTTTTCACGCAACCGCTGACGGATGAACTCGGCCAGGGTATTGAACAAGAAGGTGAACACGAACAGCACGAAGGCAGCGAGGAACAGCACCCGATAGTGCGAGCTGCCCACTTCCGATTCCGGCATCTCCACCGCGATGTTGGCGGCCAGGGTACGCAGCCCCTGGAACATGGAGAAGTCCATGATGGGCGTGTTGCCGGTGGCCATCAGCACTATCATGGTCTCGCCCACGGCGCGGCCAAGGCCCATCATCACCGCCGAGAAGATGCCCGGGCTCGCGGTGAGGATCACTACCCGGCTCAGGGTCTGCCAGGGGGTAGCCCCCAGCGCCAGCGAGCCCTGGGTGAGGTGCTTGGGCACCGAGAAGACCGCGTCTTCGGCGATGGAGAAGATGGTCGGAATGACCGCGAAGCCCATGGCGATGCCCACCACCAGCGAGTTGCGCTGGTCGAACTTGATGCCCATCTCGTGGGTCAGCCAGATGCGCGAATCGCCGTGCATGAAGGCGTTCTCGATGAGCGGGCTCACCGCGAAGGCGCCCCAGCCAATCAGCAGCAGCACCGGGATCAGCAAGATGGCGTGCCACCCTTCCGGCAGCCAGGATTTGCCGCGCTCCGGCAGGTAGTTCCAGATCAAGGCGGTCAGCAGCATCCCCATCGGCAGCAGGATCAGCAGCAACACCACGCCGGGCAGCGCCCCCTCGATGATGGGTGCCAGCCACAGACCGGCCAGGAAGCCCAGGATAACGGTCGGCAGCGCCGCCATGATCTCGACGGTCGGCTTGACGTATTTGCGCAGCCCCGCCGACATGAAGTAGGCGGTGTAGATGGCACCGGCGACGCCGAGCGGCACCGCAAACACCATGGCATAGAAGGAGGCCTTGAGGGTACCGAACACCAGCGGCACCAGGCTCAGCTTGGCTTCGAAGTCGTTGCTGGCGGAGGTGGACTGCCACACGTACTGGGGCTCGGGATAGCCTTCATACCACACCTGTTGCCAGAGGGCCGACCAGGTCACCTCGGGGTGCTCGTTCTCCACCGCGAACAGCTTGAAGGCATCGCCCTGCTGCATCAGCAGCACGTTGTGACGGGGGGAGATGGCCAGGGCCGACAGGGCGCCGCCCTCCACCTTCTCGCTCAGCAGCTTGGTCTCGCCGGTGGCGTGGAAGAAGCTGACGGTGCCCTCTTTGTCGGCACTGATGAAGCCCTTGCGAAAGTGCTCCGGGGTCAGCTGCGCCACGGCACCATCGCCCTTGAAGTCACGGATCTGGGTGAACTGGCGCTTGCCATCCCGGGCCACTTCGAACCACTGGGAGATGACGCCGTTGTCGTTGCCCACCAGCAGGGAGGAGGCACCGGAGAGCAGCTCGACCCGGGTCACGTTGGCGTTGGGGGCATTGATCTCCATGACATCGCGCAGAGAGATGTCATTGAGGTTGTGAATGTCGTAGACGGAGAGGCGGTTGCCTTCGCGCACGAACAGAATGCGCAGGTTGGGGGTCAGCAACATCTGATCCACATGACGCGGCAGGGACGGGATGCCGTAGTTCTGGGCGCTCCACTCGATGTCACCGGAGAGGAAGTTCTCCTCGCCGCTCATCACCGCCATCACGCCACGACCATCGGCGGTCACGGCGGCGGTGGCCATCTTGTCCTTGGTGGCTTCAAACACCATGAGCGTCAGCGCTTTGCCCTGGGGGTCCACCACCACCGGTTCTTCACCGAAGGGGGACTGCAGGCTGGGCTCGATGACCCGCACGTCGTTGGGATAGGAGACCTTGAAATAGGGCTGCACCACCTGGGCCTTGCCATCGGCGAAACCATAGGCGATGAGCTTCTGGCCTGGCGCGGGCGGGGCGACGGCGGTGATGTCACCCTTCACCTGTGCCTGACCCAGCACCTGGCCCACCTTGACCTTGCCATCCCCCTGGACGGCGAAGAAGTTGACCTGGCCTTTGTCGCTGAAGCGATAGCCAATCTCGTTCTGCTCTTCCACCCCGAGCCAGGCGGTCTTGCCCGCCACGGGCAAGGTAAATGACGCGGTCGGCTCCATCGTGGCGCCATTGAAGATGGGTTTCACCACATAGAGCAGATAAAAGAAAATGAGCAACAGAGCAACCAGCACCAGAGCACCACCCGTGGTGACCCCGTACTTGGCCAACTTATCCTTGATACGGCGCTTTCTGCTGCCCGCCATACCTAAGTTTATCGATTCCGATGACATGCAAAACCTCAATGTGAGCTAGGCTTGGCGGCATTATATGGCGGTTGCATGACAGTTTTGTTACATCAAGGCCCTCTGGGAAGAGGTTATTTTGAAGGGGAATTCAGACCAGGATCCGCTGGCAAACAGCATTGCCAACCATCTGTTTTACAAGAAGATACAGGAAAGTATAAAACGCGAAGGCGGCCTCGCCGACTTCGCCGTTCTCAGTCGGCGGGGCCGCCGCTTTGTTGCAGTGCCAATCTGGCGGCCTTTTTCTCGGCGCGCCGCCGCCGAAAGAAATCCGACAACTGGGCCGAGCACGCATCGGCCAGCACACCGCCGGTCAGTTCAACCCCATGGTTATGGCGCGGGTCCTGCAATATTTCGAACACCGAGCCCGCCGCGCCGGTCTTGAGGTCACGGGCACCGTAGACTACCCGCTTGACCCGGCTGTGGATGAGGGCACCGGCGCACATGCAGCAGGGCTCCAGCGTCACATAGAGGGTGGTATCGAGCAGACGGTAGTTTTGCAGCCGAACGCCGGCGGCCCGGATCGCCATCACTTCGGCATGGGCACAGGCATCGTGCTCGCTGATGGAGCGGTTCCACCCCTCCCCCACGATCTCGTCACCCAGTATCAGCACGGCCCCGACCGGGATCTCGCCGATCCCCTCCGCCCTTTCGGCCAACGCCATGGCATGGCGCATCCAGCGTTCATCCTGCTCGCGCTGGCTCACTGATTCTGTGACGTCTGATGGTTTCACACCCTGGTTCCTCTCTGTGACGGGTTGTCGGCGATGCACTTGCAGCTTGATTGCCTGCCGACCATTGGCCGCAACCGGGTAACACCGCCAAGCAGCATGATGGCGGGATCCCCACAATACGGGGCGGCGATTATGCCAAATCTGCGCCACAGCCCCAAGTCGCATCTTGCCTGCACAATAAAGAAGCAGTCAGCATCTCCCTGATAAAAAAGGAGTTGCACCCATTTGCTCAGATCATTAGACTTCCCTCCGTCAGCTCGAACTGACCTCGTCGGTGTGTAGCGCAGCCAGGTAGCGCATCTGCATGGGGTGTAGAGGGTCGGAGGTTCGAATCCTCTCACACCGACCAATTTCCCCGAAAATAGCCCAGTCTCGCGACTGGGCTATTTTTTTGCCTGTTTTATATTTCCGCCACCACTGTCGTAGCGCGTCAGCCGACCCGCTGAACGCTCTTCCTGGGTGAACCTGTCGCAGAGTCACCACACAGTTGTGGTACAAATTTCATTCAGAACCACTTGAAACCTTTCAAGAGTCCCGCTAGGATACGCAACTTTTCCGCCGGCAGTTCAAACAGGGAGGTGGGAGCGCGGGTGATGGAGTCACCGACCGGCTTGCAATCAATGAGGCAAGCACCCATGACCAAAGCAGTTGACACACAACCCGAGTACGCCCCTCTGCCCCAGCCGGCTACCGAGTCCGCAACCAATCAGTATGCGACCGAACACGGCCCGGTCGTGCGGCTCGATGTCGTCGATCTGGCGGCCCCGGACGACGATTACTGAGCCGACGACGCAGACATGCAGCTCTTGAACTACCGTGAGAAAATGGCAGTGGCACTGGAAATGGCGCCCCGTTTTACCTCCTTTGAGGGCCAGGATGGCCCGCTGACACAAATAACAATAAAATGCTAAATAACTAAACGACAGTAGTCATATCCACTGCAACATCCCCTCCCCGCCCCCAGGCGCCTCATCCACCCAAGTGATACAAACCTACGTTATTGCGCCTCACTTTCTCATCCTCTGCCGACCAGATCCCATTCGACCCCTTTTAGCCTGGGTTGTTTTAAACAAACGTTCTCTCCTTAATGTCAGCAGGAGTTATATGCCTGCTGGGTTTACATCTTTCATTTCATACGTGTGTTTTTTAGAAGCTTGGAGTTAGGTCGGGATTTGTTTTTGCATTTGTAATTTTATTACGTAATAACTTACATGCCGGCATCCCTATCCCCCCTCACCACCCGCCACCGGCAGGGGATGAAAAACAAGAGCATAACCATCTGCATAGAGTTTTTACGCTAATCACATAAGTTCTTTATAAACATCCACTTAACATCATGCCCAAAACGTGCGTTTTAAAAAACCTGTTGACGAATAGAGCAATATTTCGCACCTTATGAATCGTGTTACCCCGTTGTTACGGGAAGTTTGAAAAAACAGGGATCGACTTTAGTCGTAGTTAATTAGTTCAAAATGTAATTCTCAAAGGAGTGAACCCTATGTCGGCACCGGCCCAGACCCACTGCAGCGCTCGTCTGCGCATCCAGGGCGAGACGCATCCCGATTACGCGCAAATTCTGACGCCGGATGCGGTGGCCCTGGTATCCGAACTGGTGGAACGCTTTGCTCCCCAACGGGACGAATTATTGAAACAACGTGTGGCGCGCCAGGCCCGCATCGACGGCGGCGAGCTGCCCGATTTTCTGCCTGAAACCGCCCACATCCGCGCCGGAGACTGGACGGTGCGCGGCATTCCCGCCGACCTGCAAGATCGCCGCGTGGAGATCACCGGCCCGGTCGAGCGCAAGATGGTGATCAACGCCCTCAACGCCAACGTCAAGGTGTTCATGGCGGACTTCGAGGATTCGCTGGCACCGGCCTGGAACAAGGTGATCGAGGGTCAGATCAACCTGCGCGATGCGGTCAACGGCACCGTCTCCTACACCAGCCCGGAAGGGAAGGCTTATACCCTGAACGCCGATCCGGCCGTGCTTATCTGCCGGGTGCGCGGTCTGCATCTGCCGGAAAAACATGTCACCTTCGATGGCGCCCCCATTCCCGGCGGCCTGTTCGACTTCGCTCTCTACTTCCTGCACAACTATCAGGCACTGCTGGCCAAGGGCTCTGGCCCCTACTTCTACGTACCCAAGCTGCAGAGCCATCTGGAAGGGCGCTGGTGGAGTGAAGTGTTCGCCTGGACCGAGGACAAATTCGGCCTGCCCCGCGGCACCATCAAGGCCACCGTGCTCATCGAAACCCTGCCAGCGGTGTTCGAGATGGACGAGCTGCTCTATCAGATGAAGGATCACATCGTCGCCCTCAACTGCGGCCGCTGGGATTACATCTTCAGCTACATCAAAACTTTGAAGAACCACCCCGATCGCGTCCTGCCGGACCGCCAGGTCGTGACCATGGACAAACCGTTCCTGTCCGCCTATTCGCGGCTGCTGATCAAGACCTGCCACAAGCGCGGCGCGCTGGCGATGGGTGGCATGGCGGCCTTTATCCCGGCGAAAGATCCTGCCGTGAATGAACAGGTATTTGCCAAGGTGAAGGCGGATAAAGAGCGTGAAGCCAACAACGGCCACGACGGTACCTGGGTGGCCCACCCCGGCCTTGCCGATACCGCCATGGCGGTGTTCAACGCCGCCATCCCGGCTGGCGCCAGCAACCAGATAGGCGTGCTGCGCGAGCAGGATGCCCCCATCACGGCCGCCGAGCTGCTCGCCCCCTGCGAGGGTGAGCGCACCGAGGCGGGCATGCGCACCAACATCCGGGTGGCGCTGCAATACCTGGAAGCCTGGATCAACGGCAACGGCTGTGTCCCCATCTACGGTCTGATGGAAGACGCCGCCACCGCCGAGATCTCCCGCACCTCCATCTGGCAGTGGATCCGCCACGGCAAGAGCCTGTCGAACGGCAAGGTGGTGACCAAGGATCTGTTCCGCCAGATGCTGGCCGAGGAGCAGGAGGTGGTCAAAGCCGAAGTGGGGGCCGAGCGTTGGCAGGCAGGCCGCTTCGCCGAGGCGAGCGAGCTGATGGAACAGATCACCTGCGCCGATACGCTGATCGATTTTCTGACGCTGCCCGGTTACGAGCGGCTCTGAACTACGGGCCTCCCCAGCGGGGCTCGCCAATAACAAGTCAATGGAAACGTGAAATCAATGAAAGAGGGAACTGATATGGCACTGACCCGTGAGCAACAGATCCAGGCTATCGAGAAAGACTGGGCGGAAAACCCCCGCTGGAAAGGGATCAAGCGCGGCTACAGCGCCGAAGACGTGGTAAACCTGCGTGGCAGCCTGCAACCGGTGCACACCCTGGCCCAGCGCGGTGCCGACAAACTGTGGGAACTGATCCACGGCGGCGCCAAGAAAGGCTATGTAAACTGCCTCGGCGCGCTGACCGGCGGTCAGGCGGTGCAACAGGCCAAGGCGGGCATCGAGGCAATTTACCTCTCCGGCTGGCAGGTGGCGGCGGACAACAACCTCTCCTCCACCATGTACCCGGATCAGTCCCTCTACCCGGCCAACTCGGTGCCGTCGGTGGTGGAGCGCATCAACAACTCCTTCGCCCGTGCCGACCAGATCCAGTGGGCCAACAAGGTGGGCCCGCAGGACAAGGGCTTCATCGACTACTTCCTGCCCATCGTAGCGGATGCCGAAGCCGGTTTCGGCGGCGTGCTGAACGCCTTCGAGCTGATGAAGGGGATGATTGAAGCGGGCGCCGCCGGCGTGCACTTCGAAGATCAGCTGGCATCAGTGAAAAAATGCGGCCATATGGGTGGCAAGGTACTGGTACCGAGCCAGGAAGCGGTGCAGAAATTGATCGCGGCCCGTCTGGCAGCCGACGTCTGCGGCACCACCACCCTGGTGATCGCCCGTACCGACGCCAACGCCGCCGACCTGCTGACCACGGACGCCGATCCGTACGATGCCGGCTTCCTGACCGGTGAGCGCACCTCAGAAGGCTTCTACAAGGTGCAGGCCGGTATCGAGCAAGCCATCTCCCGTGGTCTAGCCTATGCCCCTTACGCCGACATGGTGTGGTGCGAAACCGCCAAGCCGGATCTGGACGAGGCACGCAAGTTTGCCGAAGCCATCAAGGCCCAGTACCCGGACAAGATCCTGGCCTACAACTGCTCGCCGAGCTTCAACTGGAAGAAGAACCTGGACGATGCCACCATCGCCCGCTTCCAGCAGGAGCTGTCCGACATGGGCTACAAGTACCAGTTCATCACCCTGGCGGGCATCCACAACATGTGGTTCCACATGTACGAGCTGGCCTACCAGTACGCCCGTGGCGAAGGGATGAAGCACTATGTCGAGATGGTGCAGCAGCCCGAGTTCGCCGCTGCCGAGCGGGGCTACACCTTCGTGGCACACCAGCAGGAAGTGGGTACCGGTTACTTCGACAAGGTGACCACCGTCATTCAGGGCGGCCAATCCTCGGTGACCGCGCTGACCGGCTCCACCGAAGAAGATCAGTTCCACTGATAGGTAGCACTCTTTGAGAGAGTCCTTGAGATAGCAAAACCCCGGCCAGTGGCCGGGGTTTCTTTTTATTCATTGCCTCGGCGTCGCTCGCGCTCAAGTACACCCGAAGGGCTCAGAGCTCGAGGATCTCTTTGACAAAGGGGATGGTCAGCTTGCGCTTGGCACGGAAGGAGGCGTTGTCGAGCTGATTGAGAGTGGTGAGCAGGGTACGCATGTCGCGCGAGAGACGGTTGAGCAGGAAGCGGCCCACATCGATGGGCAGTTTGAAGCCCCGCAGCTCGGCACGCAGCTGCAGGGCACTGAGCTTGCCTTCGTCGTCCAGCTCGTCGAGGTGGAAGCTCACTCCCCAGTCCAGCCGCGAGGCGAGATCCGGCAGTTGCAGCCCCAGTTTGCGCGGCGCGCTGCAACCGGTCACCACCAGGGTACCCTCGCCCTTCTCCTGCCAGCGGTTGTAAAAATCGAACAGGGCCCGCTCCCACAGCGCATTGCCGGCGATCGCCTCCAGGCTGTCGAGGCAGACCAGCGGCAGGCTTTCGAGGGCGTCGAGCATGCTGGGATCCAGCTGTTCGAACTGATCGAGGGAGAGATAAGCGGCTGCGGCGTCGCGGGCATTGACCTCGGCGCAGGTAGCGTGCAGCAGATGGGAGCGGCCCGATCCCTTGGCCCCCCAGAAATAGAGGAAAGGTGAGCCCTGACCAATGGCCGCATTTTTGAGAGCGGTGATCAGATGAGCATTGTTGCCGGGATAAAAACTGACGAAGGTCTCATCATCCGGTAGTTGTACGGCTAAAGACAGTTGGGCCGGTTGCTTCACTCGTTGGGCTTTGACTGTGATATTTGCGGGCAAGTGTATCATCGCGAAGGCGGATAGAGAACCGCCCGGACGATGCCGGGCGGTGTGGATCCTCAGAAAGGATCCAGGCTGCGACCATTGCTAACGAAAGCGGCTACTCCTTGGCCGGCGCGAAAAACCGCACCTTGAGCTCACGCTGGTTGTGCGCGACCAGCCGGTCAGGATCCTCGCCAGGATCAGGGCTGCGACCATTGATAGCTCAGCCCCTCTGGGGTATCCGCCAGCTGGCGCAACCGGCTCTCCAGCTGCAGCCCGCGGATGAGCTCGGCCTTGTCCCCTTGCAGGCTCAGGTTGAAGGTCACCTTGTCCCCCTCCAGTTTGCCAATCTCCACCTTGGTGACGCTGGCCATCCCCTGCAACATCTTCTGTACCGTGATCATGCCGTCGATGCCGGACAGCCCCTCCACCACCAGTGTCTGGCTGGAGGCGACACCGGAGATACGCACCCCGTAGTTCTGCACCAGCCAGCCTGCCAGGGCATCGGCGAACGTCTGCGCCACCTCGGCCTGGGTACCGGCGCCCTCGCCCTTGGTCAGTTCGCTCAGCTCACCACCCGCTTTGGGGCCGTAGAGTCCCCAGTCGATGCTCCACTTGCCCTCCTCCTTGCCATCGGGCGTCAGCTTGCCCAGCACCACCATCTCGGCACCATAGCGCTGGCTCGCCTTGAGAATCGGGTCGGCGAAACGGCCCCAGACGTCGGTGGCGTTGACCGCCATGTTGTCATCGAGATCCATCAAGGGAATGCTGACCGGCAGGCCCATGGCCTGGGCCTGGGTACGCAGGGCGGCAGCCCAGCCATCGCTGGACTGATCCGGCAGAATGCGCCGCTCCCCTTCATTGATCACCAGCCAGATGGCCACTTGTGGCCGAGCCGGGCCCAGCAGGGCGAACTTGCTCTCGGCCACCAGGGCATTGACCTTGGCCACATCGAAATCGGCCTTGAGAAACTTCACCGGCCCCACGTCCTGATAACCGTAGTGCTGCACGAACTCGCCGGGGGCCGCCAGCGCCTTGACCACCGCCGGCTGGGTCAGAATGTCGCGCTTGCCGGTCACCTTGATCAGCACCTCGCCCAGGGCCTGGGACTGAGCCGCCGCCATGTCGCCGCTGGTGGGCGCCTTGCCCTGATAGAGATCGGTCACCCCCCCGGTGTCAGAATAGTTGTCGCCTGACCTGAACCATTTAAAAGTGAAGACCGGGGGCGGATAAAGAGTGTCGAA